>CAMUJQ010000014.1 GCA_947089305.1 uncultured Clostridia bacterium
AAGATGAACAAGAAGCTATGACTGCTTTCTTCCATAAAGAATTACATTTACAAGCAAAAATTAAAGTTCGCCGTTCTACAATGTTTAATGGTGAAAAAGTTACTGACTTAATTGAAACAACAGTTGGTAGAATTTTAGTTAATAGAGAAGTTCCTCAATGTTTAGGTTTTGTTGATAGAACAAAACGTGAAGAAGTTAATAAATATGAAATTGATTTCATGGTAGGTAAAAGTGAACTTCAAAACATTACTTTACGTGCATTTAACAATGTTGATAACACAACTTGTGTTACAATGTTAGATGGAATTAAAGCTCTTGGATATAAATATGCAACTTTATCTAGCAACTCAATTTCAGTTTTCGATATGCATATTCCAGAAGCACGTGAAGCAATTATAAAAGAAGCTGAAGCAAAAGCTCAAGAAAATGATAGACAATATCGTCGTGGGTTAATTACTTTACAAGAAAAGAAAGCATTTAACACAGAACTTTGGTATAAAGCAATGGATGATGTAACAAAGAGCGTTGTTACACATTGGGATAAATTTAACCCAATTAAAATTATTGCTGATTCAAAAGCTCGTGCTTCAGATAAGCAGTTAGTTCAATTGGCTGGTATGCGTGGTATTATGTCTTCTTCTAGTGGAAATCTAGACGTTCCAGTTAAAGGTAACTATCGTTTAGGACTTTCTAACCTTGAATACTTTATGAGCTGTCTTGGTGGACGTAAGTCACTTACAGATACAGCCCTTAAAACAGCAGACTCAGGTTATTTAACTCGTCGTCTTGTTGACGTAAGTCAAGATGTTGTTATTACTGATGATGATTGTTTTGCAAGTCTTGGAGAAAAACCACGCGGTATTACAGTTTCTAAAATTGAATATGATTTCAGATTAATTCAATCTTTATCACAACGTATTTTTGGCCGTGTTGCATTAAATGATATAATTGACCCTAAAACTAAACAAGTTATTGTTAAAGCTAATGAACTTATTGGAGAGGCTCAAGCTAAACAAATTGAAGCTTGTGGAATTACAAGTGTTGATATTAGAAGCGTTTTAACTTGTCGTTGTCGTCATGGTATATGTGCTAAATGTTATGGTAAAAACATGACAAGTGATAAACTTGCAAGTGTTGGTGATCCTGTTGGTATTATCGCTGCACAATCTATTGGTGAACCAGGTACTCAGTTAACAATGAGAACTTTCCACACTGGTGGTATTGCTGCTGCTGCCGATATTACAAAAGGTTTGCCTCGTGTTGAAGAATTATTTGAAGCACGTCGTCCAAAAGTTTGTGCTATTATTAGTGAAGTTAGCGGTAAAGTTTCAATCAGAAAAGTTGATAAACGCGATGAAGTGTTAATCAAAACAACTGATGATGTAGTTAGCTATTTAATACCTTACGGTCTTAAATTAATTGTTAAAAATGGTGATGTAGTAGAACCTGGAACTCCACTTACTGTTGGTAGTTTATATCCAAACGATATTTTAGCTACTCGTGGTATCAAAGGCGTTCAAGATTATATTATTAAAGAAGTTGTGTCAACTTATGCTGACCAAGGTGTTAGCCTTGCAGATAAGCACGTAGAAATAATTGCTCGTCAAATGCTTAGATACGTTAAAGTTGAAAGTTCAGGCGACACAGCATTAATTCCAGGGGATATCGTTGATGTATTCAAATATGAAGCAGCAACAGAACAAGCACTTAACGAAGGTAAGGTTCCGCCAACAGCTAGAAGAGTACTTCTTTCAATCACTCGCTCTAGTTTATCTACAGAAAGCTTCTTATCAAGCGCAAGCTTCCAAGAAACTGCAAGTAGTTTAACTTCAGCTGCAATTAAAGGTAAAATTGACCACTTAGTTGGAATTAAAGAAAATGTTATTATTGGTAAGTTAATTCCAGCTGGAACTGGTTTAGCAAGATACCATAATATTGAACCTGCAAAAGCAGAAGTAGTTAATGATGAAAATAAAGAAGCGGTAGAAGTTGCCGAATAATATTAAAAATGAAATGATTTTGGTCATTTCATTTTTTTTCGACAAATTATTTAAAACATATTGAAAAAATTTTTTTGATATGTTACAATTTAAATATAAAGAGGAGAATAACAATGGAAAACAATATTGTTGATAAAAATTTTATTTTAAAGAAACATATTGCTGATATTGCTACACTAAGTATAATTTTATCTACAAGTTTAGATAAACTAGAAAATAAGCTAATGGAAGCTAAAAAAAGCATTTCAGCTTTAAAAGAAATTCAAATTGAAAGTGATAATCCTGAAGAGAGAGAAAGTAAAACTAAAACTATGCTAAGAGATGTTGTTGCAAAACAAGGTAGACTAAAAGACTTTATTGCTAGATGCACCCCTTCAATTGCTTGCAATGTAGAAAACTATGTTGATTTAGTAACGCAAGAAAAAGAATTAGAAATTTATTCAGATGCGTTAAAGCATGATATTTTTGAACCTAAAAAAGTTACTGATAGTAAAAGTTTTGAATTTTGTTTGCCATTAATAGATTTAGCAAGATTAAATATAATTGAAAATTCAAATGCCATTATTAAACCAACCCTTAAAGAATTAACAGATATTCAATTGCATGGTCATGGCATTGTAACAAAAACAACTAAAGATTTATATGAAATTTTAATGATGGTGGCAACAAAACTAGATTGTGCTAAAAATTTTGCAATGTCTTTCTCAAAACATTTCTTTGAAGGTGGAGAAATGCTTGATGATGGTCGCTTTGAAGCAGAAATTTGCACTTCTAGACAAGAAAGAACCTATGACATTAACCATCAACCTGAATGGGATACTGTTACTGTAGGCACGGGAAAAACCTTTAAATTATAAAAATAGCTATATAGCTATTTTTTTTATATTAGATATTTTACTGCTTTTTGTCGAAGTTATTTTTAAATATGTAAAAATTCGACAAATGTATATTATATTTTTTCAAATTATTTTAAAAAATTATCAAAAATTGTTTGTTGTTTCTAAAAAATATGTTATTATATATTTACTCGCAAAAATAAACACAAAAATTTATAAAGGGAGTATTTAGAATGAATAATGATAAAATAAAAGTTGTTATTGCAGAAGATGGCATAGAACTACAAGAAGCAATATCAAACGAATTAATTAGCATTGGTAATTTTGAAGTTGTTGGTAAAACTGGTGATGGTAACTTAGTTAAAGAAATCGTTAAAAATCAAAAACCAGATTTATTAATTTTAGATATAATATTATCGGGTAAGGATGGATTTAGTATTTTAGAAGAAATAGGGGAACTTAGTAATAAGCCAAAAACAATTGTTTTGTCGGCGCTAACACAAGAAGTATTTATAGAGAAAGCAATTAACCTTGGCGCAACTTATTATATGTTAAAGCCATTCAATATGAAAACCCTTGTAAAGCGTTGTGATGAAATTGTAAACAGTAAATTAACTGGAAGTGTAATTAATAATATTACAAAGGATATAAGTACGCTTATTCCAATAAGTGGAAAAAATCAAAACAAAGCGCTTGAAGAAAAAATTACAAATTTATTTATTACAGTTGGAATTCCAGCACATATTAAAGGTTATAATTTTTTAAGAGAAGCAATCAAAATGGCTGTTGATAATCCTGATGTTATTAATTCAATTACTAAAAAATTATATCCAAGTATTGCTGAACGTTTTCAAACAAGTGCTAGTAAAGTTGAAAGAGCTATTAGACACGCAATTGAAGTTGCATGGAATAGAGGTAAGATTGAAAATATAAATCAGTTATTTGGAATAAAAGTTTATACAAGTAATGATAAACCTACTAATGGCGAATTTATTGCTCTTGTTGCAGATAAAATGTTGCTTGAAGGGGCGTAAAAATTTTTCAAAATTTTGCTTATAATATATAAATTAAATACATAAAATTAACAAAAAAAAGTGTTTAAAAACGCTTGTCAAAATATAAAAAAGCATATATAATTTGACTAATTGTGTTTAAGAGAGGTAAGCAAAAATGAAACCAAATACTTATATTAGATGTCCTAGATGTGAACTAAATTTCATATTAAAAAAGGATAAATTTTGCAATGTTTGTAAAAGTGAAATGAGAGCTGGTGGTGAAGTTATAGATTTTGATTTAGACTTTGATATTTGCCCAGTTTGCAAATCAAATTATATTACTGGGGAAGAAACTATTTGTGAAACATGCGCAAAAGAGCGTGCTGCAGAAAAAATAGGTAGTGACGATAGTGATGATTGGAAAAATTATCTTGATGAAAATGAAGAACAAGAAGATGATGAATCTGATAGTGTAACTATTTCAGATTTTGACGATGATGATGACGACTTTGTTATACCTGTTGGGGAAGAAATCGACGATCAAATCGACTCTGCTGATGAAGATGATGATTTAGATGATAGTGATGACGATCTTGACCTTGATGACTTAGATTTAGATGATGATGACGATAATTTTCAATTCAGTGATGATGACGATTTTGGCGATGATGAATAGCTTAAAAAATAAAAACCCTATACGCAGGGTCTTTTTTTATGTTAAATTAAATAAATATTTAAGCTTCTTCAATTTCTTCAAGCGTAACATTTCCACATAAAACGTCGCTATAAGCACATGAAAATTTACTTAAGCCTTTAAGTCCATCTGTTATGTTAACAACAAATACTTGCGGATAAGTGCATTCAACAATGCCACTTATTTTTTTTGCTTTTTTTCTTCCCTTGCAAATTTCCATATCAACCTTGCTTCCTACTAAAGAATTTATTTTTCTTTTGATTGAATCTATATTTAAGTTTCCTTGTTTTACCAATTTGTTTTCTCCTTTCCAAGAGATTATTACCTATAAAATAATTTTTAAACTATTTTTTTAAAATAGTAATATTTTTTCAAAAGCCTTAATACAATTTAACAAGTTGTCTTTAAGGGGGATTAATATGACAGAAAACAATATGGAAGAACTTGTTTGCAAACAAAAAAAGTTTGTTGGCAAAAATCAAACCATAATAGAAGGAAAAGTTATTATAAATAATAGTGACCTTAAAAAAGTGGAAAAGATTTTTTGTCGCGCTTATGTAGCAAGTTGTGAAACAGAAAAAGGCGTTGTTCGCGTTTCTGGTAAGGCTAGTTTTGTTGCTATTTATGAAACAACTGAAAATGAAATTAAACAAGCAACCTTTGATACTGAATTTGCCACTAAAGTAGAAAATGCTGAAATTAATGCAAAAGATTTTTGTATTGCTAATGTAAGTGTTGTTGAAACAGATATAACAAGCATTTCTAGTGGCGATATTAAAATTGCTGCTGTAATTGATGTTTTTGCTAGCGTTGTTAGTGATAACACCATAAATTACATTAAAGAATCTAATGAGTGTGCATGTAAAAAATGTAGTGAAAAGGTTTACTTTTTATCTAGTGCAATGAAACATAATTTAAAAACTACTTTTGATGTTGAAACAAAAGAAAATATAACTGAAGTTTTATTAGCTTCTGTAATGGCATTACCTAAAAAATTAACAGCTAATGGAGATATTGTTAAGCTTGATGCAGAAATGAGCGCCAATCTTGTTATAAATAGCGGAGAGTTTCCTTTTATTAAAACTATAAGTGAATGTGTGCAAATAAGTGAAGAAATTGACCACAAAGCGAGTGAAGATAGCACTCTTGAAGCTAGTATTGAAGTAAAAGAAATTTCTTCTAGTTTTGAAGGTGGAGTTGTTAGTGTTGTAGTTGACCTTGAGGTTACAATTCTTGAATATTCAACACTTGATATAGAAACAATTAAAGATGCGTTTTCTACCACTAATGATGTTAATATAACTGTAGAAAATCATATTTGCGATGAAGCGCTTATGCCTCAAGTGTTTGATGAAAAAATATCAGCTTCTGCTGAGGTTAAAAATTCTGATATGCAAATTGATAAAGTAAGTGGGGCTAGTGTTAAAAATTTAGTAGTAAGTAATGTTTATGCAAGCGATGAAACTTTAGTTGTTGAAGGCTTAGCAACTATAACAGTATTTTTAGAAGTTACAATTGATGATAACAAAGATGTATCTAGTATTGATGTAGAAGTTCCATTTTCAATTAAAAATGGGTTTGATAATTTAACAAAAGATAGTACAGTAAATGCAAGTGTTGTTCTATGTGATGTTTATGCTAAACATAAACGCACTAATGAAATTGAAGTTTATGGGGTTATTAAAATATATGCAACAGCTAGTAATAAGCAAAATGTTGTAATAGTTACAGATTTACAAATTGGCGAATTAAAAATTGCAAACAACAATGCATTAAGTTTTGTAATTACTAATAAACCACTCGAAGTATTTGAACTTGCTAAAAATCTTAATGTTACAGAAGAACAACTAGTTATGCAAAATCCTGAACTTAAAGAAATACTATTAGAGTCTAACATTATTCCAGAAAATACTGAAATAGTTGTTTATAGACGCAAAGCATAATCCCTCGCTTAAGAATGCAATAGCGTGTTAAATTTATAACGCCTCATGCATCTTGCAAAAATGGCTTAAACTCTAGAGTTTAGGCTATTTTTTTTGTTTATATTTTTAAAAACTTGTCAATAATTAAAATATCAAATTAAAGGGTAGGTATAAATTTTGAAAAAAACTATAATAATTGCTGTATGTGCTATTTTATTTCTTTCTTTAGGTCTTGCATTATTTATTCCATCCACAAGTAGCAAGCAAGGTTTTCTAAGAATACACATTAGGGCAAATAGTAATTCAAGTGTGGACCAAAATATTAAATATATTGTTAAAGAAAGTGTTGTTGAATATTTAACACCTCTTGTTAAAGATTGTGAGAGTGTGAATGAAGCAATGAAAGTAGTTAACGATAATTTAGATGGAATTAGTAAAGTTGCAACTAGTGTGTTAAAACAACATGGTTTTGATTATGGAGCTAAAGCAGTTTTAAAAGACGAATATTTTCCAACTAGAAACTATGGAGATTTAGTATTAGAAAATGGCTATTATGACGCTTTAATTGTTAACTTAGGAGATGGCGCTGGTGAAAATTGGTGGTGTGTTGTTTATCCTCCTTTATGCTTTTTAGGAGAGGGACAAGGAACAGTGAAGTATAAAAGCCTATTTAAAGAAATAATTGATAAAATAAAAAATAGATAAGTAGGTGAAAATTATGAAAGTTAAATTAAATTTACAAAGGTTGTTAATTGCAGTTTTTATTGGAATATGTGTTTTAGGTGTTTCAAGTTTTGCAATAGTTAATCATATTAATGGCACAACTGATTATACCTATAACACCACAGAAGTTTTAACAACTTCACAATTAAAAACAATTCAACAAAAACTTAAAAACTGGGGTTACTATACTGGAAAGGTAGATGGCATTAATGGCCCTAAAACTATTGCAGCAGTAAAAGCTTTTCAGAAAAAGAATGGATTAAAAGCAGATGGAATTGTTGGCACAAAAACAGCGGCTGCTATGGGAATTAGTTTATCTAGTACTAATCAAAATAGTGATTTATATTTATTAGCAAAAACAATCCATGCAGAAGCAAGAGGGGAGCCTTACACTGGCCAAGTTGCTGTTGGTGCTGTAATTTTAAATCGCGTTAGAAGTAGCAAGTTTCCAAATTCAATTTCAGGCGTTGTTTATCAAAGAGGGGCATTTACAGCTGTTGCAGATGGACAAATAAATCTTGAACCAAATCAATCAGCATATAATGCTGCAAGAGATGCCATTAACGGCTGGGATCCAACTTATGGCTGTTTGTATTATTATAATCCAGCTACAGCCACAAGCGCATGGATTTGGAGTTTAAAAGTTACTTTAACTATAGGCAAGCACTCTTTTTGTAAGGGTTAAAAATTATAAAGGAAAGTTATTATGGAAAATCAAAAAACTAAAAAGTTAAGTGTTGCATTTATAGTAGTGTCTATTGTTTTAGCTGTTATTGCCATAACTTTTATAATACTTTATGGAATATCAGAAGCAAAGAAAAATGACTATGGCGTAGCTCTTGAAAATATGTATGAAAAAAGCTTTTATGAAGTTAATAATATTATGCAAAGTTTAGAGGTTAAAGTCGATAAAGTTGTTGTTAGTAACAATAAAGTTATGCAGCGAGAAACCTTAAATGATATTTGGCGTGATTGTAACTTAGCAGCAGCTAGTTTGGCTGGTATTCCAATAGATGGACATAGTCAAACTGAAACAATTAGATTTTTAAATCAGTTGGGTGGCTATAGTGTTACATTGGCAGACAAAACTTTAAAAGCTGATATAACTGAAAGTGAATTTAATACTCTTTCAGAACTTCAAAAACATTGCTTAAGTCTTAAAAGAGCCTTTAACTCAGCTGCTTTAATGATAAGTTCAAAGGGATTTAAAATTATTGAAAACCTAAAAATTGTTGAAGGCACAAATAATTTTGAAGCAGGCTTTGATGAACTTAAAAATAATGAAAGCAAACCACCAGAATTAATTTATGATGGGCCATTTAGTGAAAGCTTAAGCGACAAAGACATTAAAGGTTTGCCTGAAGAAACTTATACTGAAAGTGAAGTAACAAAAAAGCTTTGGCAAATGTTTGAAGGTGAAGATATAAAAAATGTAACTTTTGACGGATATGTAGACGGTGATTTTCAAAGTTATAATCATACAGTTGAATTAAAAAATGGAGACAAAATTTTTACTACTGTTGCAAAGCGCGGAATGTTTTTATTACAATTTTCTAGATTAAATGCTACTAAACCTAATAACGATGAAGAAACAAAAACTGATGAAGAACTTATGACAGTTGCAACTGATTTTGTTAAAAATTTAAATTTAGAAGATTTCAAGGCTATATTTATAAGTAGAGGGGATGGTGTTGCATATGTAAATGTGGCTCCAGTAATGCAAGTTAATAATACTAATGTTGTTGTATATCCAGATATAATTAAAATAAAATTAGAAGAAGTTACAGCTAAAATTATTGGCTATGAAGCAAAAAGCTATGCGTTTAATCATGTTAAAAGAAATTTAGAAAACCCAACTTTAAGCGCAAGCGATGCAACTAAACTTGTTTCATCTAGATTAACTGTTAATTCAACAAGATTATCAATTGTACCTATAGAATATGGAGAAGAAACTTTATGTTATGAGTTTGAGTGTCAAAAAGACGGGATAACATTCTATATATTTATTAATGCGAACACAGGTGCAGAAGAACAAATTTTTAGAGTTATAGAAAATTCAGAAGGTAAAAATGTTTTATAAAATTCATGGCTTTTGGCCATGTTTTTTATAAATTTGGCAAGCGTAAAAAATGTTGGAAATTGTTGGAAATGCTCGAATTTTGCATAAATTTTTAAAAAAAAAGTAGACTTTTAATATTGTTTGTGATAAACTAATCTTATTGAAAAAAAGGAGGTAGGAAACGCATGGTTGACTTAACAAGAAATAGTTTGCAAAAAATGAGTATATTTGAACTTCGCGTTGTGGGAAGAGAAGTTGGCGTTCAAAGTCCAACATCAAAACGTAAAGAAACTATTATTGATGAAATTATGGCTATCGTTGATGGTGACACTGTTCCTTATATAAGACCAAATGCTAAAGGTAGACCTCCCCTTGAAACCTCAAAATTTAATTACACAGCTAATCCCTTGCCTGATATTGATCTTTGGGATATGCCTGTTATTACAGATTTAAAAGTTGCAAGCAGTGATGATAATGAATGCATTAAAGAGGGCATTTTAATTATAACAACAAAAGGTTTCGGCTTTGTTCAAGAAGACTTTAATGTTGATGCTAAAAATGACGCATATATGGAAACCACGTTTATTAAAAAATATCAATTAAGAAGTGGGGATAAAGTTAAAGTTGCTGTTAAAGAACTTCCGCCTAAATATATTACAACCGTTATTCAAGTTTTAAAAATAAATGGTGAACCAGCAATAGAGAACTTAAAAAAACAAAAAGAGTTTAAAGCAATTAGAGGCGAACATCCTATTGGTAAAATTGATAATACTACAATTTTAAATGGGGAACGTGTGCTTGTTGTTGAGGATGCTGAAACCAAAATTTTAGATTTTTATAATTTAATTGAGGGAAATAAGTTACTAATAAATGCTAATTCTTTGCCTGAAAACTTTATTGAGGGCGCAGCAAATGCATCTTGTTTTGATAAACCATCTACAAGATACCGAACATTAGATATTGTTATAAACAGCGCTGTGCGTCAAGCTGAAGATGGAGAAGATGTTGTTGTGTGTGCTTTGGATATTGCCTTTTTACCAATTGCCTATGAAGAATATACAACAAATAAGATTGATGAAACAAGTTATACTAATGAGGCACTTTTAAGATTAAAAGAAATTATTTCTTATGGGAAAAATATTGAAGGAAGAGGAAGTGTAACCTTTATTTGTGGCATTAATAAAAAAGTTCCTAAAAGTGAATTTACTGTAAATAGTATTATTCAATTATTTAACAAAGTTATATAAAAAAATCATGATTAAATAATCATGATTTTTTTATTACTTAACTTTCATTTTATTTCTTAATAAGAAGAATAACAATATTCCAGTTACTAAGGCAACGCAGCCCATTACAATTAAAATAACGTCAACTGTACCAAGCGGTTTTTGTTTAGTTATAACATATCTAGCTAATATCATTCCACTAGGTGTTTCAATATCAATGTTATATGTGCCTTTTGCAGTTAGTTTAATAGGAGTTATTTCTTCAGTATTATATATATCTTCTGGAGTAATATTAAATGATTTTTCACCAATTCTAATTACAAGTGAGCCATAATTTTCATAAAGTTCACTTGGAGTCCAAGATATTAAGATGTCTTTAGATACCTCGGTACCAAAAGTAACATTTGCTTTTAATATAGGTTCAGAATCTAAAATTAATACTCTAAAGCTATAATTAATTTGTGGCTTATAAACTGTTTTAAATTGTGAAGCCACATTAACTGTATATAACCCATTGCCAGATTCATAAGAAGACATTCTTAATCTTGTTAATTTAGCATCAGTATCTAAAATTCCTTCTTTGCTTCTGAATACAGCTGTTACATCTGAACCTGTACCAGTTAGATTTGTTGCATCTCTTCTTATAACACTTGTAACTTGTGAAGTTGTGTTGTCTAGGTTTGATAATATAAATTCAAGGCCAAGGCGTTGTTCTTCTGGTTTAACAAGATATATAGTATAAGTTGTTGTAATTGTATGAGTTCTATTGTCATGATTAGATAGAACATCAGCTGTTGCAGTTATAGTGTAAACACCGCCACGTCTAAAGGTTGTTGAATTGCTTATACTTGTTCTATTTCCATTGTATAAAGCGCTAAGTTTTAAGGAACTACCATAAAGCGATGCGTTATCAATGCTTACTCTTACATTATCTTCAAGAGCCATATTGTCAATTAATTCACCGCTATAACTGTATCTAGAATTTGAACTTGAACTAGCAACATTAAACAAAATTTTATTAGCTAAATTAATATTTTGTGATGTTGTTTCTTGAGCCGTTGTTGAGTTTAAATTAAAGGTATGTGTATTACCAGAAATGTCACGATAAGTTATGTTGTAAACTCCTGCATCAATTAAATCAATTTTACCATTTCTATTTAGGGTAATTAACTCATCATTTACATAAACTTCAGCATAGTAATCAAGTCCATAATAAGCACCATTTGATAATTGTCCTTGATATGAATATTCAATTGAAATTTGATTTTCAGTTGATGTATAGTTGCTTGTGTTAAACCTAGAACTATTAGTAAATAAACTATTTAAAACCCTTGTCTGTGGAACATAAGATATTTTAATATATTCGTCATGTTGGAAATTAACATCTTCTGAATGAATACGATAAATGTTAAAGGTGTTTGGATAAGATAAATATGGATTTCCATTTTCATCAACACCGTTAACAACGGACCAAACTTTATCGCACTTAAGAGTCGGTCTATCTTCAGCAAGAATGATATGAGTGTTTTCTTCAGTGCTATTACTAAAATATTGAGCACCAGTTGGACTTGTTCCATTAGCTAGAGTTTGTACAAAGTCTTGACTGCTTCTTAAAAGAACTTCGTTATCTTTAACTATTTGATATAGTGGATATTTTGAAGCATCAATTGTTATAAAATATTGACTTTCATTATTTAATGCATTTGAAACTGTAAAAGTAAAAGTACTCTTTTTAAAAGATGTTTCAATTAAACTTAATGTAATGTGACTTTCAACCGTAGTTGTACCACCGTCAATTTCTTCTCCGTTAACAAGTGTATTTACTCTAGCTACTTTTACTTCAGATTTTAAATAACTATTAATTGCATCAACATTTACGTTAATATTTGCGTAAGTTGTTCTTAATATGTTTGAATTTTCGCCATAGAAGTAAAGCGGATTATTAGAGCCGTCAGTTGCATTTAAAGTTGGTAAGATAGAGTAGTAGGCAGCGTAAATAACATTTTTATTGTTGCTATAAACGTCTTTAATTTCAACTCTATATAATTTAAATACATTCTTTTCGTTAGGGAAGTATATAATGCCACGTTGTCTATTAATTGCATAACCCTCATTATTATAAGGAGTGCTATCAGTTATTGCATTAAGTGAAACTTTTGTAAAATTAAGCATTGTATTATTTGTTATAGGACTATCGCAAACATAAACATCAACATTGTTTGCATCATTGAAAGCGGTGTGGAAGTTAAAGGTTAAATTATTGCTAAAGAATCCAATTGTTGAAATAGCATTATCTTGCCCATCTTGATAATAAACATCTGAGTTAAGCATTTTATATAGGCCAGTTTCATCATCGCTAGAAATTAATTGGTCTACTACTTCATTAGGATTTATTGAAAACGTAAATCCATTATTAACAAGGTTATTATTTGTAGAAGTAAATTTTGTAAAGTTTTCTATATGGCTAAAATATCTAGTAGCAACATAACCATAACTATCAACATAAACAAGTTTATAATTTTGAGAATTTGCAGATGTATTTTCAACTTTTGTTATTCCTTCACTTACAATACTTGTGTTTTTATTAATTTCATCTGGTGTTGATAAATTATAATAACCTGAGTTGTCTCTTGCATAACTAAAACTACTATTAAATGTAGGATTTGTAATTATAATTGAGCCATCTTGTTGAGGAGTAAATTCAAAATCATTTCCTGATGTGTAAACATCTTGAGGTCTAAAGAAAACTTTAAATTTAATCCATTCTAAATGTAGAGAGGAATTGTTTTGGTTAACTCTATCTAAAATTTGAATTTCATAAACTTTACCTTTTTGTAAAGCTTGTTGATTTTTATAATAAACACTTTCAAGTTTATTGTTTATTAATTCAGTTAAATCATTAGGATCGTTAATAATTGCAATATCACCATTTAATTTGTCGTCATCAATATATTTTGAATCAACAGGTATTTTAACTCCATCTGTAATATCAAATATTTTAAACATAAAATAGTTGTTAATAGAATCGATAGTAGTAAAGTTTAATCTGCCTAAGCTATAAAATTCAGCTTTGCTAGTATCATTATTGCTATAGTTAATTGAAGCAGGAAGCATAGATGATATGTTTGTTCCGCCTGAACCTAAATAGTTATCAACAGCAACTGTAATATTTGTTTGTTGATTAAATTGCAAACATACAAAGTAACTTGTTAAATTGCCAGCAAGGTCAACTTCAACCACTTCATATTTAACACCCGGAGTAAATATTTCTCCTGCACGTGTTCCATAATCAAAGGCTTTATATAATGTGGCAAAGTCGCTATCATTTTCGTTAAATACTGGGCCTTCATAGTTTGGATTTTTGTTATAAGTTCTTTGAGATATAGTTTTTAGTTTATTGTTTTTAAATTTTGTATTTTGACTAACATCTCTAAAGAATATTTTGTATGTATCTAAAAAAGCATTTTCGTCTTGAATTTTATCAAAAGTAAAGCTATTAGTTAAAGCATACATATAATCATCAGTATCAATTGATTTACTTACTAATTCATCATAGAATTTATCATTTGTTTGAATTTTTTGTTTTAAGTTATAAGAAGGAGCATCATTATCTATATAAAGAGTATAAGTTTGAGATAAATGGCTAGCGTCGTCTTCTGTTAGCCCAAAGTTGTCTGCATTGCCTTTGTATCTTAAAGTAATTTTAACAACTTTAGCTGTAGTTTCACTTGTGATTAAGTTAGGGATGTAATATCGCTTTTCATCATAATTTGCTAAACTAACTTTATTGGCAGCTAAATTATCATATTGCACTGTCACATTGTCTTCATCAATTTGAGCATTGTGAAGATAAGGCTTTTTGTCAAAAGAAGCAATTAAGTTCTTATTATCAGAAGTTGTTTGTTTTGCTTCATATACATAATTTTTATCAAACACAAAGTTGATTGAATCTTCTTTATTGTTTACACTGGCAACAGTTGAATTTATGTTTTTAACATCATACAACCAGTTATTGCCTTTTTCAAATGTATTTAAACTAATAATTTCATTACTTGGAATGGTTGATAAGTCTTCAATATCATAAGAGCCTTTTACAAAATTTGCGCTAGGAGCAATTCTATTAATATTGAAAGAGAAGTTAATACCGTTTCCGTAAGCAGGTTTGTTATCTAAAATAATTAAATTGTTTAAATCGTCACTAAAAACAACTTTATAATTTCCAGCTGCAATATATTCTTGGTCTTTAATGTTTTTTCCATCTTTAGGGAATGTTTCATTAAGCATTGGTTGATTGCTTTGATTATTAGCTGTTATTGTTTCCTTTATTTTAAATAAATAAGCTATAGCTAATTTATAAGCATTTAAATCGCTGCTATTTGTTGGTTCAATTGCTGTTATAGTTGTTGGATTTATTCTATATAAGCCTGCTTCAATGTTTCCATCAGAGGTAAAGTCTATTGCATAGTCTTTAATTTTAATAGGAGTTAAGTTAGAATCTACAACATTATTTACAGAAAATGTTTCTTTACCATTGTCTAACATTGTAACTGCATTTCCTGCGTTAGATAAAAGTAATTCATTTTTATTAATTGAGTTGTTTTCTTGGAATGTAATTTTTGCATCAGGCGCAGTTTCTAACATGTTGCCTTTGTCTACAATTATATATTGTAATCTTGAAGATTCGTAAAGATCTTCACCATCGTCACCTGCAACATTAGAAGTAAGATTCATTTGCCATTCGAATAAATATTGGCCTTCATAATATTTATGAGTTGTTCCATTAGGTAGAGTATAACTGCCAAGATCAAAGGCTCCAAGTTTTAATTCTCCATCTTTAAATAATTCACGACTTATAACAGTGCTTCCAAAATAAGCTTCGCCACTTGTTGCTTTAGGGCTAAATTTTAAATTTAGAGAAGTTAAAGTAAAGTTTGGCTTATCATTTCCGCCACTGTTACTTGTTAATGCGCTGGCAAATTCTAGTAAATTAAAGTTGGTTCCAGTAACTTCATTTCCACCTGTTAAGTTATAGCCAGCTTCGGCATTATTTGTTTTTGCAACAATTTTAACTTCAGCTAAATCAAAGGATATCGTTACAGCTTTAGTTAAAGTATTATTGCCACTTGAATCTTTAATAGTGAAATGATAAGTTCCTTCATTATTTTTAACATTGTTATTTATTATAACTTTATCGCTGAATACTTGTCTATAAGTGCTATATTCTGTTATGTTGCCACTGCTTTTACCATTAGAGTCAATTTTTCTTAAATTTTGTGTTACATTAAATCCAGCAGGAGGATTATTTGGGTTGTAACTTCCATTATTAGGAGTGTTCATTTTTGTTGTAAGAAAATGTCTAATTTTATGTGTTTCGTCTTCAAAAGTTACATAAATATTTGCACTTTCATTATTTTCTGAATCATCAACACCATAAATATTTGTTCTTTTTAAGTTTAAACTTGTTTCAAGTTCAACTGCTTTATAGTCACCATAAGTAACAGTATAATTTCTATCTTCACTTGAAGGTTCTGTAATTATAATGTTAGGAGTAAAGTTATCTAGATAAACATAATAAAAGCTTGTGTTATAAGCGCTATCTAAAATTTCAAATTCGTAAAGGCCACCAAGAGAAAGAGGTTCTCCCATTTTACTGCCAGGAACAAATTCACCTGATTCATTAATACTTCCAATAGCATAAGTTTCAAACTCAGGTTTTGCATTTGTTGCCCTATATTTTGCTAAAACATAAGTTAAGTTATTACTTTTAAATAAATCTAAATCAACTTCGCTTGCATCAAAACTGTAATATCTTACGGTTGCAGTTACTGCTGCGCCAGAAGCCTTGCTGATATTATTTAAAAAGAAAGGAGATAAGTTTCCATCGTTATTTACACCTAAAACAATATTGTTATTTTTTGTGTAAGGCGAATCATTAGAAGTATTACTATCAAGCAACGCAGAATTTACACCATAATAAGGGACTAACATAATGTCTGTTTTATCAATTGTAAACCTAGAAACAACTTGACTTTGTTGTGTTCCAAAATCAACATATATTGTGTATGTTGTGAAGGTATCTTCCTCTGTTGTAAGAGGTAAATTTGCAACATAATCAGTTGGATCTGATTTAGATTTTGAGTCATCACTGCAAATAGTTGTATATTTTATTGTATAAGGCTTATCAAAAGGAGAAAGAGTAGGTTGTTCAATTACAACTTCGCCATTACTATAGCTATCCCACATATCATCACTTGAAAGTGTTTTTGTAATTCCTTCTTTCGTTTCGCTATCATAAGCTTGATAATAACTTGTTGAATTAAAAGTTAAAATTGGGTTAGCACTTTCTATATCAAAAACAAAGTAATTTGTAAATTCAACATTAATAGTGCCAACTGGGGCTGTTCCAGTTACAGCTATAAAATATCTACCAGTTTGTGATAGTCTTGTTTGATTTAAGCCAACAAATTCATTTTGACCATAAGCTCGATAAGAAATATTCATGCTTCTTGTGCTAGCATTTAAATTATCATATCTATTTATCCAAACTGGAACTTGATTTAAATGCACTACATTTGTTAGTTTTCCAGCAGCATCAGTGTTGTTTGCTAAGGTGTGAGTTGTTGTTGCCTTATTTGTTTTGTCAAAATAATACAATTCTTTTTCAACGGGTGTATTATTTTGGTTATTTTTATCACTGTATAAATTTCTAGCACCAAAAGAATAAACTGTTGCTGTATAGTTTAATAAAGTGTCATCATTGCCCGCTGTCCAAGTGATAGTATATGTTCCAAAGTCGTTAACTTCAACTGTTGTTGAATTTGAAGTTTTTGTTACTTTGCTACTATCAATTTCACTTTGATTTGTATTAGTTGTTTTTGAATGTAAAATATTATTATTTTCTATAACACTATTAAAAGTGATATAAGGTTTTGAATCAATTGCTATATTATTTAGGTAATCCCAAGGAGTTCCGTCATAATAATAAACCAAACTAATTTCATCATCGTTTAAATTGTAAGAATAAAAATTTGCGTTAATAGTAGTTGGCAAAGTTGAAGCATCTAAAAATAATAAACTAAAATCGTTTGTTGTGTTGTCACTAGTGTTAGTTAAAACAAAATTATAATTGCCATAACTAGTTATTGAAAGTGAAGAAGTGATAGCTGAAAACTCTCCATCGTTTATTGAATAATTTAAAGAATATCCAGTTGGAATGGCAAAAGAAATGGTTGCATCATTATTTGCTAAAACTTGATTTTTATCATAATTAACTTTTGCACTGTTTAGGGTTGCAGAAAAATCACTAATGCTAGGAATTGGATTAATAACATTAGAACTATTACGTGCAACTATTCTGTTTTCATTTACATTTATTGCATAACTGTTATTTGCTGTTTTATAACTTATGACCACAGTAAATATTGTTAAAAATATTGATAAAACACCAATTAATAAAAATATAAATTCCCTTTTTAAACTTTTAGATTTCATAAACATTTCTCCAATTTGTTCACGAGTTTCATCAGGTTAAAGTTCACTTTTTTCAATATAAAAATTTTACAATTTTTTGTCGTTTTTAGCAAGCAAAAAGTGACATTATTTAACTTAATTTTGCTATATAATAATATTGTTAGGAAAAGCCATTAAATTATGCGTGATAATTAATTAAAAATAAAAGCAAAATATGTAAAAACTGTTGACAAAAAAAAATAAATATAGTAAACTAGAAAAGTCGCTAAATGCTAGCGAATATTCGTCGCGGGGTAGAGCAGTCAGGCAGCTCGTCGGGCTCATAACCCGAAGGTCATGTGGTTCAAATCCCATCCCCGCAACCAAAAAGGTGCAGAGGGATGCAATAAACACATGAGCTCACTTGAACGAATGTGAAAGTAGGCATTAAGTGAGAACGCATCCCCGCAACTATAATTTGGCGGTGTAGCTTAGTTGGTTATAGCGTGTGGTTCATACCCGCAAGGTCGGTGGTTCGAGTCCACTCACCGCCACCAATGTATGGACGGCTCGTGTCCTTTGCAATTTAAAAAATTGCATTCACTTCGTTCATCGAACCACCTACGGTGCTGTAACCTGCGGTTATGTTGCGAGTCCACTCACCGCCACCAATGTATGGACGGCTCGTGTCCTTTGCAATTTAAA
>CAMUJQ010000015.1 GCA_947089305.1 uncultured Clostridia bacterium
TATAATTTTTAATAAATTATAAATTGGAATTTTTTTATTGAATTAATAATTTGACTTTTATATTCTAATAGTTACAATTAGATTAATAACAAAATGAAAACTTTGATTACAGACCATTTTATTTTAAATTATCAAGATGAACTAGAAAATTTTATTAATGATTCTCTAGACGTTTTTAGTAGCAAAATAAATTTTATTAAAACTTTATTTAATGCTGACTTAAATAAAAAAATCAAGGTTTCATTTTTCACTGATAGAAATGCTTTTGTTGCATACATTAAATTTGTTTCAAATGGAAATACTCCACCCGATTGGGCAACTGGTTGTTTTTATAATGGAGAAATTCAAACTTTAATAAATTTGAACAACGTGGCCGAAGTAAACCTGAAAAAACACTTATTAACCCACGAATTTGTACACTTATATTTTAACGAGTTAATATATAATAAAAATAATATTTATAGAATTAGATGGTTTGATGAAGCTTATGCTAAATTTATTGACGGCAGCGAAACTAACAAACCAGTCAGCCATTTTAAAACTATTGCAAATAAGTTAAAACTACATTTAAATTTTGATGTTAACCAATTAAACGATAGCAACAAAATTATTACTAAAGATTACAATGGCTATGAAATGTTTAGCATAATTGGCAAATATATTTTTGAAAACAACTTGCACAAAAAATTATTAAATGAACTTTTAAAAAATCAAAATACTGTTATCAATCTTGGTACTAGCATTTTAAAATTAGCAATTGATTATATTGACTCTTTATAGCTCTCTTTTCTTTTTAAACTAATTAAGCATTAAAAGTTATTGTTTACTAAACATAACTTTTTTTTATTTAAAAAAAACAAAACATTAAAATTTACATGTAAAAATTTATTTTATAAAATTTACATGTAAATGTTGACTTTTTTATTTTATTAGTATATACTCTCAATAAAAGGAGCCAAAATGAGAGACTTAATAAGTATAGCAAGAAGTGGAAACAACAAAGCTAAAGAGCGAACTATGTTATTGCTTAACACTTTTGACAAGTTTTGTAAAAAACTTAATAAAGATCGATTTCTTAAGTTGTATATGCTTACACTTTATCGGCAATCTTATGATAGAGCTAAAACTTGCAGCATAATAGTAAAAAAAGAATTCGATTTAGATATAAATTCAGAAGAGGCTAAGCAGTTTAATATTTGGATAAATGCTTATTTTAATAAACTCAATGTTAGAAAAAAAATTCCAATAGAAACTAAACAAGAATTATATTATTTGCAAAATAAAAAATGTAATATTTGTAACCTTGCTTTTAATAACTTCTCTACCAGCCTTCCTTGTGACCACATAATTGCTTGGTCACTAGTTGGCGACAATTTAATAAACAATTTAGAATTATTGTGCAAAGCTTGCAACGAAAAGAAAGGTGCAAAAACAGACTATATTTTTAAAAATATAAATTAAAATTAGGAGAAAATTATGAAAAAAATTTTATTACAAAAAATAACACAATTTAACACTGTTTATTATATCGGTAGAATTGACCCAAGAATTTTATGTAAAGTTGCAAAAGAGCTTGAAATGAGCACAACCCAAGAGGCACAACGACCATTAAGTGAAAAAAGAGTTAAAGAGATTGCTTGTTATGTAGAAAACTATGGCATTCTTCCTAACACATTAACACTTGCAACAAATAATAACATGCTAAAAGTTAATAAAATTGAAGGTATTGAAGGGGTTGACGATTTATATTATTTAGATTTTCCAAATACAGAAGAAGAACTTAATGCTTATAAAAACACAATTGATGTTATGGATGGTCAGCATAGATTATATTCTTTTCATGATACTATAAGATGCCTTGCTGATAATATAAAATATCAAATTGGCTTTACTTTATTTATCACGCCAACTTTGCAAGAAAGAAGAAAAATTTTTGTTACATGCAATGAAAAACAAGAGAAAGTTAGCGGAAATCTTTTAATGTGGTTTAGGTCAAAACTTGATATGCTTAGTGAATATGAAAAAATATATTATAGTTTAGTATCAAAGCTTAACACTTGTCACCCTCTTAAAGGCAAAATTATTATGAGTGCTGAAAAAATTTTTCGTGGGTTTAAAGCAAAAGAAGTTATGGAAGCTTTAAAAAATGCTCATATAGATGATTTATGTGTAGCAAATCAACCTTTAAGCGAAGACAAAAAAGTTAAAGTAATTTCAACTTATTTATCAGCCTGGGAAAATGTTGTTGGATTTAGTTTTATAGGTTCAGATGCTAAAACTGCAGGCGCAGCAATTAAAATGGCTGGACTTAGATATATGTTACTTTTACTTATTCCAATGTGGGATAAAGCAATAAACCATCATAAACTTTTTAATACTGAATTTATAGAAAGCACTATTAAAGAACTTATATCCAGTTATGGGGTTCTTTATAAAGACTTCTTTTTAGCTAATAAAACATGGTTTAGAGATAGAACAGCAATCGCAGATGCCGCAAATGGGTCTGCAATGAAAATACGTACCTTTGGCTCTGAATCATTTAATCCACTTGGTGAATAGATTTAATTTAAATAAAATATATAATAGCTTGTTTAAAAAACACAATTTATAAAAATTTGGAGATTATATGAAAATATTTTTAATGGGCGCTGTTACAAGTGCAAATAAAAAACAATTAAAAAAATATAATTTTTATAAGCAATTATTGCATTCATATGGGGAATTAACAACTCCCGATGATATTTGGGCTTATAGAAATAAATGCAAAGAGGATACAAACAAAACTAAACTTGAAATAGACAAGCTAATGACTGACTTTGACTTAGCGCGCATTAAAGAAAGTGATTTACTTATATGCGATATATCAAGTCAGTCCATTGGAGTTGGCATTGAACTTGGAACAGCATATGTAAATAATAATAAAGTGGTGTTTTGTTTTGAAAAAGGTTCGATTATAAGTAATATGATAACAGGAGTTTTTAACTCGTCTAAATTTATTGAATATAAAAATTTAGAAGACTTAAAAAACAAATTAATTCCTTTGCTTAATGAAATTACAAATAAATAATTTGACTATTATTATGTTAGCATGATAGAATAAAATTATAGGAGAACTTTATGGCTATAGTTTCAGCTAGATGCACAAGTTGTGGTGCAGGTATCCAAGTTGATGATGCAGTAGATGCAGGCATTTGCCCTAATTGTGGCACGGCTTTCGTTACAGAAAAAGCAATTAATAACAATATAACAAATGTTACAAATAACATAGAAACAGCAATCTTTAGGGATTCTGATACTATGGAACAACTTATTGAAAAATATAATGCTTTTATTAAGCTTTTACACATTGATTATCAAGTTGTTGCACCTAAATATTCAATCAAAGGTACAATACAAAAAAATATAGATTATAAAGACAAACTTGAAACTTTAGTTGAACAATATAATAATGAAGTAGAAATGTGGTTAGAAAAATATAATAAAAAAACTGAAGAATACACCGCAGCTCAAGAAGCAATAACAGTTAAATATTTAAAAAATGAATGCGAAAAACTAAGAAATAAAGTTACTGTTTCTCAAACCAATTTAGATAAAACAATAAAACAACTAAATGAAACTAACGAATTAATTGATGAAATGCAATTAAAACTAAATGAAGCAGAAAATAAAGCTCAAAAAGCATTATCAACTTTATTCGATTTACGCGATGTTGTAAACAATATGTTAAAATTATATCCTGCCGATGTTCGCTCTTATTTATTTGGTGCCGACTATGAAAAACAAGCAGCGCTTGCTATGTTAAATTTAAGCGAAGTTGTTGCTTCAAATTATGCAAATGAAATTTATACATTGAATGAATTTATTAAGGATTATGCTCCTTATGAAAATTTAAATAATTTTAAAAATTCAATAACTAATTTAAATAAATTTTTAAATGACGGAACACGTGAATTATATTATGAATCGATTAACGAACTAAATAAATTTGAAAACGAATTTAATAATTTAAAAGCAAAATTTGAAAGTCCTGAAACAGTTAAGCAAAAACAAATAGAACTAGAAATAAAAGAAGAGAAAGCAAAAAAACGCGCTATAAATTTAAAAACAATTGCTTATTTATCAACTGTTGCAATTGTAATAATTGTAGCTCTAGCAATATTTTTAATTTTTAAATAATTAAGATAAGTTCTGATTTAATCAGAACTTTTTTTAGCACTAAGTTTGACTTAAATTAAAAAAATTAGTATAATTAAATTATGAAAATTAATGGTTTAGAAAAATTATCAATGGTAGATTTTGAAGGACATTTATGTGCTACAGTTTTTACTGCTGGCTGTAATTTTAGATGTCCATTTTGTCATAATGCCGACCTTGTTGAATGTAAAAATTTAAGTGAAATATCAGAAGAAGAATTTTTTTCTTTTTTATCTAAACGCAAAGGACTGTTAGATGCAGTGTGTATTAGTGGTGGCGAACCAACTTTGCAAAATGATTTAACTTTGTTTATTAAAAAAATTAAAGCTCTTGGCTTCTTAGTTAAGTTAGATACAAACGGTTCAAATCCAATTTTATTAAAAGAATTAATTGACAACAAACTGATTGATTATGTTGCTATGGATATAAAAAATTCTCAAGAAAAATATATATTAACAGCTGGCAAAGGCTTTTATGCTTTAGAAGATATAAAAAAATCTGTTGAAATTTTAAAGCAAAATAAAATAGATTATGAGTTTAGAACAACTTTAATAAAAAATCATCATGAAACTAAGGATATTGAAAATATAGCTAAGTGGCTTAATGGCGCTGATAAAATGTTTCTACAATGTTTTGTTGACAGTGGAAATTGCTTGGAAGACGGCTGCGAAAAAATTGATAAACAAGTAGCGCAAGACTTTAAAAATATATTAGCTAAAACTATTAAAAATGTTAGCTTACGAGGTTATTAAAAAAACAGCAACTGCTGTTTTTTTTGAAAATTAATTACTTCTATCTCTACCAACTAGTTCATCTATTGTTATTTTCATATATTTAGCTAATTCATATACTAAAACTATATTCGGATCTGCCCCGCTTTTCCAATCTACAAAATGAGAAGATTTTACCTGAGTATTGTTAAAAATCATTGTTCTACTAATGTTATTTTCATTCATTTTATTTCTTAAACTTTCGTAAAATGGTGGACATACCTTTGGCTTATAATCTAAAACTTCATCACTTCTTCCCATCAAAAATTCAAGTGAGCAATTAAAATAGTTAACTACCTTTATTGCACTTGATAATTTCATTAAAGATTTACCATTCTTCCAATCACTTAATGTAGACTCTGATACTCCTATTTCACGAGCAATTGTTTTAGCATTTTTTTGCTTTTCTTCCATTAACTCCGTTAATCTTTCACATATCATAATATTTTGTTCCATAATATTATTATTGTGTTTTATTCATAAAAAATGCTTGACGATTCGGTAAAGCTACCGTATAATATAATAACTTGTAAATTATATTTTAGTTCTCGCAAAAATAAACTAAATTCTAATAAATGTAAAATAGTTTATAAAAATAATTTACAAGTTTAACAAAAAAAGTATGCTTCATTAAAAAAACACCTTTATTAAAGGTGCTTTTTTTATAAGCTTTCCACATAGGTGCTTGCCGCTGTTGCTGCAATTGCCCCATCGGCGCAGGCTGTTGTGAGCTGCCTTACAGCTTTGGTTCTACAGTCTCCCGCAACAAACAAACCTTGAGTTTTTGTTTTCAATGTTTCATCTGAAACAATATAGCCGTTTTTATCCAAATCAACAAGTTCTTCAAAAATTTTATTATTTGGAACTTGACCGATTGCAACAAACAATGCTTTTGTGTTTAATTCAAAATTAGAGCCATCAACTTTTTCAAAAACAAGCCCACTTAACTCGTTTTCGCCTAAAAGTTTAATTAGTTTTGCGTTATGAGTGATTTTAATATTGTTTTTCTTCATAACTGCATCAACAAGTGCTTTATCTCCAAAAAACTTATCAAATAAAGTTACAATATGAACTGATTTACAAGTAGATGAAAGCAGTAAAGCATATTGTAAAGCTGTATTAGCATCTCCTATTAAAACAACATCTTCATTAGCATAAAAAGCCCCATCGCAAAGTGCACAATAGCTGATTCCATGCCCAATTAAATTTTCTTCATTATTAAGTTTAAGTTTTCTGTGTTCAACGCCCGAAGCAATAATAACGCTTTTAGAAGTAAACTCTTCAAATTCTGTTTTTATTATAAAAAGTTGTCCACTTTTTTTTACATTTAAAACTTCTCCAAATTTGAACTCAACACCTAAATTAGTGATTTGTTCAAACATTTTATCGGCTAGTTCAACACCTGATGAACTTGCAATTGTTGGAAAGTTTTCTACTCTTGGAGATTCAGCAATTTGACCTCCAATATTATTCTTTTCTAGTATCACAACTTTTTTATTGTTTCTAAGCGCGTAAAGTGCTGCTGTCATTCCAGCAGCACCTGCGCCAATAACTGTAATATCTACCATTATCTATTTTTTAGTCCTTCAATATATCTATTAATTTCGCTTGCATTATCATATCTATCAAAACCGCTACCATTAGGAACAAGCAATGTAGGAGCTTTTTTAACATTAAATTTAATGGTTAAATCTTTTTGCTCTTCTGCATCAATGCAAGTATATTTAACATCCGCAACCTTTAAAAGCGCTTTTGCCATTCTACAATTAGGACAAGTTTTAGTTGTAAATAGCATTATTTCATTTGTTTGAGGTTTGCTAACTACTTCTGCTTTTGGTGCTTCACAAGCAGCTTCTTTACATTTCTTTAAATTAGATTTATTAACATCATAAGTTTTTCTATCTTTAAACTCTTGAGCTTTTCCATCATTCCAGTTTTGAAGTGGTCTATAGTAACCTGTAATACGGCTATAAACTTCTGTTCTTCCTCCACAATCTGGACACTCATATTTTTCCCCTGTAATATAACCATGGTCTTTACATACTGCATATGTAGGACTCATTGTATAATAAGGGAGTCTATAGTTCTCTGCAATCTTTCTAACTAACTCTGCAGTAGCTTTCCAGTTATCCATTTTTTGACCTAAGAAGGCATGGAATACAGTTCCTGATGTATATAAAGTTTGAAGTTCGTCTTGAATATCTAAAGCTTCAAAAATGTCTTCAGTATAACCAACTGGTATGTGAGATGAGTTTGTATAATAAGGAACACTTCCTTCATTTGCTGTAATTATTTCAGGATATCTTTCTTTATCGTGTTTAGCTAAACGATAAGAAGTTCCCTCTGCTGGAGTTGCTTCAAGGTTATATAAATCTCCATACATTTCTTGATAATCACTTAAACGTTCTCTCATGTGATTTAAAACTTTTTTAGTAAACTCTTGGGCTTTTTTGTTTGTTAAATCTTGTCTAATCCATTTTGCATTTAAGCAGGCTTCATTCATACCAACAAGTCCAATTGTTGAGAAGTGGTTATCAAAGCTTCCAAGATAACGTTTTGTATATGGATATAATCCAGCTTCTAAAAGTTTAGTAATTGTTTCACGTTTAACTTTAAGTGAACGAGCAGCAATATCCATCATTTTATCTAAACGAGCAAAGAAATCACTTTCATCTTTTGCTAAGTAACCAATTTTTGGCATGTTAATTGTAACAACACCAATAGAACCTGTGCTTTCGCCACTGCCAAAGAAACCACCTGATTTTTTACGAAGTTCACGTAAATCTAGGCGCAAACGACAACACATAC
This sequence comes from uncultured Clostridia bacterium, assembly GCA_947089305.1. Classification (GTDB taxonomy): domain Bacteria; phylum Bacillota; class Clostridia; order Christensenellales; family UBA1242; genus CAMUJQ01. The sequence goes on from CAMUJQ010000015.1 coordinate 7,773, forward strand.
TTCTAACATCACTAGGCTCCATATCGCTGTTGATATAGTTTGAAAAGTATGGTGTTCCATATTTAGTTGTCATTTCAAATAATAAACGGTTATTTTCAGTTTCTGACCAATCAAAATCGCGAGTAATAGAATATGTAGGAATTGGATATTGGAAACCTCTTCCATTACAGTCACCCTCAATCATAACTTCAATGAAAGCCTTGTTAATCATTCCCATTTCTTTAACGCAATCTTTATATTTAAAAGCTTGCTCTTGTCCGCGTACAATTGCAGGAAGTTCAGCAAGGTCGTTTGGAACAACCCAGTCAAGAGTAATGTTAGTAAATGGAGGTTGAGTTCCCCAACGAGAAGGAGTGTTAACACCATATACAAAAGATTGTATACATTGTTTAACTTCTTTATATGTTAAATTATCAGCTTTAACAAATGGTGCTAAGTATGTATCAAAAGATGAAAATGCTTGTGCGCCTGCCCATTCATTTTGTAAAATTCCTAAAAAGTTAACCATTTGATTACAAAGTGTTGAAAGGTGCGCAGCTGGTGCTGAAGAAATTTTTCCTGGAACACCACCAAGACCTTCTTTTAATAATTGCTTTAATGACCATCCAGCACAGTAACCTGTAAGCATAGATAAATCATGAAGGTGAATATCACAATTTTTGTGAGCTTGACCAATTTCTTTATCATAAACTTCATTTAACCAATAGTTAGCTGTCATAGCGCCAGAGTTAGAAAGAATTAATCCACCAACTGAATAAGTTACAGTTGAATTTTCTTTAACTCTCCAATCTGAAAGGTTAAGATATTTATCCATAGTTTGTTTGTAATCCATTAAAGTTTCACTTACGTTACGGAATTTTTCTCTATTCTTACGATATAAAATATAGCATTTTGCAACATTGCCATAACCGTTTGCCATTAAAACAGATTCAACTGTATCTTGAATATCTTCAACTGTTGGCAATTTATTTTCAAATTTTTCAGTTAATTCAAGTTCAGTAATTTTGGCTAATTTTCTGCAATCGCGAACATCGCCTTCCCCGAGTGCCATCATTGCTTTAACAATAGCATTCTCAATTTTAGAGATATCATAATCGACAATTCGTCCATCTCTTTTGATAATTTTATCCATATATTTTATCTCCTTTTATGGTATTGTTAATATGATACCATACACAATATATTGTGTCAAACGAAAAAATATGTGGAATATATGGTAAATTGCACAAAAATTTAGTTATTTTAACCATTTTTTGGTAAATTAAATTTTGCATTAATTTTACAAAATTAATTTACTAAAATAAGCCCAATAATTTTAAATAAAAAAAGCAAACTTTTACTTTGCTTTTTATTTTTTAATAAACTTTGTGCCCTCTTTTGTATCTATAAGTTCTATCCCTTCTTTAAATAGAGACGCACGAATTTCATCAGCTCGAGCATAATTTTTGTTTTGTTTTGCTTCAGCTCTTTCCTTAATAAGCTTTTCAATTCTTGCAATTTCTTCTTTAGTTAAATTAGAACCTTCCTCTTTAGTTTCATTTTCTTTAAGCAAATCTAAATTTAAAACTGTGTCAAAATTTTTAACAAGTTCAACTTTTGTTGCATTAGATATATTTGCTTTTAAAACATCAAACAAAACGGTCAATGCTTGAGCTGTGTTAAGGTCGTTACTTAATGCATTTTTAAAATTATTGTTATACTCTTCAAAAATCACTTTATCTAGTTTACCATCTCTTGCTTTTATTGGCTCTATGCGTTTAAGCAGTTTGTTATAAGCAGTTTTGGCACTATCCAAACCTTCAATAGAAAACATAAGTGGTTTACGATAATGTGATTGCAAGCAAAAGAATTTGTAAACCATAGGCGAATAACCTCCTTCAACCAAAGAAGTTAAAGTTGTAAACCCACCTTTACTTTTACTCATTTTACCCGATGCCGTGTTAAGATGTTCTACATGAAACCAATAGTTACACCATTTGTGCCCAACGTAACTTTCAGTTTGAGCAATTTCATTAGTGTGATGAGGAAACTTGTTATCAACTCCCCCACAATGAATATCTAAAAATTCTCCCAAATATTTGTTAGAAATTCCCGAACATTCAATGTGCCAACCAGGATAACCAACTCCCCATGGACTATCCCACTTTAATGCATGGTTTTCAAACTTAGATTTAGTAAACCACAAAACAAAGTCGTTTTTGTTGCGTTTGTTTTTATCTTCATCAACAGTTTCACGCGCCCCAACAAGCATGTCGTCACTTGTTTGATTACCAAAACGATAATAATTTTCTAATTTAGAAGTATCAAAGTAAATGTTTTCTCCCGCTTTATATGCATAGCCACTTTCTAAAAGTTTTGAAATAATTTTTATGTAATTTTCAATGCAATCAGTAGCAGGCACAACAATTGATGGCCATTTTAAATTTAGCGCTTCACAATCTTTTTTAAAGGCTTGCGTATATTCATTTGCAATTTCAAGAATAGTTTTATGTTCGCGCTTAGCGCCAATTAACATTCTATCCTCTCCAGTGTCTCCATCACTTGCAAGGTGTCCAACGTCAGTTATATTCATAGCGCGTTTAACCTTATAGCCTAAATAAGTTATGGCGCGCTCAAGAATGTCTTCCATAATGTAACTGCGTAAATTTCCTATATGTGCAAAGTGATAAACTGTTGGTCCACAAGTGTATAAAGTTACCTCATTCTTATTATGCGGAATAAATTCTTCTATTAAACGCGATTCTGAATTGTATAACTTCATACAATTGACTCCTTTTAAATTAATCTGTATTATATTATAATCTTTTTTTATGTAAAAGTCTACTAATAAAAATAGTTTGTTTTATTTGACAAAGTTACTAAATATCAGCTAAACTTTTATTATGAAAAAAATTATAAATTATTTAGATATTGCAAAATTTTTAAGCAAGTTAGAAAAAAGTGCTTATAAAAAAGTTAAAAAACAACAAATAAATGTAAGCGACAAAAGTGCTCATGACCTTTTAACTAATTATGATTTAAATATTGAAAAATTGGTTTTAAAAAGTTTACATAAAAATTTTCCTGACATTAAAATAGTAAGCGAAGAATTTAATTCATCAGTTAAAGCTGAAGGCACTTATTTTACAATTGACCCAATTGATGGCACAATTAATTTTGGAAACAAAATTTATGACCGCTTTGGAGTTCAAATTGCATATGTTGAAAATAATGTGATTGCAGCAGGAGCTATTTATATTCCTAGCGTAGGCGCGTATTATGCCGCAAAGGGCTTTGGCGCTTATAAAAATAATAAAAGATTATATAGAACAAAAAAAGATTTTGCTCATTCTCTTCTTACTGTTGACTGTGCAATTGAAGAAAACGCAAAAGTTATTAAGGCACTTAAACCTTATATCATGAACGACAGACGAACTGGCGCCGCATGTGTAGACAATATTTTTACAGCCGAGGGCATGTTTGGAATTTACGTTTATAATAAATGTAAACTTTGGGATTATACTCCAGGGGAAGTTATTTGTTTAGAGGCTGGCTGTGTTAAAGCCGATTATAAAAATTTACATATTATTGCAAATAATGAACAACTATTAAATGAAACTTTAAATTTTTTAAAAAAAGAATATAAATAAAACGACTAGGTCGTTTTTTTTAAATACAATGGCTATTGACATTTTTTTTTACATCATGTTATAATAATTTAGGAGTAAAAATGATTTTTGTTTTCGACATAGACGACACTATTAGCGAAACTGATAAATACAGCACAGAATATATTTTAAATTATTTTGAAAAATGCAACTTGCCATATAAACAAATTCAACGAGTTTCACGTTTTGCTGAAGCAAAATTTGACTGGGATGTAAAAACTGCACTTAAATGGTATAAAAAGTATGGCGACGAAATGATGCTTAACTTTCCTTGTAAACCACATGCTCTTGAAGTTATACAACAACTTAAAGCTGATGGGCATAAAATAATTTTGGCAACGGCACGTGCAAATGATTGGCATACCGACCCCGAAAAGTGCACTTTAGAGTGGCTTAAAAAAGTTGGCCTACCTTACGATAAAATTTATATAGGGCGAATTGATAAAGAAAAAATTTGCCTAGATGAAAAAGCGGACTTTTTTGTGGATGATGATATTTCTATGATTACAAAAGTAACTGCAGATTGCCATGATACAAAAGCCTTGCTTTTAAACACTGACTATAATTTAACTAAAGAAGTTCCACATGAAATAATACGAATAGATAATTTTTTAGATTTACAACACATAGCTAATTAAAACAAAACTAAATAGAAAAGTTTAATCCACAACTAAAATCTGTGGATTTTTTTTACGGTTTATTATATAATTAATTTATGAAATTAAAAGAATTAACAAAAAAACAATTTAATCGAGTTTTAAAAAAAGATTATAAAGAGAACTTCCCTAGAACTGAAAGAAAATCAAATAGATGCTTAAATAAGTTACTTAAGAGCGGAAATTATTTTTGCTATGGTACTTTTGACAATGAAAAAATTGTAGCATTTTTATTTTTCTTTAAAATTCAAAATGATATTTTATTTGACTATTTTGCCGTTTGTGGAGATAATAAAAATAAAGGGATTGGCGGAGCAACACTTGAACTTTTTAAAGAAACTTTTAGCGACTGTTTAATTATTGGTGAAATTGAAACACCAAAAAACCCAACAAATACAATGATCGCTAGACGCACAGAATTTTATAAACGCCATAATATGTTTTTAACGGATGTTTATGTTTCACTTTGGAACGTGCCTATGCGAGTTATTACTTTCCCTAGTGTTGATAAACAAACATTGCTTAACAAATTACATTGGCTTTATAAAGAGATTTACGAAAAAACCTACGGCGAAAAGAAATATAAAAAACTTGTAGCAGTTGATATAAAAATATAAAAAAGCAGACTGAAAAGTCTGATTTTTTATTGCTTTTTAATTTTTATTTTAACACCTTCAGTTTCAAGTTCGGCGTCGGCTTTATCTAGTTTATCAACAATGTCACTTAATGTTTCGCCACAAATGTAACTAACAAATTGTGTTGGCACATTTCCTTCCATACACAACAAAAGCCTATCTGTAATTTCTAGATCAAGTTGCTTACGTGCGTCTTGAATGTTTCTAACAATTTCACGTGCAACACCTTCAGCTTTAAGCTCGTTGGTTATAGTTAAATCAAGTGCAACAACACTCTCTCCATCACTAAACACTGGAAGATTGTCTTTTGCTGTGTAGTTAACTAGAATGTCTTCTTTATTTAAAACAATTGTTTCAGCGTCGCCATAAAGTTCAAATTTTCCATTCACAAACTTTATTTTATTTTCACGTATTGCTTTTGTCATAACAGGAATTTTAGAACCCATAGTTTTACCAACTGTTGCAAAATTTACTTTATAAGTAGTTAAAGCAATTTCACTAACATCATGAGCAATTTCAACTTGTTTTACATTTAACTCTTCAGCAATAATATTTTTATATTCTTCAATAATTTTATAATCTTCTGGATTTGCAAATGCAACTTTTAAAGTTGAAAGTGGTTGACGATTTTTAACATTGTTCTTGTTTCGAATGTTACGTGCAAGATGAATAATATTTTGCACAAGTTCAACTTCTTGTAAAAGCGCTTCATCGTTAAATTTTTTATCGATATTTGGCCAAAGCTCTAAATGAACACTTTCCGCCTCTGTTAAACTTTTATAAATTTTTTCTGCCACGATTGGAGTAATTGGCGCTAAAATTTTGCACATATTTGTTAGCACATAATATAAAGTTTCATAAGCATCGCGTTTATCTTGCGTTAATCCGCTACCCCAAAAACGACGGCGAGAACGACGAATATACCAATTTGATAAACCATCCACCAAAGAAATAATTGGCTCAACATATTCATCAACTTGATATTTATCCATACTTGCTTTAATTGCTTTTTCAGTTTTATAAAGTTTAGCTAAAATCCATTTATCTAATTTGTTTTTAGAACTTGGAATAACTTTAGACTCTCCAACAAAACCATCAATTTTAGCATAACTTTGATAAAAATAAGTTGAATTCCAAAATGGTAAAATAACTTGTTGTAAATATTCTCTTATGCCATTATCGTTAAACACCATGTCATTAACTAACATAGCGTTTGAGTTAAACATATATAGACGGAAAGCATCTGTACCCATTGTTTTCATTAAAGTCATTGGGTCGGTGTAATTTTTAGAATGCTTAGAAAGTTTTTTACCACTTTCATCTAATATCGTTCCGTGCACAATAACATTTTTATATGCTGGCTTATCAAATAACGCAACACTTAATGCATGCAAATAATAGAACCAACAACGTATTTGCCCTGTATATTCAACAACAAAATCACTTGTTGTGTGTTTTTCAAACCATGCTTTATTTTCAAATGGATAATGCAACCTTGCAAATGGAACACTGCCACTTTCAAACCAGCAATCTAAAACTTCACTAACACGTTTATATGTTCCACCACAACTACATTTTGCAGTTACTTTGTCTAAATATTGTTTATGCAAATTATCTATTTTACAATTACCAAACTTAGCAATTTCATCCATACTGCCAAGAACTTTACGCTCTTTACAATGGTCGCACTCCCAAACAGGAATTGGTGTTGACCAATAACGGTTACGAGAAATGTTCCAATCACGAGCATTGTTTAACCAATTTCCAAAACGACCAGTTTTTATAAAGTCTGGCACCCAATTAACTTTTTCATTCTTTTCAATTAAGCGGTTTTTAATTTTATCAATTGAAAAATACCACGCGTCCATTGCCTTATAAATCAACGGTTCGTGACAACGCCAACAATGTGGATAGTTGTGAACAATTGAGCCATCGGCAACATACATGTTGTTTTCTTTTAAATAGTTTATAACGGCACCATTAGTTTCAAAAACCATTTTACCTTTATACATGGCTACTTCGTCTGTGAATTCGCCTTTTTCATCAACGGGACAAACTAGTGGCACATTGTTCTTTTTACAAGCCCAATAATCATCTTCCCCAAAAGCAGGAGCAATGTGAACAATTGAAATTCCTTCTCCCTCTTCAACAAAGTCGGCAGGAATTACTTTATAAGCACCTTCACTGGTTTTATTTTTAAAGCAGTCAAAAAGTGGTGTGTAAGTTTTTCCCACAAGTTCACTACCTTTAACAGTTTTTAAAATAACTGGCTTTTCCCCAAAAACATTTTTATAATTTTTAACAGCATTTGCACCAACAACAAAAACCTCGTTGCCAACTTCACAAAATGCATAGCTAATTTCTTCCCCAACTGCAAGTGCCATGTTTGAAGGAAGAGTCCAAGGAGTTGTTGTCCAGGCTAAAAAGTATACTGGCTTACCATTAAGCATTTCTAAAGTTTTAAACTTAACCATAACCCAGCGGTCTTGTTTAGGTTTAGTTGCACCATCTTCACGAGTTTCACTTATTGAAAGTGCCGTTTGACATCTAGCACAATAGGGTGTTACACGATAATCTTTATAAATTAACCCTTTGTTATAAAGTTCTTTAAATGCCCAAATAACACTTTCCATAAAAGGAGTGTGCATTGTTTTATAAGCATTGTCATAATCTACCCAACGGCACATTTCTTTAACATAGTCTCGCCAAGTATCGTTGTTTTTATCTACAATATCACGACATTTATCGTTAAAAGCCGCAACGCCAATTTTATTTTCAATTTCTGTTTTATCTTTTAACCCAAGTAAACCTTCGGCTTGAACTTCAATTGGAAGCCCATGGCAATCCCAACCCCATTGACGTGGAACTGAGTAACCTTGCATTGTGTAATAGCGAGAAATCATGTCTTTCATAAACGAACTCATAACTGTTCCGGCATGAGGTTTGCCAGTTGGAAATGGAGGGCCATCATAAAAAACAAATTCGTTATCTTTGTTTTGCTTAACGGCTTTTTCAAAAGTTTTATTATTTTCCCAAAACTCCAAAATTTCTTTTTGAACCTCAGGTAAGTTTGGCGTTCTTTCTAATTCTTTTTTCATATTTATTCTCCTTACAAAAAAACTTAGCGGATATAAGAAAACCCACTAAGTTTATAGGCAACCATTTCTTATACTCCTGCGCCATCACGCATTTCTCATATAACGGTGAGCACCGGTTAAGTTTAATAGCGACAAGTCGCGTTCAACCAACAGCTTTAAAAGTGATACATTTTAAAATTTTCCCACTGCCTTGCACCAACTGGCAGCTCTCTAAATGGTGCCTTTTTTAAAATGCGTGTCTTTTATACAAACGCTTTTATTTATGTTATAGTTATATCATGGACTAGCCTTTTTGTCAATTATTTTTTAATAAGAGATAGTTTACATTAAAAGCTTGCCCCCTATTAAAAGGGAAGCTTTGCACTCACAGGAGTGGACTAAATGGCATATTTTTTTTCGCCTCTTGCGCATTCCCTAAGAACAGGCAACTTGAAGCTAAATAAATGCTTAACAAATTAAACGCAAAAAATTTCTTGCGCTTATTTTTCAAAACTAGCATTATTCTTAATTGGTAAAAAACTGGAAAATTTTTCCAGTTTTTTACCTTAATCAAACTCAGTTAAGCACAAAAGATAATCAGCCGTGGTATCAAGGGCTTTCACTAATTTTATTAAAACTTCAATGCTTGGCGTTTTTTCTCCGCTTTCATATTGAGATATTGATGTTTGATGAACACCTATTAATTCTGATAATTGTTTTTGACTAAGTTCTAAACTTATTCTTTTTTCTTTAATTCTTTCTCCCAATTCTATCATAAAATATTCCCCACAGTATTATTTTATAATATAGGTATTAAATTTACTTGACATAATACTCTAAGTGATAAATTATAATTATATTACTTAGAGTATTAAAGGAGTGTGTATGTAGCGATATTTAAAAAAAATTATATTATCAAAATATAGCATAGATATGACTAAATAAAAAAAGAGCGTTAACTCTTCTTTCAAACTTTATTCAAAATCAGTTAAACCTAGTAAATAATCTGTTGTTGTTTCAAGCGCGATTGCAAGTTTCATTAAGGTATCTATTCCTGGTTTAGCAGTAGCATTTTCATATCTAGCAACAACACTTTGAGCAACTCCAATTTTTTGTGCCAAATCTTTTTGATACATGTTTTTTGCTGTGCGCAAGTCTTTTATTCTTTTACCTGTTAAATTAATATTAAAATTCATATATTATATTTTATAATATTTTTCTTTAATTGTCTTGACAAATACACATTGTGTATATATAATAACAAATATACATGTTATGTATTTTATAAGGAGCCTATATGCCAGAATCATATTTAGAAAAATTATATTATGGGAACAATGCAAATTCTCAGAATAC
>CAMUJQ010000016.1 GCA_947089305.1 uncultured Clostridia bacterium
CTATAGTTATCTGGCAAATCATTTTCAATAAGTAAATTATCTCCCTCTCTTAAATGTTTTGACATTATATCTTTTGCCATATTTAACGAGGTAACAACAAAAATATTTTCTTCTTTCATTCCCCCTTCATTCAAACCTTGAAGAAGAGCTTTTTGATTTGCAAGATTAACTATAATAGCCATATCAGCATTACTTGCTATACTTTTACCAAATTCAAAATTAGAATTAAATTGTTCAGTGCCAAGTTCTACAAGCCCAGGTGTTAAAACCACTTTTCTGCCTTCAAACATATTTAAAACTTCTAATGCACGTTTACAACCCGCCAAATTACTATTATAGCCGTCATCTAAAATTGTTACATTATTAACTCCTTTAATAATGCTTAATCTATGTTCAACTGGTTCTAAACTTTCAATACCTTTTTTAATTTCATCAATAGATAACCCAAGTTTATTAGCAATTCCAACTGCTAGTAAAATGTTTGTTACATTATGAATACCCAATAATTTTGTTTTAACATTTGATGCTTCATTATTAACAACTAAGTCAAAACTTGTTCCTTTAGCACTCATTTTAATGTTTCTAGCAAAAATATTATTTTCATCTGTTAACCCAACATTTATTTTACTACACTTAGCTTTATTAAATAAATCTTTAATTTCTTTGTTATCGTCTCCAAAAACAGCAAAACCATTATTTCTTTCTAAAGCAGCAATTAATTCAAACTTTGTATTTTTAATAGTCTCTACAGACTTAAAGGTTTCAAGATGGCACTCTCCAATACTAGTCAAAATTCCATAATTTGGATTTACAATATCACACAACTTCTTAATATCATTTTTGCGTCTTGCACCCATCTCACAAATAATAACTTCATCTGTTTCTTCTAAGTTCTTCAAAATTGTTTTAGTTATGCCCATAGGTGTGTTATAACTTAGTGGACTTTTGCAAACTTTATATTTTTGAGAAAGAATTGTTGATAAAAAGTTTTTTACTGTAGTTTTTCCGTAACTACCCGTTACCGCTATTTTTATCAAATTGTTTTTTTGTTCTAATTTTTTTAATTTATTTTTTGCCTGCAAAATAAAACGCGCATTATTTAAAAGTTCATAAGGAAGAATTATGTAAAAACTCATTGGAACAAAAACAATTAATAATAAAGGTGTTATTGCAACAAGTGAAAATTTAATTATAGGAGTTGAAAGATAGCCTCCTCTTAAAATGCAAAATGTCGCAAAAGATGCAACTATCATTAAAGTTGCAATTAACCTATCCATTCTATGTGTATATTTTAAAGGTGTTTTCTTTTCAAAATTATTTAATCTTAAACCAAAAAATATTGCAAAATAAAAATAAAATATTAAACCTATATAACTAAAATATTCACTTGCACCAAAAGACTCAACTAAAACATTTATTGTAATTAAACAAACAATTGATATTAGTGAAAGCATAAAAAGTCTTATATAATATTTACCTTTTGTATCTTTAAGCCAAATAAAAAAGCCTTTAACCTTATAGCCTGTTAATTGTATTACCTGTAAAAACTTATATCCACACAAACACAATAAAAATCCATTAATTAAACTGATTGCAATTTGTATATAAAAATGCGGACTATTTAATTCAATAAAAGGCATGAATAACTCCTTTATAAACTATTCTAACAATTTAAGAAAAATTGTGCAAGTAAAAGCGCATGATTATTTTGCAAATAACAAAAATGCCCACAATTTTCAAAAATTTCAAGTTTACTATTAATTAGCTTTTTATTTAATTTTTTTGCCATATATATTGGGGTGTCTTTATCTTCTTTCCCATAAACAATTAAAGACGGATTTTTTATATTAGAAACATAATTATCAAAATGTTCATTTACAATATTTTTAAAAGTTTGACGGTGGCGGACATCCATTGCTTTATAATCACTACTAAAAAATTTATCTAAGTTTTTTAACCCCAAAAACTTACTTATTTTATATTTTATAATCTTGATTGATTTGTTTAATGTTTTTTTTGGTTTTAATCCTGCAACATCATATAAAATAATTTTATCAATTAAATAAGGATTTATTTCATGAATTTTAAACAAAACTCTGCCACCAAAACTATGGCACACAAAACTAGCTTTTTCAACATTAAGACTATTTAAAATTTTTATAACAGCTTTAGCATAATCCTTAATAAAGAGTTGTTCATTCCTTTCCTCTTCTATAGAATGCAAACTAAAGTATATTTGTTTATATTTAAATAAATAGTTTTTAAAACACTTAAAACTATCTTTATTTCCCATAAAACCATGCAAAAATACAACGGTTTTATCACTATTTAAATTACCACAAATTTCAAATTCTATTTTTGTGACTCCTCGAATTTATTTACAAAAACCAAGCAATCATCTCCATTCTCGTAATAATTTTTTCGAGTTGCAATTTGATTAAAACCTAGTTTATGATATAAATTTATGGCAGAATCATTATTTTTGTTAACTTCTAAAAATACTTTTTTAGGATGTTTAATTTTTACATACTCTTTAAACAATTTTTTAGCAAAACCCATACGTCTAAATTTATCTATAACGCAAATTTGAATTATTTCACCTTCATCAATCGGTTGACTAAAAATACCAAAACAAACTATTTCATCATTAATCAATCCAACAAGGCAAGTGTTAAAACTTTTACTAATTTCACTAATTATGGTCTCTTTAGAATATTTATTATTAGAAAAACACACATTTTCTAAATTTAAAATTTGCTCAACATCTTTGCGTGTTGCCTTTTTAATTTTAAAAGTTTTTAAACTTTCTTCAAGCGAATTTTCAGCTTGACTTTTTTCAATATAAAATGGCTCAGTTGAAAATATATCATCAAATTCCTTTGCAACATATTTTTTACTTACATATTTAGTTGCCTCTTCAACCAAATCAATGGCAACAAATGCATTATCAAAATATTCTTTTTCATCTTCAATACAAACAAAGGAGTTTTTTGCTCGTTTAATTTCTTCTAGTTCTTCTTTGTTTGCAAAATATGCTTTATTTCTATTTTTCACATAAGCCCCACCAGCATGCGCAGCTATAACCATATTTTTATCTAATAAATCAAATAAATTAATTTTGATAAATTTCTTGTTTAGTCCATAACAAAATCCATACACTGTAGATAAACCAATTCGCGTACCAGTAAAACTTCCAGGACCAATAACGGCACTAAAAACATCAATATCATTCAAAACTAATTCTTTTTCATTTAATAAATTTTGAATTTTTTTAAGTAAACATTCACTGGGCTTTTCGCTTTCTTCAAATAATGATGTTTTTATAAAACTATCCTTTTCTTCTATTACCTGTAATGTAACTGAACATTTTAAAGTAGATGTATTTACAATAATTGACTTCATTTTTAACCTCTTAAAATATATTCTCGTGAATTTTCATCAAGTTTTTTAATGTCAACAATTTGACTTTCATAATCAGATAAATATTTTTCTGCAATGTTAGGCCATTCAATAAAAACTAAATCAGCGTTTTCAATTTGTTCCTTAAAATCTATGTTTCTAAATTCATTTTCGTTCTCAATTCTATATAAATCATAATGCAAAATTGTTTTATTATTAACTTTGTATTCATTAACAATATTAAATGTTGGGCTGCCTGCAATATTTTTAACTTTTAATGCTTCTAGCATATATAAAATGAAAGTCGTTTTACCACTTCCCATTTCACCATTAAATAAAGTAATTTTTTTATTTAAATAATTTTTTGCAAAAGTTTTCGCTAACTTTTTAGTTTCTTTTACGCTAAAAGATTTAAATACCTTTTCCATTTTTACTAGCTCCCCTAACAATTAATTTTGAAATAAAGTTTAACCCAACTGTTAAAAACATAGTTAGAGCAAACATTCTAACAAACCATAGTATAGCATTACTTTTTAATATTAGCAACAATACTGCAATTGGCGCAAAAATTAAAATATTAATTACTGACAAACGAAATCTAGTTTTTAAACTAAACCCTTCACAATCAAACTTAATAAATTTGCGTTCTAAAAAATATCCCAAGTAAAAGCCACAACCTGCTCCACAAAATTTTAAAAATTGAATTGCTATTGAATTAAAAGTTAAAAAATCTTTTGCGAATATGAAAGCCACCCCAAAACACAAGCTAGCTATTATTAAACTTAATATTTTAAAATCTTTTAATTTACTCAAAATAAATGACATTAATAAGGTAATTGATATACCAAGAATTAAACCAAAAATGCAATCATAAATTGTATGCACACCTAAATATATCCTTGATAACATTACTAAAATAATTAATAAGCTTAAAATTAAATACATCCACCATTTTTTATGCTTATATGTAATAAGTGCCGTTGAAGTTGCACTCACACATGTTGAATGTCCACTTGGAAAACTATAACCTGTAACCTCAATTAACTTTTTAATATTCTCATTTCTTTCAAAAGGTCTTTTAATTTTAAAAATATTTTTAAAAGCAAAAGCACTAATCATAGCGGCAGCAAAAGATGAAATAACAATAAAACTTTTTCGTTTGTTAGATAAAATATAAACTAGGCACAAAAAAATTTGTGCAAAAATAAGACTTCCAAAAAAAGTAAAAAACTTAAAAAAATATGTAAGAAATTGACTTTCAACAGACTGTAAAATCAAGTTAAATTGCACTTTGCACTCCTAATCTATTTGCTCTATATTATCACCTAAATTCCATAATTTTTCCAAATTATAAAATTCGCGTGTGTATTCATCGAAAAAGTGACAAATAACATCCCCATAATCTAGAACAACCCAAGTTTCTCCACTTTTACCATTTCTTCTAAGCAGAAAAATATTATCTTTCTTTAATTCTTCCTCCAAAAAATCAGCAATAGCACAAACAGCTACTGAACTAGTGGCTGTTGCAAGCACAAAATAATCTGCTATACTAGAATTTTTTGAAATATTTATTTTACAAACATTTGTTGCTTTTGTTTTTGATATGGTTTCCAATATTTTATCAATGGTTCTTATCATATATTAAATTTTACACTTCTTTTTAATTTTAGTCAAATGTTTAAAATATCTTATAAATGTTAAAAATTTTTATATGAAATATGTTAAACTTATTCTCAATTTTGCAATAAAACTTAGTTTCTTTTATTTATTTTTTTTAACATGGATTAGTATTTATTCTAAAAACATTGTTTTTAACTTTTTGGTGGCGGGTATTAGCACTATTATTGTTTTAATATTACTTCATTTAATTAGCCAAAAAAAAGATAAAAAACGCAACATAAAAAAACAAGAAAAAAAAGCTATTGAAAATACAATTGAAAATTTACGATGTCTTCCAAGCATAAAACAAAAAGAGTTCATTAATTCAATTTATGATAACAATACAAATAGTCTTATTTATATTAACATTAATACTAAATCATTAAATGAAGAAGAATTTTATTTAATAATGCAAAACACAATTAAACATAATAAAAACAATGTTAAAGTTTTTTGCGTTGATGCAAACACTAACCTAACATTAAAATGTCAAAGTCAAAATGCAATTGAAATAGAATTTTTTGATAAAAACGATATTTACAATTTTTGCAAACAAAAAAACATTTTTCCCAAACAATTTATACAAGAAAAAAGCAAAACCAAATATACAATTAAAGTTTTGCTTTCTAACCTACTTAACACCAAACATGCCAAACAATTTTTTGCTTTTTCAGCTTTAATGCTTATCTTTAGTGTTTTTAGTTTTTTTAAAACCTATTATATAATTTCATCAACGGTATTTTTATGTCTTGCCTTAATTTGTTTATTTGAAGATAAACTTAAAAATAAAAAGATTAATCCACAAAAGTAAATGTAATATTTAAAATTTTAACCTCATCACCGTCTTTTGCTCCTTTATTTTTAAGAGCCTCTATAACGCCATCTTCTCTTAATCTTTTTTGGAAATATGCAAAACTTTCACTATCATCTAAAACAACATATCTATTAAGATTTTCAACATATCCCCCAGAAACAATAAATGTTCCCGCACTATCTCTAGTTATAGCAATGCTAGTTAAATCTTTTTTATCCAGCTCAATATTAGATACAAAATTTTCATTATTAATTGGTTCAAGCTCTTTAAGTTCCTTAGCTATTGCAACAAGAAGTTTATCAACTCCTTCTTTTGTTGCTCCGCTAACAGCAAAAATACCTTTTTGTTTTACATCTTTATCTTTTTTAATTTTTTCAACTTTTTTATCAATATCAGTTGCCATATCACATTTATTTAAAGCAATAATTTGAGGCAACTTTTTTAAAATAGGACTAAAACTTGCAAGTTCGTTGTTTATTGTTTTAATATCAGTAATTACATCTCTACCTTCACACTCACTAGCATCAACAACATTCACAAGTAAACGTGTGCGTTCAATATGCCTTAAAAATTCATGCCCAAGCCCAGCACCTTCACTTGCGCCCTCAATCAATCCAGGTATATCAGCAACAACAAAACTATCATCATAAACCTTACATACACCAAGATTTGGACTAAGCGTTGTAAAATGATAATTAGCAATTTTAGGCTTAGCATTACTAATAATGCTTAAAATAGTGCTTTTACCTACGTTTGGAAAGCCTATAAGACCAACATCAGCAATAATTTTAAGTTCAAGAATAACTTCATACTCCTTGCATTTTTCTCCAAGTTCACAAAATCCAGGAGATTGACGAGTTGGTGTTGCAAATTTGGAATTACCTCTTCCGCCTTTGCCGCCTCTTAAAATTGTGTAACTAGAACCATCAACTTTTAAATCACATAAAATTTCATTAGTTAAAGCATTTCTCACAATTGTGCCAACTGGCACTTCTAAAACAAGATTTGCGCCATTCTTGCCGTCCATGTTGCGCTTTGCCCCATTTTCACCATTTTCAGCCAAAAATTTGCGTTTGTAATAATAATCAATTAAAGTATTCTTTTTGTTTGTGCAAGTTATAATGATATTACCGCCATTACCACCATCGCCACCATCTGGGCCACCTTTCATAGTAAACTTATCACGCAAAAAACTAGATGATCCATTACCACCATCTCCTGCTTTTAAAAATATTTTAACTTTATCTACAAACATAAATTTACCTTTTAGTTATTTATTAGTTTCATTAAATGCGTTGCAATACATTTTAATTCTGCAATTTTTACAGTCAGGATTCTTAGCCTTACAATTATATCTTCCGTGTAAAACCAAAATTCTATGAAGTTTAGAAAAACAATTTTCATCATAAACAGAGCGCAAAAAGTTTTCTGTTTCAAGTGGAGTTTTAAAATTTTTTCCAAATATTTTATTTGTTACTCTATGGATATGTGTATCAACTGGCAAAGCATTAATATTAAATGCTTCCATTAAAACAACTTGAGCTGTTTTTCTACTAACACCATCTAAACTCATTAAATCGTTAAAATTTGAAGGAACAACCCCGCCAAAATCATTAACAATTTTTTTTGCAGAGTTAACTAAAAACCTAGCTTTATTATGATAAAAGTTAATACTCTTAATATATTCTTCAACTTCTTCAACACTAGCATTTGCCATATCTTCAACAAATTTAAAACGTTCAAAAAGTTTTGGTGTAACCATATTAACTCTTTTATCTAAACATTGAGCTGACAATATAACAGCAACTAATGTTTCATAAGGATTAGTAAAATGTAATTCACTTTCTGGGTTAGGGTTTTCTGATAGCAATTCAGTTAATACCATTTGTGCTTTTTCTCTATCCATATATTTATCTCCTGTTTATCTTAAATTATAACATAAAAAAACTTTTATGTAAAATAAAAGTTTAAAATAATTTTTCACTTACAAAAAGATATTAACTAACTCTAACAACCTTATTCATTCCAGCCCCAAGTTCACTAACCATAAATATTCCAACAAAGCTACTAAATGCACGTCTTGCTAAAATTGATTTTGCTCTATTTAATTCTCCAACTGGAATTTTAACACTAAGCCCACAACTAACCTCGGCTTGCCTTGGAGTTTGAATAACAACATTAGAAATTCTATAACTAGATAATAAACTGCTAAAAGCATAAGTTTGTGTTTGACTTCTAAAAACCAAAATATAATACATAATTTTCTCCATTTAAATTAACAAGTTATATTTAATTTATATAAACTATTATATGTACTGATTTTTAAGTTAGTTAAAAGAAAATTTTTAGGAGATACGTATGATTTATTTAGATAATGCCGCTACAACACACAAAAAACCTCTAAGCGTTAAACTAGCTGTTTTTAAAGCAATAACCTTCTTTAATGCTAATCCTGGTCGCGGTGGTCATTTTTTAAGCGTGAAAGCTGGCGAAGAAGTTTTTAAAGCAAGAACACAAATAAATAATTTTGTAAACGGCTTTGGTGAAGAAAATATTATTTTTACTTACAATTGCACAGACAGTTTAAACCTTGCCATTCTAGGTGGAATTCCAAAAGCTTCCCATGTAATTACAAGCGTATTTGAACATAATAGCATGTTACGCCCGCTTAAAAATTTAGAAAATAATAATTTAATTAGTTTATCCATTATTACACCAGAAAATAAAACAAATATTACCCTTAAAGATATAATTAAAGAAATTAAACCCACCACAAAAGCTGTATGTTTAACACACGTAAGTAACTTAACTGGCGCAGAAATAGATTTAAAAGAAATTGGCACTTACCTTAAAAGCAAAAAAATTTTATTTATTGTAGATGCAGCTCAAAGCGCAGGTCATAAATTAATTGATATGAAAGAATTTAATATAGATGCTCTTGCCCTTGCTGGACATAAAGGTTTATATGGAACAATGGGTATAGGGGTTTTATGTTTTAATCCAAACAATATTAACATTAAACCAATTCGCTATGGTGGAACAGGAACACATAGCATTGAACTAACACAAAATTTTGAAAGTCCTGAAGTGTATGAAAGTGGTACGGTAAATTTATCAGGAATTATGGCTTTGAATGCTGGAATAAAATTTATAACAAAAAACTTTAACAAAAATATAAATAAAACTTACAAATTAAGTGACTATGTATTAAATAACTTAAATAAAAATTCATATATCATATATACAAAAAATAACAATGGTGTCATAGCTTTTAATCATAAAAAATTAAGTAGTGGCGAGGTGGCGGCAAAATTAAATGAGAAAAAAATATGTGTGCGCGCTGGTTTGCATTGTGCCCCACTAATGCATAAATATTTGGGCACACAAGATTCAGGAGTTGTTAGAGCAAGTATTGGCTATTATAATAATTTAAAACAAATTAAAAAATTTGTAAAAACATTAAATGAAATTACTTAATAAATAACTTACTTGCATCAATAATACCACTACCCTCTTCATTCACATTATGTGAAATTTGTGAAGCAGAATTTTTTACAATATACTTTAATTGAAAAGGCGTTAAGGTTTTATTATGTTCAAGAAGCAATGCACAAAAACCAGCAACAACGGGTGCTGCCATTGATGTGCCACTTAATATTATATATGGAGCTTTTAATGTTGAATTTAAACCAATAATGTTAACACCAGGTGCAACAACATCGGGTTTTGGAGTGTTAATATATGGCCCTCTACTGCTAAATTCAGCAATTTTTATTTTATTATCTTCATCTCTATCATTAACTGCTCCAACTGTTATTATTGCACTTGATATACCTGGAGTTTTTATAGTTCCTTGCAATGGTCCACTATTCCCAGCCGCAGCAACAACACACACCCCTTCTTTAGTTAAAACTTCAGCGGCATATGCTAATGGATCATTTTTTAATTCAGGTTCTGCCCCAATACTTAAACATAAAATTTTAATATTATATTTTTTTGCATTAAGTTTAATCCATTGCATTGCTTCTAAAATTTTTACTGCACTAGCTTCTCCCTCGCTATTAAGTGCTTTCAAAATAACTAGTTCACTATTTGGCGCAATACCTCTAAACTTACCATTAGATAGTAAGCCACTCGATTTTATTGTTCCTGCAACAAAAGTGCCATGACCATTATCATCATGTATTTCCTTTCTATCATTAATAAAGTTTTTAAATACTTTTACACTACGATGAGGAAAAACCAAATCAAAATGCGGAGATATACCCGTATCAATTAAAGCTATTGTTATTCCTTTTCCCGTGAGTCCTAATTTATGTAAAGCATTTATATTTGTTGTTTCAATTGTTTTATTAATTAAACAATTAACTTTTGCACTTGCTTCAATTTTAGAAACACTTTTGCAAAATTTTAAATTAATAAATTCTTTTTTAGTTGTTTCTCCTGCAACAGCATTTATAATATTTAATAAAGTAGTTTTACAATTTTGAGCCTCTAAACATAGCTGAATTTGCGATAAATTTCTGCCATACACTAAGAATTCAATTTTATCATTATCGCTGCTCTCGCTTAAAATACGAGCCATAGAAGCATTGTATTTATTTGTTTTCAGCATTATTTAATAATTCCTTGATTTTTTCTTTTTGTTCTGGTGTTAAAAATCCGCTAAGCATATCTATTTGTGAAAGCACATTTTCTCTATTATACATATTATTGTCTTTTTGCTCTTTAATAGTTTTAGCAAGTTCAATAGCTAACTCAGACTCTGAAAAATTTGAGTATTTATTTATAACACTTTCAACCTTATTTAAATCTCTTTCGTTTATGTTACTATTATTTAAATTATTTGCAAAATCTTTAAAACTTGACATTATTTCCTCCTTAAGAAACATTAATATATATGAAAACATATATAAAAATGTAAAAGGAGTTTTAAATTGGATTTATCTTCACTTCTTCCACTTCTAACCGCAATGAATGGACAAAACACAAATAATGCAAATAATAATTTGCTAGCAAGCATGTTGCCCAATATTTTATCTGGGCAAAATTCTAATAGTAACCCAATGATGGGAATGCTTTTAAATATGTTTAATAGCAATTTAAATAATAAAAATAACAACTCTCAAAATACTAATACAAGCAATCAAAAAAATAATGCTCAATATGAAGCAACACCTTATAAGCCAAATAATTTTACAACATTAAATGAACAAAAAATTGAAGAACCAAGTTCTTCAAACTTTCCTCCATATAAAGATTTAAAAAATGCTCAACAAGAAAATAAAACTGATCAAATTTTTCCTAATGGAATAACATGTACACCAACTAGTAACGTAAATCAAAATATAAAAAAAGAGGCAGAACCTCTTGATCCATTTGGCTATAGACGATTATATTGATTAAGTTCAATTAACAGACTAAGCATAAACGCGTCCTCTAAATTATGTAAATTTAACCCTGTAATTTTTTGAAATTTATTTAATCTATAATTTAATGTGTTACGATGCATAAACGCTTGTTTTGCAGCTTGACTAACATTTAATCCGCAGGCTAAAAAAGCTTCGAGTGTTTGCAAATACTCTTCTCTATCTAAAAATTTTTTTATTTGAGTAGTAAGAAACTTATTTTTTAAATTTGCAATTTGTTCATCGCTTAATTCGTCTAAAAAACTTTTTAAGTTAATCATTTGATTCTATTGACCCCAAGTTTAAATTTATAGTACGCGTTCCTAATTCATCGCGTAATTTTTCTTCACTAATTGCTAATATACTAGTTACTCCATCTTGATTAATTAATTTTAAAAGATGTTTAATAACATGTTGCTTTTCACTTTCATTTAAGTTAATAAAAATATCATCAACACAAATTAAGTCTAATTTTTCTCTAAAACTTGCACGTGCAAGCTGTAACATTATTCTATTGAATTGACTTAAATCTTTTACTTTAACATCTTTATAACTAAATAATCCATAAGACTTTAATGCACTATAAATAAACATTTGTGAGTCTATTTTTTTCTGTCCTCGAAGTTTTAAAACATATTCAATATTTTTATATACGCTTTTTCCCTCTAAAAATGCTCCACGAGATGAAATATATAATGCACTAACATCTTTTTTAAAATCTATTTTCTTAGTAGAAATATTATTAATAGACGCTTCTCCAGTAAAATTTTTTTCCAAACCTAAAATTAGTCTAATTAAACTAGTTTTACCACTTCCAACTTGTCCGAACAAAACAATCTTTTCACCTTTATTGATAACTAAATTTATATCGCATAAAATGAAATAATTTTTTGTATAATTTAAATTTACATTTTTTAGTTCAATCATTTGGTTTCCTTTTATTTTAATGTTCGTCAATTAACTTTATTTATCAGTTTCAATAATACCTACATTTCCATCAAGACGCAAATACATTGCACAAACTTTATGTGTTTCATTATTTAAATATAAATAGAATTCATTATCTAACATTTCAAAATTAGTTAAAGCTTCTTCATCACTAAGTGGCACTAAATCAATATGTTTTCTTCTAACAATCTTTTTAGGATTATATTTTGGAACAACTTCTAAAAAGGCTAAATCTTGAACTTCAACACCTTTTTTATATTTTTCATTTTTCTTAGCAATTGTTTTTACAATTTGGCGTTCAATTTTTGGTAATACTGTATCCAAATTTTCATACATATTATCGCTAGCAGTTTCGCTTTTATATACAATACCTTTATCAAATATTGTTAATTCCATTTTGTATATGTTTCCGTCTAATTTGCATAGCACTTTTGCTACAGCGTTGTTGCTAAAATATCTTTCAAGTTTAGAAACTTTTTTATTAATTAATTCAGTCAAATAATCTTTAACAGCATAATTTTTTGTTGCAATTTCAATTTTCATATTGCTTCCTCCATATTTAAATTATAACATATTATTTTAAAAAGTTAAAACAAAAGACTATCATTTTTAGCATCAATTTTAATTTCTTTTTTGTTCTCAAATTCACCCATTAATATTTTTTCAGCCAAAACATCTTCAATTTCACTTGAAATAAGTCTCTTTAGCGGTCTTGCTCCATATTCTTCATTATAACCTTTTTTAATTATATAATTAAGTGCAGCATCAGTTATATCAACTGAGATATTTTGTTTAGCTAGTTTATCAATTAACTTTTTCAAGAATATACTTGCAATTTTAGCCACATCTTCTTTCGCAAGCGCATCAAATACACAAATACTATCAATTCTATTAATAAACTCAGGTTTAAATTTAGTTCTAATCGCATCCATATAAATTTCTTTAGTTGATAAATTATCTTTATTTTCAGTAAAACCAAAATTTCTTCGTTTACTAAACGCTTCTCTCGCCCCAACATTACTTGTTAAAATAATGATTGTATTTTTAAAACTTACTGTGCGACCATGGCTATCAGTTAATCTACCATCATCAAGCATTTGTAATAAAATATTATATATGTCAGCATGAGCCTTTTCAATTTCATCAAACAAGACAACTGAATAAGGACGACGTCTAACTTGCTCTGTCAATTGTCCACCATCTTCATGACCTACATAGCCTGGAGGAGAACCAATAAGTTTGCTTACACTATGAGACTCCATATATTCACTCATATCGAGCCTAATAATTGAATCTTCACTTCCAAACATAGCTTCAGCAAGAGCCTTACTAAGTTCAGTTTTACCAACCCCTGTTGGGCCTAAGAATAAAAAGCTACCAATAGGTTTATTTGGATCTTTTAATCCAGCACGAGCACGACGGATAGCTTTAGAAACGCTTTCAATTGCTTCATTTTGTCCTATAACACGTTTATGAAGAATTTTTTCAAGATTAAGTAACTTTTCTTTTTCAGTTTCTGTAATTTTATTTACAGGAATACCTGTCCAACCACTAACAACACGCGCTATATCTTCAGCCGTGATAGTAGAATCAGCACGTTCATCTCTAACTTTTTCTTGCTTTCTTTTTTCAAGGTCATTTTTTAAATTTTCTATTTGTGAAATAATTTTTGCTCTTTTTTCATAATTTTGAGCAATACTTGCTTCCTCTTTTTCAATTTCAAGCTTAGATATTTTTTCTCTTATTACTTTTTCATCGCTAGCTAAAGTTGCTGCAAGAATTTTTGCTCGACTGGCAGCTTCATCAATACAATCAATAGCCTTATCTGGCAAACTTCTATCTGCAATATATTTATCACTTAATTCTGCGGCAGCTTTAATTGCCTCATCTGTTATTTTTACTTTATGAAAAGCTTCATAGCTATCTCTAATACCTGATAAAATTTCAATTGTTTCATTAACACTAGGGGGATTAACCATAATAGGTTGAAAACGACGCTCAAGTGCTTTATCTTTTTCGAAGAACTCGCGATATTCTTCTGTTGTTGTGGCACCAATAGTTTGCATTTCACCTCTAGCTAAATATGGCTTTAACATATCAGCTGGATTAACTTCTCCCTCTTTATGTCCTGCTGTTACAAGAGTGTGAATTTCATCAATAAAAACAATGATATTTTTATTTTCTAAAATTACATTTATTGCCTCTTTTAATTTTTCTTCCATGCTGCCACGATATTTTGTGCCCGCCATTAATTGACCTATTTCAAGACTAAAAATAACTTTATCTTGCAAAAATTCAGGAACATCGCCCTTTATTATCCTTAAAGCAAGCCCCTCAACAACAGCACTCTTACCAACTCCAGCCTCACCAATTAAAACAGGATTATTTTTTGTTTTCCTACATAAAATTTCAATTAAACGTTCTGTTTCTTTATCTCGGCCTATTATTTTATCTATTTTTCCTTGCTTAGCTTTTTGTGTTAAATCACTGCCCATTTCAAGTAGCGCTTCTGGTAAAGTACTTTTTATAGAATTATCATTTTTAACATTAACGTTTGTGTTATTTGTATTACTCTTTGGGTTTTGTTCTCCTGCTTTTTTATTTGTTTCATTATTGCTTGTAGGGGTTAATACACTCACAAGTTTTGTTTTAAAATCTGTTATGTTAATTTTAAAATAATCTTTTAATATTTGATAAGCATAAGTAGTTTCATTAAATAATATAGAAAGCATTAAATGCTCAGTACCAATAAAATTATGTCCACAATCAATAGCTATTTTTTGAGCTCTACCAAATATTTCTTTAGTGCGTGGAGAAAAATCCATTTCTTCCAAATATGGACTATCAACTTGAGTGTAACCAACACTTAAAAAATATTGAATAATTGATTGTTTAGTAACGCCATATGACGCAAGAATTTTACTTGATATTGAATCTGTAACAGCACTAATTCCATACATAATTTGTTCACTTGCAACATAACTAATTCCAAGTTTTAAACTAAGTTCTTTTGCATGTTGAATTACTCTTTGAACATTCCTTGTTGTTTCAAAATTAAACATTAACTGCCTCCAAATTTTTTGCTTTATATTTTAACATTTTATCAAAGCTCATTTGTAAGTTATCATTCTAAGCATTAACACATTGATGAATTATTATAAAATTATACAACCATTTAAAGTTTTACGCAAATATTCTGCCCTAAAAACATCTCTTTCTTCTGAATCCAATTCTTTCCCTGAAACTTCAAGCAAAGTTGCTGGCTGCACTATTTTTTCAATTGTGCTTAATAATTTTCTATCTTTACATTTTAAAATATCTAAAAATACTCCAAGTTTAAGTTTTGCAAATAAACTATTAAATTCTTTTCCAGAAATCTTATAACAACAAGACAAAATGCCAAATGAACGCATACATTCATCTGTAACAAGATCAGGATCTCTAAGCATTAATTCGTTTCGAGCATTAAGTTCAATTTCACAAATTTTTAATACAGTATTTTTTACTTTTTCAATAATTTTTTCTTCGCTTAAACCCAAACTAACCTGATTAGATATTTGAAATAAAAAGCCATCAGCTGAACTACCCTCTCCTGTTGCACCTCTTACAGTTAAACCAAATTTATGAACCACATCAACAAGTTCATCAATTTTTCCAAGCATGCTTAATGCTGGCAAAAACACCATAACACTCGCACGCATTCCCGTACCTAAATTAGTTGGACATGCTGTTAAAAAACCAAGTTCTTCGCTAAAAGCAATATTATTTTCTTTTAAGATAATATCGTCAATTTCATTAATTTTTTTATATGCTTCATCAAGATTAAAGCCATCTAAAATACATTGTAATCTTAAATGATCCTCTTCATTAACCATAACGCTTATTTTTTCATCTGAACTTAAAATAACAGCACTAAAACTTGGCTCTTCAATTAAGTTTTTACTTATTAAATGTTTCTCAAACATAACTTGTCTAGTTAAACTTGGTAAAGTCTCCATGGTATAAATTTTATAATCACCCATTTTTTTAATACTATCATAAGTATTTTTCATAACAATTGAAAATGCTTGATCTTGACTCATTCTGCTTGGAAAAGGAATGTTTTCAAAATTTCTGGCAAGCCGAATTCTAGATGAAACAACAACTGTATCAATATTTTTATCCATTAGTTATTCCCCTTATTATAAGTTTTTCCTGCATGCACAACATTAGTCCCTTGAGTAGTTTCAATTATTGGTGCCAATTCTTCTTTAAACACTTCGTAACAATTACTGCAACCAACATTTCCTGTTTTTAAAAATTCACTAAGTTTTGTTTTGCAAACGTTGCATTTTTTCGTTATAGGTTTATAATCTGTTTTCTCATTAGGAAAAAAACTATCAGCAAAAAATTCACCAATAGAAAAAGTTTTAAAAGGATTAACTGCATTTAACGCGCATTCACTACATAAATGAATCTCACTTGCAATTCCATTAATTATTTCAGTTCTATGATATGTTGCATTATTTAATTTACAATTTTGACATTTCATTATTTGCTATTTCCTTTTTAAAGTATATTTTATTAATTATAAATTTAGCGCAAAGTGCAGTAATAATTCCAGCAATAATTGAAACTATTAATAAATAAGGCAATAGTGTTAACACATAAATATTTCCTACAATCAAACTTGCAATAAAAACTTGTGTTAAATTATGTAATATTGCAGACACAATACTAATAACAACAATACTTAAAAATTTTCTACAAGTTTTATATAATAAAAGCATTACAATAAAACTTACAATAGCCCCAGATAAACTATAAACCAAACT
>CAMUJQ010000017.1 GCA_947089305.1 uncultured Clostridia bacterium
ATTATACCATAAACTTTAAAACTAAGCAACAAAAAAATTAAAGGGCATATTGACTTTTGCATTTTGTATATGTAATGAAGGGGTATGATTTAACTCAAACTACACAAAACAAATATCAAATTTTAATGAATGAAGCTTTAAAACAAGGTGTAAAATTATAAAAAAAAACGGCAATTTATTGTTGTTTTTTATTTTTAAGCAAATATGGTAACTTTTTTATTAAACTAAAGATTTAAAATTTTTTGTTTGGGTAGACAAATTTTTTCGAAAATAATTATATCGTTTAATTTTATTTTCATTGCAGTTGCAATTTTAATTGCCGTATTTATTTTACAATTTCTTTTATTTTTGTTATATAAAATTTGTTTAATAGTATTTGTGCTAAGTTTACAATTTTTTGCAAAGGTATCAATTGTAATTTTATTATTGGCTAAATATTGTTTAATTTTTTCAATGTTAAAAAAATCACTAAGTTTGTAATTTGATTTCATAATTTCTCCTATATATTAATTTTATAATATTAATTTATTAAATTTTATACTATCCCTTATAAGGGACAAAAAAAAGTAATACTTATATGTATCATTAAAGTTTTTTTAATTTGTATATCTTATAATAATTAATATGAATGAAATTAGTATTAAAATTAAAGAACTTAGATTAGAATATGGATTGTCAATTATTAAGTTAAGTGAGTTAATTGGCGTCACAGACTCTACAATCTCGCGGTGGGAAAGAGGTATAACTGATATTACAGGAGCGAACTTAATTAAGTTATGCGATTTTTTTGGTGTTACAGCAGATTATTTACTTGGTAGAGATGAATACAAATAATATTTAAAAATACAACACCAGTTATTGCTGTTTTATTTTTTATTTAAATATTCATCAAAAGTAATAGCTTTATCGAATGTTTTTGTTTTGTTAATTTCAATTATTCTATTTGCAACTGTTGATAATATTTCTTGGTCGTGGCTAGTAAATAACATAGGACATTTGCAATTTATTAAACCTTGGTTCAAACTTGTAATGCTTTCAAGGTCTAAGTGGTTAGTTGGTTCGTCAAAAATTAAAACATTTCCCCCTAGTAACATCATTCTAGCAAGCATGCATCTAACTTTTTCGCCACCAGAAAGCACATTTGCTTTTTTAAGAGCTTCTTCGCCAGAAAATAACATTCTGCCTAACCAACTGCGTAGGTAGGTGCCATCTTTTTCTTTTGAGTAGTCGCTAATCCACTCAACAAGATCTTTATCAACACCATCAAAAAACTTAGAGTTATCAACGGGAAGATAAGTAGTTTTTGTTGTTGCCCCAAAGCGGAAAGACCCACTATCAGCAGTGTCAACACCCGCTAAAATATTAAATAACATTG
This sequence comes from uncultured Clostridia bacterium, assembly GCA_947089305.1. GTDB lineage: Bacteria > Bacillota > Clostridia > Christensenellales > UBA1242 > CAMUJQ01. Next base: position 1,376 of record CAMUJQ010000017.1, read on the forward strand.
TTAGGGTTAAACTGTTATCTGAAAAGAATGCAATTTTGTCATTTCTATTAACAATAAAACTAACATTTTCAAAATAGCCTTTTTTAGTTAATTTTTCAACTATTAAAACTTCATTGCCAATTTCTCTTTCAGGTTTAAAATCAATATAAGGATATTTTCTATTAGAAGGAACATATTTAACAAATTCAAGTTTTTCAAGTTCTTTTTTTCTTGAAGTTGCTTGTTTAGATTTACTTGCATTTGCACTAAATCGAGCAATAAATTCTTTTAATTCTTTAGCGCGCTCTTCAGCTTTTTTATTTTGTTCATTAGCTTGTTTTTTTAGCAGTTCACTTGTTTTATACCAAAAATCATAGTTTCCAACATACATATTAATTTTACCATAATCCACATCGCAAGTGTGAGTTGTAACTTGATTTAAAAAGTGACGGTTATGGCTAACAATAATAACAAGGTTAGGAAAGTCTAATAAAAAGTTTTCTAGCCATTTAGTTGTTTTAAAATCTAGGTTATTTGTTGGTTCGTCTAAAACTAAAATATCTGGTGTCATAAACAATGCTTGAGCAAGAAGAACTTTAACTTTAATTTTTGCATCTACATTTTTCATAAGTTCATAATTTATGCTAGGATCTATTTCAAGGCTTTTTAAAAGTTTAAGTGCTTCACTTTCTGCATCCCATCCTCCAAGTTCAGCAAATTCAGCTTCAAGATTTCCTGCAAGAATTCCATCTTCTTCACTAAATTCTTCTTTTGCATACAATTCATTTTTTAATCTATCAATTTCAGCAAGTCTTTTATGACCAAGTAAAACTGTTTCAATAATTGTTTTATCGTCAAAAGCATTTTGGTTTTGATTTAATACACTCATACGTTTATTTTTTTCAATTACAATATCGCCTTTGTTTGGCTCAATTTCGCCTGTTAAAAGTTTTAAAAAAGTAGACTTACCAGCGCCATTTGCTCCAATAATGCCATAACAATTTCCACTTAAAAATTTCAAATTAACGTTATCAAATAATACGCGACTTCCAAATTGAAGTCTAACTCCAACTACATCAATCATTTTAATTTTTTCCTTTCACATCACTTTAACATAAACCACCGCCGTTGTCAACCGAATGGGTGAGTGTGAAGTATAATGTATGGGCAGATACTTGACGCTGGGCATGGTGGGTACGACGACGGGAGTGTTTGTAACTTAATACAAAGTCAATGTAGGGGAAGAAAAAGGGTTAATGCTAAATTTTATATAATTAAATAATTGATTATTTAAATAAAATAAATTTAAAGTATTAAATAAGTTGTAGTTTTTTTACATTTATTATAAAATATATAAAACAATGCACCACTGGCTCAATGGCTAGAGCATCGGTCTTCGGAACCGAGGGTTGGGGGTTCGAATCCCTCGTGGTGCACCAAAAGTTGCACACTCGGGAGAGCAAACTAACGTTTGCATGCATGCAAAGCATGGCGAACCCCCAACGGGGCTGACGCCAAAGGCTATAAAACGAATCTCTCGTGGTGCACCAAAAGTGCATACGAGTGATTATACAATTTTTTTAGTAAAGCATTCTTAATCAGAAAAACAAAATCTTATGCCAATTCTAATTGAAGTTGAAAAAAGTTGTGGTATAATAAACCTATGGAATGGTTTAATTATATAGGTCTTATTATTGTTGTTTTGTTACTTATACCCAACATTATTTTTGCAATCAAAAATAAAAATGAAACGAAACAATCCAACAAAAAAATTTTAGAAGTTTTTGAACAGATTGGTAGATATGGATCAATGTTGTTTATGATTTTTAATGTTCCTTATATAACATTCGGTTTTTATTTCACTTATGGGCAAATTGTTTATATTGCAATCAATAGTGCCTTGATGCTTGCATATTATTTATTCTGGGTTATGTTTTGGAAAAAGGATTGCTTGATAAAAGCCTTGTTGCTATCAATTATTCCATCAAGTATATTTATTATATCAGGAGTATTGCTTTTAAACATCCCACTTATTGTGTTTGCAATTTTGTTTGCAATATTTCACATTTATATTTCCGTAAAAAATTACAGAATAAAAGGGAATTAATATGACAAAAGAAAAATTATTTAAATTTATTAAAAAACAAAAAACTGCATTTATTTCTTCTGTTGATGAAAGTGGTTTTCCAGTAACAAGGGCAATGCTTTCGCCAAGAGAAATAGATGGTAATGATATATATTTTTCAACCAACACTTCAAGTAACAAGGTAAAGCAATATTTAGAAAACAACAAAGCGTGTATTTACTTTTATAAACGAGGAACATTTAAGTATCAGGGTGTGAGCATAAAAGGAACAATGCAAGTATGCACTGATCAGCCAACAAAAAATAAAATTTGGAGATTTGGCGATAAGTTGTTTTATAAAAAAGGTGTAACTGATCCAGATTATTGTGTTTTAAAATTTACCGCACAAGAAGCAGAATATTATTGTGATTTTAAAATTGAAAAAATAAAAATATAAGGGAGACATAAAATGAAACAGTATAAACTTGAAAATTTGCCAATTACTTATTATATTGATACATCAGCAAACAAGGATTGGGTTGTTTTTATTCACGCAGCATTTGTAGATCACAGAATGTTTGAAAAGCAATTTGAATATTTTACTCAAAAATATAACTTACTAGCCGTTGATATTTTAGGGCATGGTAATTCTATAAATGCAAAAAAAGTTGACTCAATTGAAAATATGTCTTTTTGGATAAATCAGATTTTTGAAAAGCACAACATAACGGCCGCACATTTTGTTGGAGTTTCTTTAGGCTCAGTGTTTATACAAGATTTTGCAAATAAATATGAAGATAAAGTTTTGTCGCTTGCGTGTTTTGGTGGATATGATATTAATGATTTTGATCTAAATAAGCAGAAAAGCAATTCTAAAGCACAAATGAAAATGATGCTAAAAGCCATTTTTTCAATAAAATGGTTTGCAAAAGCGAACAAAAAAATATCTGCTTATACTAGTAAAGCACAAGAAGAATTTTATCAATTAAATTTGCAATTTAAGAAAAAATCATTTATGTATTTATCAAAATTGAGCAATCTTATCAACAAGTATCCAAGTAAACAACGGCAATATAACTTATTGGTAGGTTGCGGAGAACACGATATACCTATGGAAATTGAAATTGTAAACGAGTGGGTAGAAAAAGAACAATGCGATAAAGTTATATTGCCGGGAGCGGGGCATTGTGCGAACATGGATAAACCAAAAGAATTTAATGCTTGCTTAGAAAATTTTTGGAAGGCTTCACAGCAATAATTTATTAAAAAGTTAAATTAATCACGAGCAAAGTCTCGTGTTTTTTTATAGGCAATAGAAGGTAATAGTTAATAAGTAAAAAGTTATAATAAAACTTTTATAAACAAATTTAAGTTAAATTAATGTTTATTAAATTAACCTTTTTTAATTTGTCGGCATAAAAAAAGTTGAGGTAATTTATGCAACAAAATAAAAGTATTAATAAAGAATTATTTAAATTTTTAGCCAATCAAAAACCTTATGCAAGGGTAGATATTAATGGAGGAGAAAGCTTTCCAGATATTAAAGGAATGGTAGATTTTTATGCATTACAAAATGGTGTTATTGTGGTTGCGGATATAGAAAACTTACCCCATACTGCTACAAATATTTTCGCATTCCATATTCATGAAGGAACAACTTGCGATAATAATTTTGAGGATACAGGTTCACATTATAATCCTACAAATATGCCACATCCAAACCATGAGGGAGATATGCCTCCGTTATTTTCTAATAGGGGACGTGCCTGGCTTGCATTTTATGATGCGCGTTTTAACTTAAAGGACATAATAGGCAAAACGGTTATTATCCATGATGGTCCAGATGATTTTACAACGCAACCAGCGGGGAACTCTGGAACTAAAATTGCATGTGGAGAAATTAAGAAAGTTTAATAATACTTTGTAAGGAATTAAAATGTAAATAAAAAATAGCAAATAACTTTTTGCTATTTTTTAAGTTTTATTTACTAAAAATTCAAGTTCTATTTGCCACGTTTCAAATTTATATCGTGGATTTGCTCCACTCGTTGAAGGCAGACAAACAACTGGTGCTGTAATATTAAAATTGTTTACTAATAGATTATAGGCAGTTTTACCATTACATATAATTTTTTCTACCTTAGTGTTTGGTGGTAATAAATTATTAATGTTTGCTATTTTGTTTTGTGATTTTTGCAAAGTTGAGTCTGCAGAACCTAATAAATTGCTTTCTGTAACTATGTCGTAAAGAGCAATATTATGTTTAAGTAAAAATTGCTTTTTACTTTCAATTGATTCGCTAATTTCTTCCTGAAAACATAAACTAAGCATTTTCCAAAATCTGTTTTGCTTGTTTCCGTAATAAAAACCTTGCGAACGACTAATCACGCTAGGAAAACTTCCTAATATTAAAACCTTAGAGTTTTTATCAAAAACGGGTTCAAAACCTTTAAACATGTTTTCTCCTCAAATGTTTAATCTATTGGCAATATGCGTTGCTTTAAAAGTTTTATAATTCATAAAACTTAATTAGAAGTTAATAAATCTAATGTTTTTAAGACATTTTCAATTTCTTTATACTTAAAGCTAAAATTTATTGCAATTAAATTCTCGTTTGAATCTTCAATAAGTTGTTTTATTTTATTGAAATTCATATTAGAGTTGTAAATGTCGTTAAGGCAATTTTGTTCTCCATATAGAGAAAAAGATTTAAAACTTTTAATATAATTAAAATTAAATTTTAACAATTCTTCTTTTTTAAAATAACCTTCATAAAAGCATTCATTCAAATTAAATCCTATGTCACCAATATTTTGAATTTCAATAATAGGGATAGGATATTCTTCACAAATAAATTTGTTAGCATATTTTTCATAATGATTATTTGCCCAAATAAATTTAGTTGTTTTATCTTTGCAAAATTCTTGACACTTTTTAGCTTGTTTTATAAGTGGAGCATAAATGTTATTTAATTCTATTACTTTTTCATATTCATTTTTATTCATACTAATATTATATCAAAAAACTTCAGTTTGCACAAGTTAAACTATAATTTCTATAAAATTTTACCCGCACTAAAAATTAATAAGTAAACCTTAATGGAAGAGGACTAGGTGGAGAAACCAACGGAGTAGCGAGTAGATTTACTTTAGTAAATCGGATTCGCGTTAAACGTAGCTGGTGTCTGTCCTATAATGTATCAACACATAGGGAAGTCTTTTTTGATTTTTCCGCTTGATTTTGTAAAAAGAAAAATGCATATTATTCGTACCACAAATTTTCTTCCTAAAATTGGGGAATATAAAAAAGTCTAAAATGAAAAATTCAGTAAGGCAGTTAGATATTCCTAATAAAATGCTTGAATTATTGAAAGTATATAAAACTTTTTATGATGAAGCAAAAAAAATTTGGCGATGCATGGAATGATAGAGATAGAATTATTTGTAGATATAATGGTTTGCCTACTACACCATCTTCGTATAGCAATTGGCTCACAGATATTTTATTGAAAAATGGAATACGCAAAGTGTCGCCGCATTCATTAAGACACACTTGCATAACAACATTACTTAGAAATCAAATACCACCACAAGTTGTTTCTAAATGGGCTGGACATAGTTCAACGTCTATAACATTAAACACTTACACTCATTTATTGCCAGAAGACAAAACGATGTGTGCAAATGCATTAAATTATGCGTTTGAGTAAATTAATAAAGCAAAAATATTTCATTAATTATTAGTTGAATTTGTTAAATTATGTATATGTATGTGTTATAATATTATTGTGCATTATTTATTAATATTTTTTTACTGTATCTTAAAAACATAACTAAAAATAAGTAAAGCTCTAAAAATTGATACATAAAGGATAAAAATGGCAGAGAAAACAAAACAACATTTTGTACCACAATTCTACTTGAAAAATTTTGCTCAAGGTAAGTTTTTTAATATATATAATTCAAGTAGTCATAAGACATTCTTAAATGTGCCATATAAAGACCAATGCTACAAAAAGAACTTTTATGGGAAGGATAAGAAATATGAAGATGAATTAAATAAATTAGAATATAAATGGGTTTTAGCTATTAACAATATTATAAATAATGCATCTTGTATTTCCAAGTCAGATGAAAAGACTATTAAACAATTTTGTTGTTTTCAGTATATGAGAACAGAAAAGGCTTTGCTTCATATTAGAAATTCAATGTATGAATCATATAAAAAAATTATCCCAATTCTATGCCAATTTAATGGTGTAAAGTTATCTAAACAGCAAATTAATGAATATGCATACAAGTATTCTAGAACATATGAAAACATTGAAGATTCTACAAAAAAACTTATAAACTTGGCTAAAAAATTTTATAAGAAATTGGATAATTTAAGTTTAATAGTTATAGAAAATAGAACTAATTGTGAGTTTGTGACAAGTGATAATCCTATAATTATAGGAAATGAGTTTCAACCAGAATATGGAATAGGTGTAGATACAATCGGAATATATTTTTTATTTCCAATTTCACCCTACATATATATTTTGTTGTTTGATGAAAAAATATATACAAAAATAAATGAAAAATATATCTTAACCTCAACTCAAATTGAAGTCGAAAACTTGAATAAATTACAATATTATAATTCTTTAGAAAATGTATTTTCAGCGACGCAGAGTGGTGTAACGTACATTAAGGACTATGTTGATGAGCGAATAATTACAATTAGAAAAAATGTTAAAGAAAAATATAAAAATAATTATAATAATTTTTTCTCTACGAAAGAAAAGGAAAAGTTAAACACTATATATAATGATATGGTGGATTTAATTGATGATAGTTACTTAAGTATATATTCTAAAATAGAAGAAGAAAAAATTCGATTTGATTTTTTAGAAATTGCAGAGAGCGCAAAACCATTTCAAAACAATATAAATTGTAATTTTATGAGGAGTGCTACAAAAAAAGATGTAATTAATAGAATTAATGTTTTGCAACCATTGCCCGATGATATACAAGATTCAAATTCTAATAAAAAAATTAAGGCATTCTATAAAGAATGGAGTAACTTTTTAATTCAGTACTTTAAAATTGATAAAATATAAAATGTATTGTTAATTAATATACTTACAAAATTTTACAAATCAATAAAAACTGTTTGTGAAGAATTTAAAGCAATAAAAGTATTATAAGAAATGATTTATAATAAAAATACCTACTACATACATAGGTATTTTATATTGGTGTTCCCAGACGGACTCGAACCGCCGACTAATCCTTAGGAGGGATTTGTAATATCCTCTTTACTATGGGAACAAATTGTATGAAGATTTTTTTAGAAGTTGGCAAAAATGTTAAAAACACTATATTTTAGCCCTAAAATAAGGTAAAGTCAAGTAAAGACTGTGTTATTAGGAGGGGTGTGGTATATCCCTTTGCCTATGAGAGCAATTTAAGGTATTATACAACAAAATTAAATTTTATTAAAGTGTTTTTGGCCGACTTTTTATTATTTTTACAAGGTGATGGATATTGACACGAGTGGTAAAGCGTGATAAAATCTTTCTAGGAGATAAATAAATGAAAGAGGGAATAATTAGCAAAAGTAAATATATGATATGTGCTGAAGTTGATAGTCCATGCCCAATTGATTGGTTAAGCGAATACTACGAAAAATATCAAGGGAAAGTTATTGAAATTGATGACACATTGCTTAGTTTCATATTAACTAACGCGGATTTCGTGCGAAAAGTTAAAACAAGTGATAGGCAATCAAATGTTTATGCTCTTTGGCATGCAGGAGTTGGCTCAACGGGTGAGTCGTATCCTGAAACAAGAGTTAAGATTGAAATTCACGGAAATTATAATGTAGGCGATAACTCAAATAGAAACTTTATAACAAGAATAGCCGCTGAAGATGTTAAAAATTTTGGCTTTTCTAGAACTGTAGAAAACGCAAGCGAGGAGGAAATTGTATTTTTAAAAGCAAAAATACAAAAAGAGTTTTTAACTCCGCTAGATAGCAAATTTGATGTTACACTAAACGGCCGTAAGTTAAAAAAATAAAATTTTAAAAATTATAAGTTAAAAATAGCCAAGGTTTAATTTGGCTATTTTTTATATTCAATTAATTGTAGATAAGTGTCCTTTAGTTTGTTTTCGCTAACATTTAAATCGCGTAAAATAGAGTAGGCTAGTTCAATTGGCATATTTAAAAAACAATCATCCTCGCTTAAAATTGCTTTTATTTGTTGTTGAATTTTTAGCGCGTCGGGCTTATTTTTGTTTTTCTTAATTAAATCTTCATTCATGGCTTTTAAAATTTCAATCATTTTCGCTCCTTATTTGAAAAAATTTTAATTTTTCTTTTTTCTTACTTCACCTAATTTATAAATACCTGGCACTCTATGTTCTTTGTCTTCATCATAAATATACATAATTTCTCTATTATCAAACAACTCTTGAAGTTCTTCTTGAGAAATTGCTTGCACAGTTTTTGTAGAATTAAAAATTAAATAATTGTTTTGTTCTTCTTCTTTAGAAAGACTAGAATTATTAACTGCAACAATAGCAATGGGGTAGCCATTTAATTGCTCTGCTTCTGTTGTATAACGCCTAACGATTGAGATACTGCAGTTGTCAATGCGCTCATCGCCATGGAACAAAACTTTTCTAAGCCTAAGCAAATAAGAAAGTGCATCAATGCCTTTAAGCTTAGAGTCGGTTACTTTTTTTAGCATAATGTCAATTTTTTCATCAATTGAAACCTCTTGATAATTTTGCGTTGTTGATTGATATTCTTTTAATACTTCCTCAAAGGATGCGGGTTCGCTATCAGTGGCTTGAGAGTTGCGTTGTTCTTCTCTAATTATTTTTTTGTATACCCTTTGCAAAGTTCTTTCAAATTCTCTTTGAGTTTCACTATTTTTATTTGCGCAAGTTATTCCCGTAAGAGGTTCGTTAACTTTTGCACAATATAAATCGCCATGTAAAATAGAAACAATAGAATCAGCATCAACTAAAAACTTGCCACATCTAATTGTTATGTTTTGGTGTCCTGTGCCATATTCATGAAACGTACCCTTAAAATCTATTCTAAAGGGAATACCCAAATCACTTAATATTTTTGCATAAATTGTATTAAATTCATAGCAAACTAAGCTGTTATTTTTTTTATTGATTTTTGCAATATAATTGTAATCTTTATGTTTTTGAATTGCATCAACCACGCCTTTTTGTTCAAGCGCATAATAAGCTTCGTCATAAGTAAAAGTTTTGCACATTTTAATGTAAACATAAATTGCTTTTTCTAGGTCAGTTGCATTTTTTGACAGCCCATTTAAAATATGCTCTTTTAGTTCACTATTAAGTTTAATTTTTTTATAAGTTTCATCCTCAGGGTCTAAACATTGGTTTATTGCTTGTAAATCAATAAGTTGTAAATTTTTAATGTCATTAAATCTATCAATAAAATTTTCACTAAACAATACTTCGTCAAGAATATCACTGTCTTTAACATATTTATAAGCGGCATAAAGAAATTGTTCTTTTTTATGCTCGCCAATAAAAGCTATGTTTTTATTGGCGCAAAGAGTTCTAAAAGTTTGTCTATCTAAATTAAAAAAATTAAGTAATTCGCTTACTTTAAATTTACATTTTTCGCCGTCTATTTCGAGCACATAAATAGAGTCATTATTAGCTTCAAGAAATTTTTCTTCACTAACAATTTCTTTTAATTCATTTATTCTATTTTGTTGTTTACTAGTTAACTCAATTTCAGCATTTTTAACAAACTCATTAATAGCTCGAATAATTTGTGTTTTGGAATAGAAGATATTATCAACCAAATCCCCTCTAGAAACGGTTGCAACTTTAAATTGTTTAATTTGATTTTTAAAATATCTTTTTGCTAAATAATAGTAATCATCATTAAACAAAATTCTACGAATATATTCGCTATAAATTGTAGTTTTTCCAAATTTTAACGCATTGCTTGCTTTTATATTTTTAATGTCATCAGCATCTGTTATTATTACATGGTCTTGAAAACTTTTTAAATAGGGATATCTTTCTAATTCACTTTCAATTGCTGCGTTCATAATTTACCTCTAATTTTATTATAACATAACTTATCGCTTTTTGCAATAATAATAAAAAAACCCTCTAAAAGTAGAGAGTTTTATTTCTTAAGATTAACAAAAATTATAATTGCATCACAAAATAAATCTATTAAATGGTTTTGTAAAATTTCATATTGTTTTTCTTTTAAAGCCATTTTAAAATTTTTAAATATAACAACACTAGCATTTTGTTTATATGTTTCATCTATTTTTATTTTTTCAGATGTATTTAAATTATCTATATCTATAATAGTTTGATTTAGCTTTGCTTTAATAGTGTCGTTTAATTCTAGGTTATCAGCAGGAATTTCTTCAATAACTTTAATTTCATTGTCCAAATAAATTTTACTAATTTGATTGATATTAATTCCATTGATATAAATTTTTGCGCCTGCATCTTTATTTTTTTCTTTATCTATTATGCTTCTAAAGTTGTTAATAAAATAGTCAGGTTCAAAATCATAATCAAAATATTTTTCTATAACTTGAGGGCGAGAGAAGCTTTCAATAACTTCATTATCCTTTTCAAATTCAATTAAATTTATTTTTCCGTCAAAGGTTTTTGCGCCATCACGCGCTACCTCAATTTTTTTCTTTTTAAACATATTGTCTCACTTATTTAATATTGTTTGATTTCAACTTTTCCAGAATTTGATATTAAAGTTAAAATTGGATTTTCTTCAATATTTTGAGCATTATATATTGGTGTTAATTTTGTTTTTTCTGCAAAAGTTGTTGTGTTAGGTAAATTAATGCTTTTATTATTTGCAACAACATTTAAAAATGCTGCGCTGCCTGGTCTAACATCAGCAAATAAATCGCCTTCATTAGTTTCAAGACTGCTTTCATTAAATATTGTTTCAAAATAACAAACAACTTTCCCTTTGTCAGTTGATTTTAAATTTACTTTACAATTCACATCTTTTAAAATAATGCTTCCTTTAGTGCTGGTTGCTTTAATTTCTCCAGCATAAAAATATGATTGTTCATTGCTTGTGATTTTTGCATTTATTTTAATGTCGCCATTGGTTGACTTGGCAATAATTTTATTTGTGTTATTTTGATTAGTTGTGCTTGTTGCATTTATATTTATATTACCATTTGTTGTTTCTATGTTTATAGAATCAACATCTAAATGATTAATATTAACTTTACCTTTGTTAACTATAATTGTTTTATTTACTAATGATGCCACAAATTTTTTAATATTCACATTACCAGTTGTAGACGCATTAATATTGCAACCACCAGTTAGTTCATTTATATTTAAATCAAAACTTTTAGCGTCAATTGTTATACCTTCTGCTATAGAAGTTATGTTTATTTTACCTCCGCTAGCTGGTTTAGCATTTTTACCAGTGTAAGTAAATGTTCCAAGAATTTCTTTTAAATTAATGTTAGCATTTTCAGCATTTACCGTAACATCAGCTTTTAGAGAATCACTGCCAATAACAGCTCCTTTTACTTGCAATGTACCATTTTTTGTTGCTATATCAATATTTGCCACATCCACAGCACAAGTAACTTTACCTATTTCATAAGAACCTGTTAGTTTATTAACTTTGCTAGCCGCATTAAGATAAGCTTTATTTGAACTATTAAATTCTATGTTTGAAGCATATTCGCCTAAATTAACTAAATTAGAACCTTTAACTGAATTTATTGTAATGTTAGGAATATTTTCTTTTAAAAAGTTTTCATTAATATAAATTTCTAGTTTAGACTTACCAGCACTAAAAATTCCTTTGCTTGGTTCAGTAACTGATATTGTTGTTTTATTTTCAGTGTCAGTGATTTTAACAGTGCTTGCAGGAATTTCAATAGAACCATCATCATGCTTAATTCCTTTAACAATACCTACATAACCATCTGTATATATAATTTTATTTTCAAAGCTTGATTTAATTTCTACAGCAACTCCATTTGTATTAATTTCAAAGTTAGCGGGATTATTTAATACATCAGTGAAACTTTGTTTTGAAGCTGATTTCCATCCATATTGAAAGAATTTAGTTTCAAAGAAATACATACAAAAGAACATTATGACAAGCGCTGTCATAGCAATTCCTAATAATAATAGGAAATATTCCAACATTTTCTTAAATATCTTCATACTTTATTTTAACATATCGATAAAAAAATTGCAAGCATCAATAATCACATTGAATAATTTTGAGCGATGAAAATAGTTGTTAGATTGAGAAAATCGTGTTAATATATAATATATGTTAATTAAAGGCACTGTTCACGAAATAATTTTTAGGAACGATATTAATGGTTATAGTGTTATTGATATAGATGCCTCTGGCGAACTTATAACAGCCACGGGTGTTTTTTCTTCAATTTATGAGGGCGAAGAAGTTGAACTGAATGGTGATTTTAGAGAAAACAAAAAATATGGTAAACAATTTTTCGTTAAAGAATATGTTAGTTTAACTCCTTCAAATAAACAAGGAATTATTAAATATTTAAGCAGTGGACTTCTTAAAGGCGTTGGAGAAGTAATGGCAACTCGTATTGTTGAGAAGTTTGGGGAAGATAGTTTAAATATTATAGAATTTAATCCTAGGAAACTAGCTGAAGTAAGAGGAATCTCAATTGAAGGAGCTTTAAAAATTGCCGAAAATTTTGCAAGTGTTAAAGCAATGAAAGATAGTGTTCTGTTTTTACAAAATTTTGACATTTCAACTAATCTTGCAATTAAAATTTATGAAGTTTATAAAGATAAAACAAAAGAACTTGTTAATAAAAATCCTTATAGACTTGTTGAAGACGTAGATGGTATAGGTTTTTTAACTGCTGATAAAATTGCAAAAAAAATGGGTGTTGACCCAAAAAGTCGCTTTAGAATGCGTGCAGGTATTTTACATATTTTGAAACAAAACAGTGAAAAAAATGGCTCAACTTATATACCGCGAGGAGATTTAGCTAATCAAGTTTCTATTTTACTTAATTTTTATAGTGACGAAGTTTTTAGCGATGCAATAACAGATTTAAAGTTGGAAAATGTAATAAAAACTTTTGAAGTTATTGAAGATGAGTTTGTTTTTGAGGGTGTTAGTTTAACAAAATATTATTTAGCAGAACAAGCCGTTGCTTCGAAACTTGTATTATTTAAAAATAGTTTTACACCGTTAACTCAAAACTTTGATAGTGAAATTAAGAATTTTGAAAACATGTTTAATATAACCTTTCATGAAGAGCAAAAAAATGCTATGTCAATGGCGTTAAGTGAAGGTGTAAGTATCATCACTGGTGGACCTGGAACGGGAAAGACTACCATTGTTAAATGTGTATGTGAAATTTGCAAACTTCAAAATAAAAAGTTTTTGCTTTTAGCTCCAACAGGCAGGGCAAGCAAGCGATTAAGTGAATCAACGGGTTACGAGGCTAAAACAATTCATCGCGGACTGGAAGTTGAAATGATGTTTGGAAAACCAAGTTTTAAATATAATGAGCAAAACAAACTTGATAGTGAGGTCATTTTGGTTGATGAAGTTTCAATGGTTGATGTTACCTTAATGTTAAGTTTATTAAAAGCAGTTAATATTGGAACCCAAATTGTATTTATTGGAGATAAAAACCAACTTGCAAGTGTTGGGGCAGGAAATGTGCTTGCAGACATGATTAACAGTGGTGTTATAAGTTATCATAATTTAACTCAAATTTATAGGCAAAGTGAAAATAGTTTAATTGTTATAAATGCGCACAAAATCAATGCGGGGGAAATTCCTGAATTTAATAATCAATCAAACGACTTTTTTTACGAAAATAAAAAAGAACCCGACGAAATTTGTGACACTGTAATTGATTTAGTTACAAAAAGACTTCCAAGTTTTTTAAAAACAGAGGCAAAAAATATTCAAGTTTTAGCTCCACTTAAAATTGGAAGGGCAGGAGTTGATAACTTGAATAATCAAATACAAAATATTGTTAATCCTCAAAAATTCGGTTCCTTTTCTTTTGAATTTGAGCGTGTAAGTTTTAGAGAGGGCGACAAAGTAATGCAAACCCAAAACAATTATGAAATGGAGTGGACTAAAACAGAAGGCTTAATAGAATTTAAAGGACAAGGCATTTTTAATGGTGATATTGGCACCATTGAACGAATTGACCGCAATACAGGAGAAACAGTAATTCTTTTTGATGACGGCAGACGCGCTAAATTACTTAGGGAAGATTTATATCAAATAACTCTTGCTTATGCCATAACTGTTCATAAAAGTCAAGGCTGTGAATTTGATTATGTTGTAATTCCTCTTGCGGCAGGGCCAAATATAATATTAACAAGAAATTTACTTTATACAGCTATAACGCGCGCAAAAAAACTTGTTGTTTTAGTTGGAAGTAAAGCAAATATTTCTAGAATGGTTAAAAATAATTACACAGCTAAAAGGTATTCTAAATTAAAAGAATTTCTAATTAAGAAAAATAAAGAATTTATAGATTTATACGAATAAAGGCGAGTTAATTTTAACTCGTTTTTTATTTCTTGCAACAGGAAAAACTGTATTAAGCTCAACATAATTAATAATACACTTATTTATTGGAAAATTTTACCATATCAATTTTGGCCTAATTTTATATGATATTTAATCTAAATGATTTAGAATAAGAGTATACATAAACAAATAAAAATTTATATATAAAAAAATATTTTTTTACGCATAAAAATTTTTGTAATTCAAAAGATAAAGTTAGTTAAAAGGAAACTAATTGGAATGAAAAGCACAGGAATTGTAAGACGCATTGACGATTTGGGTAGAATTGTTATTCCAAAGGAAATGCGCAAAACTTTAAAGATTAATAAAAATGAACCGCTTGAAATGTTTGTAGATGGTGAATATTTAGTCTTAAAAAAGTTTAATGATTACATTGATAAAGGTAAACTTCTAGAAATTATTGTAAACTTAGCAGACGCAGTTAGTATGCCTGTTGCAGTTTTTTCTAACGGAGAAATTTTAGCATATGCAAGAACTAATGAAAATGTTTTAAAAGCTTTAGATATTCCAAAAAATGTTGAAGTTGTAAAACCTTTTGTGAAAAATGATGTTCATGGTTTTAGTGAAATTATTATTGCACCATGCGTAACACAATTTGATACTTGCATTATGATTGTTGTATTAAGTAAAGATAAACGTGGCTTAGAACAAGAAAAAGCGCTTGCAGCATTAACAGCAAAAATTATTTCTAACCTTTAAGTATATTTAATAGGGCTTTTAAAAAAATGATAA
>CAMUJQ010000018.1 GCA_947089305.1 uncultured Clostridia bacterium
AACAAATTGGTACTGGAACATTCAAAAATTGTTGGAAGCTTAGAGAAGTTGTATTACCTAGTGCGCTTCAAATTGTAGGTAATAATGCGTTTAAGAACTGTTATGATTTACGCTATGTAACAATTATGGGAAATAGGGTGCTTAAGTTTAATACTGATATGTTTTCAATTTGTCATGGAGACATTCAGTTTAAAGTGCCTGATAGTCAACTTGAAAATTATAATAATAATACTGGCTGGAGTTTTTATAGTGAATTAGATAGATTTATAAGTGTAAATGATGAATGGTCAGTGTAAAAACAAAAAACAACTTATTATAAGTTGTTTTTTTTATCAAAAAGTTTGACAAATTATTAAATAAATGATAGACTCATAAAGTTTATTTGTGTCTATATGCTTATAATAAATTGGACTGCTAGCTCAGTTGGTAGAGCAACTGACTCTTAAGCTCTTGCAAGCAAGAGAAAGTTCACCTCACGAGAAATTAAAAGTAAACTTTTGTTTTCTCATTCGTTGAACTTACAGTGGGTCCAGACCCACATATAGCACAGAATTAAAATAATACGGACTGCTAGCTCAGTTGGTAGAGCAACTGACTCTTAATCAGTGGGTCCGGGGTTCGAGTCCCCGGCAGTCCACCAAAAAATGCCATGCATTTTTGAGTGGTGCTAGGGGACTAGCAAAAACGGAAGTTTTTGCACTCGCTTAAAAAGCGAGCGAACCTCGGAACGGTGCAAACGCTAACACGAAAAAAAACGAGTCCCCGCTCAAAGAAACAATTCGAAGAATTGCCAGTCCACCAAAAAATGCTATGCATTTTTGAGTGACGCTAGGGGACTAGCAAAAACGGAAGTTTTTGCACTCGCTTAAAAAGCGAGCGAGCCCCGAACAGGATTGACAAAATATAAAAATTTTAGTTTTAAATGATTATTGATTTATATTATATAAAACAACTAAATTAATGTAGCTATTGTGTAGATAAAATATCCTTGAAACAAAAATTTATTATTTTAGTTAATAATAAAAAGAATTATTAATTAAATATATTAATAAAAATAAAAAGGAGGAGTGAAAATGAAATTAAAGGTGCAGAAATATTTTGTGAATATTTAATTGACGATGAAATTTTTTCTTTTAAAATGCTTCAACTTGAAAAAGCTCTTTGCAATAAAGAAAATATTGAATTAAGTGAAATAAAACCTGCATTATATGAATTGTTGAATAGAACTCAAAATAAGATTGATGCACTTGCTAATCACAAGTTAACAAGAATAAAAAAATAATTTAAATATTGACTTATTTTAATTAAAAAGTGCATAAAATGGGCTGTTTTTGAATTTTTTTTGAAGATAAGCATGAAAATGTTTGTCTTTATTTTTTTTATATGGCAAAATAATTATAGGAACTTTTTTGAGGTTAAACTAATGATTATAACAATGGTTATTGACGATTTTAGCACTTTAACTAATGGAACTGTTATGAGTGCATATCGTTTTGTAGAAGAATTAAAAAAACGTGGACACACAGTTAAAGTTTGTGCAATTAATATCGAGGGAGAGAATATGTATTCTCTTCGCGAAAGATTTATTCCAATAGTATCTACTTTAGCTTTAAAACAAGATATTCATTTTGCTGTTGCAGACGAAACTATTATAGAAAATGCAATTAAAGGTAGTGATGTGGTACACATGTATCTACCTTGGAAGTTAGCAAAAGTATGTTGTAAAATAGCTGATAAACTAGGAATACCTTGCACAGCTGGTTTTCATGTATTACCAGAAAACTTAACGCACAATGCTGGTCCAATTAGATTAGTGCCCTTTGTAAATAATTTTATTTACAAGTTTTTTCATCATAAATTATATAGATATGTTGAGAATATTCATGTTCCAACAAAATTGATTGCCACAATGATTCGCAAACATGGATATAAATCTAAATTGCATATTATTTCTAATGGTGTATCAAATGATTTTAAACCTATATATGATAGTGAAGGTTTTGTAGAACGTCCACAAAATTCTAATGGTAAAATAAGAATTTTAGCGATAGGTAGGTATGCTGTTGAAAAGCGACAAGATGTTTTGATAAAAGCAATAAGCTTATCTAAGTATAAAGACCAAATTGAGCTTGTTCTTGCAGGTAGAGGTCCAAATGAAAAGAAATTAAGGCAATTAGTTAAGAAGTATAATATTAATGCCACCTTTGGATTTTACAATAAAGAGGAATTAATTGATGTTATTCGTTCATCAACGCTTTATGTGCATTCTGCTGACATTGAAGTTGAAGCTATAAGCTGTATTGAAACATTTGCTTGTGGCAGAGTTATTATTGTAAACTCAAGCAAAAAAACGGCTACAACACAATTTGCTATTGATGAAAGAAGTTTATATAAAAAGAACAATTATAAAGATCTTGCTAGTAAAATAGATTACTTTTTAGATAATGAAGATGTAAGAAGGAAACTAGAACTTAGATATGCGCATTTAGCTGAAATATATAGAATTGACAATAGCATTGCTAAAACTGAAGAAATGTTTAAACAAGCTATTTAAGATAATAAAGTTAAAATATCTTTAAAAAATAAAGAATTAACTAAAGGTTCTAAAAAAATAAAAAAGACGGCGCATAATAAAAATTTATTTTTTGGATTCTTTTCAAACATTTTCTTCTATTTAATTGCTGTTCCTGTATTATTTATATTTAACAAAGTTGCCTATGGGCTTAAGGTTCAAGGTAAGAAAAATTTGCGAGGCTTAAAACATAGTGGGGCAGTAACAATATGTAATCATGTTCATGAAATGGATTGCACTATGGTTGCTATGGCAGTTTATCCACAAAGAGCTTCATTTACTACACTACCACTTAATTTTAAACGTCCTATCGCAGGTTTCTTTGTTAGAGCATTAGGTGGAGTTCCTGTTCCAACTACTATGCAAGAAAACAATGTATTTTTCTATGTGTTGTCTGATAGAGTTAATCATGGTCGAATCATTCATTTTTATCCAGAAGGAAATTTGGATAGATACCATGAAGATTTATATACATTTAAAAAAGGTGCATTTAATTTATCTGTAACTTCAAATGCGCCTGTTATTCCAATGAGAATTTGTTATAGAGTAAGACCAGGTAAAAACAGAAAACCTAAAATGACTTTAATTGTTGGCAAACCAATTTATCCAGATTTTACTTTACTTAAAAAGGATGCTGTTGCTAAAATTGCTTATGAAAGTCGTGTAGCAATGGAAGAAATCAATGAAGAATTTAAAAAGAAATGTGCAAAGAAATAAAGCACATTTTTTTATATATTTGCATAATTTTAGTTGATTTTTAATTAAAATTTTGATAATCTTATTACTATAGCGATTTGACATAGTGTCAAAATTAAAAGGAATTATAATGTTTAAAATATTAAAACAACTAAAAAAATTATGGTGGTTAGTAGCTCTAGTTATAGCACTTGTTATTGGAAAAACTATTGTAGATTTATTAGTTCCAGATTTAACAAGCAAAGTTATAGCGCTAATTCCAATTGATGGAGTGGGTGATAAAGCAATAATAATTCCACAAATGATAAAAGCAGGGTTAATTGCACTTGGTTCTGTTATTGGAGTTTTAGCTTTAGAATTTATTATTTCTGTTGTTTCTGCAAGAATAGCAAGTAGTTTTGAAGGAAAGCTAAGACAAAAACTTTTTGACAAAATTGTTTCATTGAGTTTAGTTGATAGTTCTAATTATGGCACAAGCAGTTTGATAACAAGAACTACTAGTGATGTTCAACAAGTTGGTAGATTAACTGCTATGCTATTTAGAATTATGCTTTCTGCACCTATAACCTTTATTGGGGCACTTGTAATGACATTTAAAGTTAACTTAGAATTAAGTTATGTTCTTTTATGTACAATTCCATTGCTTTTAATTTTTATAGCAATTATTGGTATTAAGGTTTTACCTTTATTTAAAGTAATGCAAAAACAGACAGACAATTTAACCTTGGTTACAAGAGAAGCAATTACAGGCGTAAGAGTTATTAAAGCTTTTGATAATGATAAAATTGAAGAAAGCAGGTTTCAAAAAAATAATAAACAAATTACTGATACAATGATTAAGGCAAATACATTAATGAGTTTTGCGATGCCTATGGTTAACTTTATTATGAGTTTAACTATTATTGGAATAATTTTTATTGTTGCACTTAATATTAAGAATTCTACAATGGTTGACCCTGCACTATTTGCTAATTTACAAAAAGTTATTCAATATACCATAAAAGTTATGATGAGCATTATTATGATGGTAATGATGTTTATTATGATTCCTCGAGGTTCTGTTAGTGCGAATAGAATTAATCAAATTTTATCTATTGAACCTAAAATTAAAGATGGAGATTTAACGGTTAATGATAATAGTGTAACTAGTTTAGAATTTAATAATGTAACTTTTAAATATGAAGGAGCAGATGAACCAGCAGTTTCTAAATTAAGTTTTAAGGCAAGCAGTGGAGATACAATAGCTATTATAGGGCCAACTGGGGGCGGCAAAAGTACTGTAATCAATTTAATTGAAAGATTTTTAGATGTAAGTGAGGGTGAAATTTTACTTAATGGTACTAATATTAAAAATTTAAAATTAGATGAATTAAGAAGTCAAATTGGTTACGTACCCCAAGTTCCAGTTATTTTTAGTTCAACTATTAAAGATAACATTTCTTTTGGTAGTGAGCTAAGTGAAAAGGAAATTAATGATGCCTGTGATATTGCTTGTGCAACTGAATTTATTTCAAAAAAAGAAGATGGCCTTGAAACAATTTTAGCTGATAGAGGAACGAACTTATCTGGTGGGCAAAAGCAGCGTGTTTGTATTGCAAGAGCAGTTGCTAGAAAGCCTAAAATTTTACTTTTTGATGATAGTTTTTCTGCACTTGATTTTGCAACAGATAAACAGGTTAGAGAAAATTTAGCTAGAATAAATAATTCAATTAAAATTATTGTTGGTCAACGTGTTAACACAATTAAAGATGCTGATGAAATTATAGTATTAAATGATGGAAAAGTTTTTGGCGTTGGTACTCATGAAGAGCTAATTAAAACATGCGAGGAATATAAACTAATTTGTAAAAGTCAGGGGGTTGAAGTATAATGG
The DNA here is from genome assembly GCA_947089305.1 of uncultured Clostridia bacterium. Classification (GTDB taxonomy): domain Bacteria; phylum Bacillota; class Clostridia; order Christensenellales; family UBA1242; genus CAMUJQ01. The sequence continues at coordinate 5,142 of CAMUJQ010000018.1, forward strand.
CAAAAAGTAATAAACAAAATAAAATTCCTTCTGCACGTAAACCAATGGGTGGACATGGTCCAGGAATGGGAATGCATGGCACTGGCGAGAGAGCTAAAAATTTTAAAAAAGCTGTTAAAGATTTATTTGTTGAATTAAAAAGTGTTAGATTGCAATTAATAATAGCAATGCTTTTAGCGATTATTAGTGCAATTGCAACGGCATTTTTGCCTAAATTATTGCAAGAAGTTTTAGGTAAATTTAAATTATTCTTTTTTCCAAATGCAGTAATTAATGACGTGTTTAATCAAATTTTGAAATTGCTTATTTTTTTAGTTGTCCTATATTTTGGAGTTATGATAGTAAGAATTATATCTGAAATTATATTAAACAAAGCAGGACAAAAAATTTGTTATAACTTAAGAGAAAAAATGCGAAAAAAGTTAAGTTTAGTGAAACTTAAATTTTATGATGATTCTTCAAGTGGAGATTTAATTTCTCGTGTTATAACAGATGCTGATACTATAAGTTCAAATTTACAGACTTTACTCTCAAATACAATAATTTCAATATTTTTAGTTGTTGCTATTTTAATTTTTATGTTTACAATGTCTTGGCAGTTAACTTTACTTGTGTTAGGAATTTTGCCAATAAGTTTAGGATTAAGTTTATTAGTTATGCTTATGGGACAAAAACATTTTAAAGCACAAGCAAAGGGCGTGGGTGAAATAACTTCGCTTTGTGAAGAAAATTATTCGGCATTACGAGTTGTTCAAGCTTATGGCATGCAGGGCAAAGTTGCGGATGAATTTAATGAGTGCAATTCTAGGCTTGTTAAAAATACCCGAAAAGGTGTTATTTTTGCTGGTTTTACAATGCCAATTATAAATTTTATAAATAACTTTAGTTATGTTTTACTTGCAACTGTTGGTTGTATTTTATGTTTAGATAAAATTTTTGCAGTTGATGCCTTATTAATCTTTTTGCAATATAGCAGTAATTTTAATCAACAAATTATGCAATTAACTCAAATTACTGAGCAAGTACAAACTACAGCGGCTGCATTTGAGCGTGTTTCAGAGGTTTTAAACACTGAAAACGATACTGAAACTTTAGAACCTATTTCAAAAGAAAATATAGTTGGTAAAATTGAATTTAAAAATGTGAAGTTTGGATATAGTGAAGATAAAAGTTTAATGAAAGATGTTAACTTTGTTGTTAATCCAGGCGAAACGGTTGCAGTTGTTGGTAAAACTGGTGCAGGTAAAACAACTCTTGTTAATTTACTTATGAGATTTTACGACATCAATGGTGGCTCTATTATGCTTGATGGGGTGGATATAAGAAAATTTTCTAAGAGTTTTGTTAGAAAAAATATTGGAATGGTATTACAAGATGTTTGGCTATTTAATGGAACCATTGCAGAAAATATTGCTTTTGGAAAACCAGATGCAACAATAGAAGAAATTGAAGACGCAGCTAAAAAAGCAGAGTGTCATCATTTTATATCAACTTTGCCAGATGGATATAATACAATAATTGGTGAGGATGGAGGAAACATTAGCGTTGGGCAAAAACAACTTTTAACAATTGCTAGAGCTCTTTTGACAAATCCTCAAGTTATGATTTTAGATGAAGCTACAAGCAGTGTTGATACAAAAACTGAAAGTAAAATTCAAGTTGCTATGAACACAGCACTTCAAGGAAGAACTAGTTTTGTTATTGCACACAGACTTTCAACTATTGTTAATTCTGATAAAATTCTTGTAATGGAAAATGGGGATATTATAGAAGCTGGAACACATAAAGAATTGCTTAAGAAAAATGGAGCTTATGCAAAACTTTATAATAGTCAAATTTAAAACAAAAAAACGAGTTGTTGGGGAAGAACTCGTTTTTTCGTGGCAACTTCTTTGCCATTTTATTTGCAGTGTTTTTTTGCCATAAGTCTGTTTAGACTTAAATAAAGGTTAAACAACAAGGCAAGAACTTCTTGCAAATCTTTTTGGACTTACATTAGCTTTAAATGCTAAATGCCAAATTTATTCTGCTATATCATAGTAACATCCAAAACTTGGTGTTTTAGGAAGAGGTACACCTTTTTTTATTGCAACAGTAGAAAGTTTTTTACCATTTGCATTACATAAATTACAAGTGCATGTTTTTGGGGCTATATCGCCAGCTTTTAATTTCACAACAATTTCCTCATGTTTTTATATTGTGAAAATTTAGTTGTATTATGTAATATTTTGGTTGGCAATTTTAGGTAAATATGGTATTATTTATATTAAGAGGTTACTATGACAATTGAAGAAGCAAAAATTGAATTTGAACGAATTTTTACTGAATGCATAAAAAGGGAAGGAGCGGATAAACTTCTTGAATACATAAAAAAAAGCGATTTCTTTACAGCACCTGCAAGTTATCGTTTTCATAATAATTTTGATGGAGGCCTATGTCAACATTCAATTAATGTTTATAATAGGCTTAAAAGAATTGTTATAAATGAATATGGTGAAAACTATACTGAAAAAGTGTCTGATGAAACAATTGCTATTTGTGGCTTATTACATGATATTTGTAAAGTAGATTATTATGGAACTGAAATGCGTAATGTAAAAGTTGACGGAGTTTGGGTTCAAAAGCCTAGATATGTTATTCACGATTCTTTGCCTTATGGCCATGGTGAAAAAAGTGTATATATTATCAATGGTTTTATGAGATTATCAAGAGAAGAAGCAATAGCAATTAATTGGCATCAAGGTGGTTTTGACCCTAGAGTTAAGGCAGGGGTATTTAGTTTTTCTGATGCATATTATAATTATCCTATTGCAGTATTACTAAATTTGGCTGATATGCAAGCAACTTATTTAGATGAAAAAGTATATGATTAAATAAAAATAAGTAAAATAGTAAGGTATATATGAGTTTTAAAAATTTAAGAAGAAATGTAATAATTGATTGTGATGTAGGAATAGATGACGCATTTGCACTTGCGTTAGCTTTTTCACAAAAAAAATATAATATAAAATTAATAAGTGCATCTTGTGGAAATTTAAATACTGATATAACAAGCAGAAATGTATTAGATTTGGAATTTTTATTTAAAAAAGATATTCCAGTTGTTAAAGGGGAAAGTGCGCCGTTAAGTGGCGTTATTACAGTTAATGCTGCGCATGTTCATGGGAATAATGGGCTTGGCAATGTAATTTTACCTAAAGGCACAGGCATTCTACTAAAAGAACTCGCTTATGAAGCAATGTATAGCGAGTTAGTTAAAAATGGTAAAAAAGGAACAGATATATGGTTATTATCTGCCGCAACTAACATAGCAAAAATGTTGTTAGCTCATAAAGATGCTGGTGAATTTATTAGACGAATTGTTGTTATGGGTGCTAGTGTTGAGGGAGTGTCAAATTCTCTTGAAATATATGATGAATTTAATATTTTATTTGATCCACCAGCTATGAAGATTTTATTGGATAGTAGAATAGATATGGTTTTTGTGCCAATGGAAATTGGACACCATTGCTATTTAAGATACCAAGATATAGATAAACTTGCAGCACTTAATAATACAAGTAAAAAATTTGCTGAGATGACAAAAAATTACCATGATGGGCATGTTAAAATTGGTGCAGCAATGCATGATGCAACAGTGGTATATTATGCACTATATCCAAAAAGATTTGAAAAAAAATATGTGTTCACACATATCAAACTAGAAGGAAAACAAGTTGGTCAAGTTGAATTTTCAATTTCTCCAAATCAAACTAAAACAACACTTTGTTTTTATACTAATCCTAATAAATTTAGACATTGGTTACTTAATAAATTTAAGAAATTTAAAAAGTTTGATTAATTAATTTTTGATATATTTTTTACATTCTTCTAATTGAATTTTAATAAGTTTACATAAAGTTGATTGCAAGGCATTTAATTGCCTTGTTTTTATTGCACAATTTATCATTTTATTTGTTTGGTCAATTTTTTCTGCCATTTTATCTTTTTTAAAATTCGCTAAGTCACTAATATTATCAAGTCTATCAGCAAGTTTTATTGTGAGAGCGCGACTACTCATAAATTTAACTTGTCTACACAAGTATTCAGTTTTAACTTTATCGCTAGCAAATGGAGCAGTAGATACCTCCATAACAATTCTTGCAACATCAGCACCAAAATTATTTTTAAGTTCTATAAAACTTGTTTCAGTATCCTCAAGTGTATCATGTAAATAAGCGCAGGCTAAAAGAGTTGATAAATTTTCGTCCTCTGGCGCATAAAGTTTTATTACATCAGCAACTCTAATTGGATGATTTATATATGGTGTTTTGTCGATTTTGCGCACTTGACCCATGTGTTTTTGTTTTGCAAATTCTAGGGCCTGTTTGTAATCAACTTCCAATTTCGACATGCTCCTTTAAAATTAATTTATATTTTATCACAAATTTTTAAATATTTCAACAAATTTAACATAATTTTATTTTAATTAATTTGCTTTGAGAAATACTTATTATGGTGTATAATTTAGTTATGGAAAATAAGTTAGTAATTTTTGATGGTAATAGTATTGCTTATAGGGCTTTTTTTGGATTGCCTCTTTTAAAAGATAAGAATGGGGAATACACAAATGCTATATTTGGTTTTTTAAATATGATGCTAAAATGTATTAATGATCATAAACCAACACATATTGTTGTGGTTTTTGATTATCCTTTAAAAGAAAATTTTAGAACAAAAATGTATGCAGATTATAAAAAAACAAGAAAACCAATGCCTGAAGCTTTAGTTGAACAAATGCCTAAACTTTGTAAATTAATTAAAAAGCTTGGAATAACAGTGTTTCAAGAAAAAGGCGTTGAAGCTGATGATGTAATTGGAACATTATCTAAAAAGTTTAATGAAAAAACTATTATTGTTACTGGGGACAGAGATGCTCTTCAATTAATTGATGATACAACAAGTGTTTTGTTAACTAAACGTGGCTTATCTGAAACTTTGCTTTTAACTAATGATAATTTTTTTGAAAATTATGGCTTTGATCCAATCAATATAATAGATTTAAAGGCTGTAATGGGCGATAAGAGTGATAATATTCCTGGAATAAAAGGTGTGGGTGAAAAAGGCGCTACAGATATCATAAAGAAATTTAAGTCACTTGATAATATTTATGAACATTTAGATGAATTAACTCCGCGTCAGGAAATGCTTTTTAAAGTTGATAGAGATATGGCTTATTTATCTAAAGCACTAGCTACAATAAATACTAATGTTGAAATTCCTGAAGTTAAATTTGAAACACTAAAATTAGTTTTACCTTTTAATAGTGAGGCGCGAGAAGAATTTAGAATTTTAGAATTTAATAGTTTGCTAAAAAATGAAAAATTATTTTCACAAGAAGAAATCAACTTTGTTCCTGAACAAGTTAAATTTGAAGAAAAAAAATATAAAACAATAAATTTAACAACTATTGATGAATTAAAAAAATTTGTAAATTCTTTTAATAAAGATAAACTTAGTTTTATTTATGATGAGAATGAAGTTTTACTTGCTAGCGATGATGAAACTCAATATAGAGTGGCAATTAAGCAAAATTTAATTGATGATGGATTAGACTTTTTTAGCATATTAAAAACTTTAAAAGAAATTTTAGAAAATGAAAAAATTCAAAAATTTTGTTTTAATTATAAAAACATTAAACACTATTTACATGATTTTGGAATAAATTTTAATGGATTAAGTGAAGATATTAAAATTGCAGAATGGCTTGTAAGTTCTAATATTAAAGATCAAGATATAAAGAATTTATTTTTATCTTATGGTCATTTAAAAGTTAGTGCTTGTGGGCTTATTGATATTTGTAAAAAAATTGAAAATGAACAAATTAAATCGGGTATTAGAGATTTATATAAAAATGTTGAAATAAAATTAGTTGATGTTTTATATAGTATGGAGAACAACGGCATTAAAGTTGATGATAAAATTAGAAGTGAACTTGAAAATTATTATATTAATAAAACTAATGAATTACAAGAAAAAATATTTGAAGTTAGTGCTCAAATTTTTAATTTACAATCTCCAAAACAAGTTGCAGATGTTTTATATAACAAATTAAAACTTGGCAATATAAAATGGGGAACAAATATACAAACCTTAAGAACAATAGAAGATAAGCATCCTGTTGTTCCATTTATTATTGAATATCGCAAATATATAAAGTTGCTTTCAACATATATTCTTCCATTTAAACTTGAAAGAAATAACACAGATAATTTAGTGCATACAACTTTTAATCAAACAGGAACAATTACAGGGAGACTTAGTAGTAATAATCCAAATATGCAAAATATTCCTGCTCGATCTAGTGAAGGTAGAGAAGTAAGAAAAATGTTTGTTTCACGCTTTGAAGGTGGAGAACTTGTTTCAGCAGATTACAACCAAATTGAATTAAGACTTTTGGCTCATTATAGCAATGATGAAACACTAGTTAAAAGTTATATAAACAATGAAGATATTCATAGGCTCACGGCAAGTCAAATATTTGGGGTGCCATATGACCAAGTTACCGAAGAACAAAGAAAGCATTCAAAAGCAACTAACTTTGGAATAATTTATGGAATAAGTCCTTTTGGGCTTAGTGAACAAATTGGCGTTAGCCCAAAAGTTGCAGAGGAATTTATAAATAATTACTATAAGCATTTTTCTTCAGTTAAAAATTATCTTGATGGAATTGTTATAAATGCACGTAATAATGATGGCTATGTTGAAACACTAATGGGAAGAAAAAGAAGAATTACTGAACTTTTTCATAAAAATAAAATGTTGCAAAAATTTGGGGAGCGTGCAACTAAAAACTTTCCTTTTCAAGGCAGTGCTAGTGATATAATTAAAGTTGCAATGATTAATGTTATGAATAAGCTAAAAGAAGGAAATTATAAAAGCTTATTATGTTTGCAAATTCATGATGAATTGATTTTTGATTGTGTTAAAGAAGAAGTTGAACTTGTTAAAGAATTGGCAAAAAAAGAAATGGAGAATGTTATAAAATTAAAAGTTCCATTAATTGCTAATGTTGACAGTGGAAATTCTTTATTTGATATATAAAAATTTTGTTTTTAACATAAACTATTTTTAATGAAAAAAGTTTTAACATATAGTTTAATAGGCATATTTTCAGGTGTTGTTATACTTGGAATATGCTTTTTTTCTTTTAGAATGATTTATCCTATAGCATATAAAAATGAAATTGAAAAATATGCAATTGAAACTAGTATTGATAAAGCTTTGATTTATGCTGTAATTAAAGCTGAAAGTTCTTTTAAAGCAAATGCAAAAAGCAGTAAAGATGCTATGGGTCTTATGCAGTTAAAAGAAGAAACTGCTAAATATGTTTGTGAATTGAACAGTTTTGAATATATAACAAATAAGGAAGAATTATTTAAGCCAGAGTTAAATATAAAGTTAGGGACCTATTATTTAAAGTATTTAATAAATAAATTTGATGGCAATTTAAAGTATGCTTTAATTGCTTATAATGCAGGTGAAACTAAAACTCGTGAATGGATTAATTCAGGTGAGTTTGATAAAAATTGTTATAAAATAAGCTTAAATTATTATAAAAATGTTTTAAAATATAAAAAAATATATAATAAAATAGTATAAAGATTAAAATTATTTGACTAGTTTCTTGTTTACACTTATAATAAAAGTGTTGAAAAAACATAGAAAAGGAGTGAATAATGTCTAATTTTGTATTTTTTAGTGATACTGATTGTGATTTAACTAACGAAGATTTATTAAAATATAACATTAATTTAATTTATATGCCTGTTTATATTGAAGGCGAAGAATATAATATTGATTTAAAAAACAAGCCAAATTTTGAAGATTTTTATGAGGCAATTTCAGCAAAAAAAGTTGCAACTACTGCAGCAATTAATGCTCAAAACTATATTGACACATGGGAACCATTTTTTAAAGATGGCAAAGATATTGTTTATGTTGCGTTTTCAAGTGGGTTATCAGCAACCTTTGACCAAATGAAAGTTGCTATTAAAGAACTTGAAGAAAAGTATAAGGGTAGAAAAGTTTATTATGCTGATACTTTAAGTATTTCTGCTGGTGGCAGACGTCTTGCTATTCAAGCTGCAAAAATGGCTCAAAATGGAGCTACTCCAGAAGATATAATTAATTTTGTAAATCAAAAACGTGATACTAATGAAGTTATGTTTATTGTAGATGACCTTCAACATTTGCGTCGTGGGGGCAGAGTATCTAGCACAACGGCAATTATTGGTGGCTTACTTAACATGAAACCAATTCTACATATTAAAGATGGAAAACTTGTTAAATTAACTGCAATGCAAGGTTTTAAGCGCGGTGTGAAATATATTGCAGATGAGTTTGCTAAGATGTTTGAGGCTGATGATGAGCCAATATATCTATTACATGCAAACAATGAAAATGCTCTTAACGATTTAAAAGAACAAATTCTTAAAATTGCACCAAATGTTAAAATTGAAACATGTGTTATAGGCCCTATTGTTGCTGCTCATTGTGGACTTAAAACTGTTGGAATAATTTATAATAAAAAATCAAAATAATGAAAAACAAATTTTTTAAATATTTTAGTTTAGCTTTTTTGCTTGCAATTTCAATTTTTAGTTTTGGTTGCAAGCAAAATGTTTTTAATGGAACTTATATTTTAACTTCATCTAAGTTACCTTTTTTTGTGAGCGTTGAAAGAACAAAAAATATTAAAGATATAATAGGTGAGTTAGAATTAAAGGTTGTTGAGTTTGAAAATAACTTTGATACTAAAAAAGAGGATAGTTTAATTTCAATTATTAATAATGCAAAAGCAAAGGAAAAAATTAAAATAAATAAAGCTTTTTATGACTTATTTTATTTGAGTAAACATTATTATGATATGAATTTAAATTTTAATCCTGCGCTTTATCCAATTATTAAACTTTGGGGCTTAGATGAATTTGATTCTTTAGAAGCAGGAAGTGAAATTCAAACAATTCCTAGTGATGAAGAAATTGAAAACCTTTTGCCAATATGTAAAATGGAAAATTTTGCAATTGAAGAAATTGATAATGATTATTACATTTCAAAAGAATATGATAAATGTGAACTTGATTTTGGTGGGATTGCAAAAGGTTATTTTACTGATTTAATGATTGATTTTGTTGGAGCGCAAGGTGTGAAAAATATGTTACTTAATTATGCAGGTAATTTAATGTATTCTGTTAAGAAAAACATGTATATACCAGATATTTATGTAACAAATGCGGTTAAAGAAAAAAAAGTAAAATTAGATTTAAAGAGAGCTCAATTTGCTGTTATAACTAGCGGTCATTATCAACGTTTTTACACATATAATGGAGAAATAATTTCACATATCCTAAATAAGGATGGAAAACAAGGGAGTAAAGAACTTTCTGGAGTTACTATAATTGATTCTGATGGAGCTAAGTGCGATGTATTTGCAACTATCGCGTGCTCCTTAACAAAAGAAGCTGCAATTTGTTTTTTAAATGAGCAAAATGTGCTATACTTATTAATAGATAAGGACGGAAATGAAATCAAAAATTTTTAATCTAAAATTTTTAATAGCAATATTTATAATTGTTGCAATTTTAACAGTTGCTATTGTTTTGCTTGTAATTAATAGTCAAACTGCAAATTTTGTTGAGGTTTCTGTAAATGGTAAAATAGTTGAAACAATTAGTTTAGATGTAGATAAAACAGTTGAAATAAATTGTGAAAATGGTTATAATATTATTAATATTAAAAACCATAAAATATGCGTTATTGAAGCTGATTGTTTTGGGCATGATTGCGTTCTTATGGGTTATCAAAATAAGGTTGGGCAGACTATTGTTTGTTTGCCGCACAAAATGGTTATTGAACTAAAAAGGAAGTAATGGTTTTGAAAAACAGTAGAAGAAGGGTAGTTTATGATATAACAACAATTTCTGCATTTGTTGCATTATCCCTTCTTTTATTTTATGTGGAAAATTTTTTGCCACCTCTTATTCCTGTTGTGCCATTTGCAAAAATTGGATTAAGCAATATTGTTACGCTTGTTGCGTTATATGTAATTGGAGGAAAGAAAGCATTTATTGTTCTTGTAACTAGATGTTTAATATCTAGTTTATTTATG
>CAMUJQ010000019.1 GCA_947089305.1 uncultured Clostridia bacterium
ATGATTTTGCAAATACTTATTAATGGAGTTATTTATGAGTGATATAATTATTAAAGATAAAGACGGAAATGAAATTCCAAGCAGAAATAGATTTATTTTAGCAACCTTAGCTGCTATTGGTGGCGCGCTAATTGGCATGGGCATATGGGTTGGACTTGCCGCCCTAAATTGGGTTGCATCTGTTGCCGCCTTAACAATTTGTTATTTTGCTAACAAATTTTATAATTTGGCAAGAGGGCCCCAAACCAAAGCCAAATTTTGGATTATTTTTGCAATAACAATCATTACATTACTAATTAGCGAATATCTAGCTTTATATGTTCAATTAGTTTTATCAGATTTAGGCGGAGTAACTTTTGCTAAGACCTTAGTTATTGTATTTAAAAATTTTAATGCTTTTGTATTCGACTTTATTATATTTATTGCATTTGCTATTTTAGGTTGTGCCGCAAGTCTTGCCCAAATTTACAGAGAAGTTTATAAAACTGGCAAAGTTAAAGTTAACGCAACAAATTTTGATGAAAAATCTAATGATGCTTTTGAAGAAAAATTTAAAGAATTTGAAGAAAATTCAAAAGATAAATTTGAGGATAAGTAATAAAAAAACTTGCTAAATTTAGCAAGTTTTTTTATTGTTTATTTTTAAACTCTTCTCTAAGTTTCATCCAAATTTTTCCCAGTTCGTTTTGTCCATCACGATTTTTACCTATTCCCCAAAATGCATCTACAGGACTATCTTCACAAATTAAATAATCTTTTGTTTGCAAAAGCTTTTCTACAACATAAGGATTTTGTTCTGCCTTTGCCCTACATAAAGCTTCCATTAAAGCTAAATTTATTTTATCCCAGTTAGGGTCAACTTTATCTTTATTTTCATGTGCTATTTTTTTAGCTCTATCTGGCGACAAACTTTTTTCAATTTGCTTAGCTATTTTAGGCGCAGTATTTTTGAATTTATAAGCCTGATAAGCATGTTCCACTGTTGCATAAACTTTGCCTTTATACTTAAATTGAAATGCTGAAAAATTATCTAGCATAAAAAACTCACGCGGATAAAACCCTATATAATCATTAAAACCATCTTTTAACCATTTATCTCGATATTTATCTAACTGTATCATACTTTCTCCTTTGTATATTTAATATTATCATAAACTAAAAATTTTTCAAACAATTTAACTTTATTAGCTTAATTTATTTTTCTTTTAAAAACAAAAGTGCTAGAATAATAAACTATAAGGAGAAATTAAATGAACATTTGGAAAGATATAAGAAAAGAACGCGTTACCCCACAAGACTTTGTTGCATGTATAGAAATTCAACAAGGCGACAAAACAAAATATGAACTTGATAAAGAAACTGGTTGTTTAATTATGGATAGAGTTTTGTATACCAGCACGCACTACCCTATGAACTATGGTTTTATTCCTCTAACTTATTGTGGCGACCATGACCCCTTAGACACCTTTGTTCTTTGTAGTGAACCTCTTGAAAGGTTATGTCTAGTTAGATGCTATCCTATTGGGGTTGTTATTATGATAGATGGAAATGAAAGAGATGAAAAAGTTATTGCTATTCCTTATGGTGACCCTCAATATAATGGGTATAAAGATATAGCCGAACTCCCAGAACATATTTTTGAAGAATTAATGCACTTTTTAAAAGTTTACAAACAACTTGAAAATAAAAAAGTTGAAGTAAAAGAACTTGGTGGACATGAACGCGCAATTAAAATAATTGAAGAAGCCTTAGAACTTTACAATAAAGAAATTTTAAAAAAATAAAACTTGCTAAAATTTAGGCAAGTTTTTTTAATACATCTTATTAACAATTTTTAAAACTAATTTACGAGGTAAAAGTTTATTTAACAAAACAAAAATTTTGTATTTTGCTCCAATTATCTTTCTTGGAGGAACATGCTTTTTTGCAATAGTTTTTAAAATTTGTTCTGCAACTTTAAATTTATCTAAACCATTAATTTCATCTCTTTCCATACTTGAAACAGCTTTTGTTTCGCGTTCTTTATAAACACTATCCACAACACTTTTTACTCTGTTTTTTGTAAAGTTAGTTTTAACATCCCCAGGAAGAATTACTCCCACTTGAATTCCATAGTTTTGAACTTACATTCTTAAACTTTCACTTAAAAGTAAAACTGCTGCTTTAGTTGAACTATAAAAGCCTTGGAATGGAATAGGAAAAATTGCTGCAACACTGCTTATATTAATAATTTTACCATTTTTATTTACTCGCATATAAGGAAGCACAGCTTGTGTTACATTAACAACTCCTAAGAGATTAGTGTCCACAATTAAATTAACATCTTGATTGGTAGCATTTTCAACAGCCCCTGAAATTCCTAATCCCGCATTGTTAATTAAAATATCAATACTTTTTTCTTTATTAATAATTTCTGATATTGCACTGTTTACTTGCTCTTTATTTCTGACATCGCAGCTAAGATATACTACATTTTCTAGTGCATCATTTGTTTTACTTTTACAAAGTCCATAAACTTTGGCTCCAAAACTATTAGCAAGTTGGGCTATTGCTGCACCAATGCCACTTGATGCGCCCGTTATAACTACTATTTTATTATAAAAATATTTTTTTAAATTCATAAACTTTCCTCTTAACTTATTTTAAACAAATAAATAAACTTGTGCAAATAAATTTAATATATTTCATATAATTAGTTATAAAGTTGGAGGTGTTATTTTGGAATTACAAACTAAACAACATGTTAGCGAATCTAAAGATTATAAGCTAACAATGAACGGGTCAAGCTCATTTTTAATTAATGGATTAAAAAAAGTTATTAAGTCGTCACCTGAATTTATTAGTTTAGAAATTGGGAATAAAACAATTGAAATTTATGGAAAAAACTTTGCTATATCTAAGCTAAATGTTAATGACGGCATTTTAGAAGTTAATGGTGAAATAAGCGATTTTAAAATTAAAGCGGGAAAAGATGATACCCCATTTTTTAAAAGACTATTTAAATAAAGGAGAAAAAATTGATTTTAACAAGTAAAGAAAGCCTTGTTATTTTTGCACTATATTTTGCACTTGGAGTTATTCTTGCCATAGTTTGCAAAGTTCTTTTAATGCTACTCACAAAAGCCATTAATATTTTATTTCCCTATAAAGAAAATTCAAAAATAAAAATAAACAAACAACTAATTGTAAATATTTTAGTTGCCACTTTGATTTTTGCAATATTTTTAACTTTGTTTATATTTATTGCAATTGAATTTAATTATGGACAGTTTAGGCTATTTATGTTGATTGCTTCACTTTTAGGGTTTTACTTAATGTTTAAAATATTTTCTTGCAAGTTTATAAAATTTAAAGCCAAAACAAAAAAAACGAGTTAACCTCGTTTTTATTTTAAAATTTCTACTATTGTTTTTGAGGCGGATTCAAGTTCAGCGATTTCTTTGTTAGATAAAATTTTTTTAAAACATGCTTCACCATCGTTTAAAAAATTTGTAACTTCAGCTTTACCTTTTTCTAAAAGTCTATATTTTATAAAACGGTTATCTGTTCCATTTTTTATTTTTTCTATTAAACCCATCTCGCACAAGTTGTTACATAAAATAGCTAAATTTGTTTTTACAATTTTAACTTGGTCGAATATTTCTTTATTTGTTATTTCTCCCCCGTTTTTATCCATGGCGAGAAGAACCTGCATTTTTAATGTAAGTCCACCTTTATTTTTTTCTGCCGTTCTATTTAAAACTCTTTCTACACTTATTACACTATCTATAATTGAATTTATATCCATACGGTTATTATAACATAACACAAAATAAATTAAAAACAAAAACATGTTATATTAAAAATATATTAAAACAATGGGCATTATAAAGCCAACTAATCCGCAGGCACCAAAAAGACAACAAGCGAAACTTGAATATTTTAATATTGAAAAAACAACCAAAGTTATATAAATAAAAAAGTTAACTGCGTTAAATAAAAAAATTTTACAAAAAGTTTTAAACTTTGCATTAAAAAGCACACATAAAAAACCAAGTATTACAACACCCATTACAAAACATAAAATAGCTTCAATTAAGTCCATAAAATAATATATTTTTCAAAATCAAAAATTATAAGTAACAAAAATTTAATTTAAATAATAGATAAGTTTACAAAGGAGATTTATTTAATGGACACTTTAAAAAATTCCAGTTTAATGGCACAAAATCTTGCAAAAGCATTGCATGCAAGCAAACAAAAATATGATGATGAGAAAATTGTTGAGGTTAATGATTTACTTCTTGATAATGAAGAAGAAAATTTGGACATTCCACTTTCTGAATTTGATATGGCAGTTCAAAATGTTATATTTGGGCTTAAGGGCATTGGTAATTTTACAAATAATAAAGAGCAAGCAGAGCAACATCTTTATAATTTTTTAACAAGCTTTTCTTCAAATTATGTTGTTAACAATGAAGATTTACCAACAGGTACAACTAGCGAAACTAAAATTGTTTTTATTGTTAGATATATTGAAGCTCTTCTAACTCTTTTAACTTTTGATCTTAACGAAAAGCAAAACGAACTTGTTTTAACCTTAATTCAATATGGTCTTAATACAATAATAGAAATAGCTAATAATTTGTAATATAAAAAAACAACTTATTTAAGTTGTTTTTTTTATTCTAAAATTTTTTCATTCATATTAGCACTAGGCTCTCTTGGTGGGCGGTGACGTGGAATTTTTGGATTGTTATGATTAATAATTGGCACGGCGATAAAGCCTTGAATTATGTAAAGATAATAACTAATTAATCTCCAGAACAATAATGCCCAGAATAAGGTGCCCCCAATAAACACAGATTTAAACAAAGCCATAAATGCAACATCTGCAAAAATAACATTCCCAGGAAGCAACCAAATGCCCATAGCTAATTCACACATTAAGGTTCTTGCTCCAATAGAAATAATTTGGCTAGTTTCAAAACCAAAGAAAGAACAATAAATAAAGAAAGGAATTAAACATCTTATTAATATCAAAATAAGACTACTAATAAACATTACAAAGAAACTAAAGAAATCTGTAAAAAATTTTTTAAAGGATGTTTGATAGTCGTGAACAAATCTTAACACTTTTACATAAACTTCACGATAATCTTTAATAATTCTTATTTTTCTTAAAAATTTTAAAACTCCAATTGTGCAAGCGGGTGCAACTTTTTTTGAAATACTAAAGAAGAACACAATTGCAAGCAGTAATATTTGCCACGCTAAACCAATGTAAGCTGCAACCCCAATAAATTTTGCTCCAAAATCACCAAACTCTGGCTGCCCACTAAGCATAAATAAAATTATAATAACAAGTAAATAACAAAATTGATTATAAATATATTTTGTGACAGGCACGCTTGCAGCAAAACTACCATCAATTTTTTTTCTTGTTAAATAGCTGATTTGCATAGCTTGCCCACCTGTTGAAAGTGGTGTAATAAAATCATAATATTTACCTATTGCTGTTGTGTTATAACTTACAATAGGTCGATTTTTTTTTGTTCCCCTTAAAAGCAAAATATAATAACGTAAGCTTTCTACAAACATAGTTAAAGCAAAACATCCAAACGCAGCAATTAACCACCAAACATTACTACTTTCAGCAAGTTCTTTAAATGGAACTTTGCTTTGACTATTAATTGATAAGAATACTATAAAACTGATGATATTTACAATTAAACAAGCAGTGTAAAAATATCTCATAAATCTGCTTGTTTTTTTCTTAACTTCTTTTTCTGCTCCAACAATAGTGCTTTCAACTGTTGGTTCAATTTCCTCTTTATTTTCTTTTGCAATCTCTTCAGCTTCAATTGCATGAGCTTCAAGTTTTTCTTTTAAATTTTGACTATTCTCATTTAGACTATCTTTTTTTTGAACTTTTGTTTTATCTTTTTTAATTTCACTTTTATCTTCACTGTGTATTGTATTATTATCGCTTTCTTGAGCCTTCTCTTCAATGTGCTCTAATTCTTCTCTGTTACTTTCCTGTTCAACTTCTTCTTTTACAGTTATAGGTTTCTTTCCTGTAAACTCAAATTCTTCATTTCCATCAAAAAAAGAAGAAGATTCTTTCTCAGGAGAATCTCTTAAGCTTTCATCCACCTGTGTATCTTTCTCTTCTTCTTTCATTTAAAACCCTTTATTCGTAAAGTTTTTTATATCTATATGGATACCATTTAATTTCAATTCCATTTCTATAAGTTTTAACAATATTTTCGGACCAAGTATTAAAAGTTGTGATTTTTGAACTAATTGATTCATACACCAAATCAAAATATGTTTTATTTCTATCTGCTTTCAATCTCGTGTTAATCAATTGTTTCAAAACTGCATCTTTATTTTCAACACTTGAAACAACATTTGTAACTTCACCAGTATATACAATAATATGATAACCATATTCGCTTTCTACTAGCCCACTAACTTTACCAATATTATCAACGCTTCCATTGCCTCTAAGTTCTCTTGATGTATTAGCAAAGTTTTTAACCATTGTATCTTTACTTTCATCCATTGGAATAACATAGTCATAAGTTGAAGTATAAACGGCTGTATCTCCTTGATATTTAAATTGAATATCACGGAAAGTTTCTAAGTTAATTTTACCAGCTGATGTAGCACGATTAATTTCAAGTAAAATATCTTGTGGAGTATAGTATTCTCCTTCAGCAATTCCAGTTTTAGGATTTACTGCTTGAACTTTAATTGTTTGATATTTGCTTCTAAGTAAGTTTTGATAATTTTCTTTTGTTCCACCATCACTTTCTGCAAGTTTTTTAGCTTCATCTAATTCAGCTTGAACTTCATCACTAAACTTAAGTAAAACATGAGTAACAGTAAAAAATTCTCCTGAAGTTTCAACTGGGTTATAATAAAATGCATTTGATCTAGAACTATTTAAAATGTCTTTACGATATTTATCTATATTATTGCTATTACTATAAAGTTGCTTTTGAGCAAGATATTGATTTTTAAATTCGTTGTAAACAGCATCTAAAACTTCATCTAAAGCATTTTTTGTATTTGCAACATTATCTTCATAATATTCTTGCAATTTAGTAATTTTTGCATTTTCAAGATAATTCTTTTCAATTCTTTTTACTTCAAGTTCAAATAATTCGTCATCTGATTTCTTGGTAATGCCTCTGTTTTTATAAGCGTCTTTCAAATTAGAAAAATATCTACTCTTTGCTTCTTCAAAAAGACGTTTATTATCTTTATCAGCATTTTCTTGTGCCCCAATGCTTGTGTAAACAAAAGTAGGCTTTTCATTTGGATATGAAACTTCTTCTTCCTCTACATCTTTAAAGGCAATATTTCCATTTTCGTCAACATCAAATTTAGAATCATAAGGTGTGTAAATTTTATCTTTATTATTTGTGCTTTCATCATCTGAATTATCACCTGATGCATTAGTCCATTTCCACTCAATTTTTATAGTATCTTCTAAATCTGAAATTTGACTATTAATACTATCGTAAGTATCTTTTAAAGCCTTCCACTCTTCTTTTTCATCTAATTCAAATTTTTGATCTTCAAAATATTGAAGTAAATATTTTCTATCAATAATATCATTAATAATTTGTTTTGTTGCTTCTTCTTTATCAACATTTTGAGATTGAAAATATTGATAACCCCAAGACGAATAACCATTTAACAAATCTTCCATAGTTACACTAGTTGCATGAGGACCTTTTACATTAGCAACAACTTGCGCAAGATATTTAGCATTGTCACGCTCAAAAAGATTGCAGCCCGTTAAACACACGCAACACATAACAACTAATAAAATTATACAGTTTAAACATTTAAAAAAGTTTTTTCGCATTAGAAATAAAATCTCCTGTTGATATATTATAACAAAAGCAAAGATAAAAATCAATTAATCTAGCTAACAATTTGCTTTAACTTAGAAATTTTTTCATTGGTAGGTAAATTCTGCTTTAATTCAATTTTAACTTTGGCTTTACTATCTTTAATTATTCCCTTATCATCAAAAACTAAAACAAAACCACAGTTAGATAGTTTTTTATAAAATTCATTTGTGAAATTAAAATTTTCTTTATCAATTATTATTGCACATTTATCTTGTTTTAAAATAAGTTTTTCTGCTCTTAAATTTTTATTTGCCAAATTTTTAATTAAACATATTTCTCCAATATTTTTTACACTTTGTGGCATGTCACCATATTTATTTTTAAGGGTTGCTAAATATTCAAATAATTCCTCTTCAGTAAAAATTAAACTTAAATCTTTATAAATTTTTGTTCTCTCTTCAGTGGATTTTGCGTAAGTGTAATCTACGAACATATTAATATCAGTTTCAACAATTGTTTCAATTGATGTTGCAGTTGCTTCTCCTGTGGCTTTTTTAACTTCTTCATCAAGAATTTTTACATACTCTTCATAACCTATTCTATCCATATGTCCACTTTGTTCTGCTCCAAAAATATTTCCTGCTCCACGAATTTCAAGGTCTTTTTTAGCAATTTCTATTCCGCTACCAAGATTAGAAAATTCCATAATTGCATTAAGTCTTTTATCTGCATCTTCAGAGATTGTCTTCTCTGCATTAGTAAAAAAGTATGCATATGCTTGACTTTGATTTCTTCCTACACGACCTTTAAGCTGATAAAGTTGACTAAGCCCAAATCTATTCGCATCTATCACAAGCAAGGTGTTTGCATTTTTTAAATCTACACCATTTTCAATAATTGTAGTAGAAACGAATACTTGTGTTTCATTATTAAACACTTTTAACACTTTTTCTTCTAGCACTTTACTAGAAAGTTTTGCATGCCCAAAATCTACTGTAATACCATTTAATTTGTTTCTTAACATAGAAGCATACTCTTCAACTTTTTCCGTATTGTTGTAAATAATTAAAACTTGGCCTCCTCTGGCAATTTCTTGATCTATTGCTGTTAACACTAAATTTAAAGAATATGAACAAACATAAACCTGAACAGGAATTCTATTTTTAGGTGGCGTATCAATTACACTTATATCTCTAACATTAATTAAACTTAAATGCAAAGTTCTAGGAATTGGAGTTGCGCTAAGAGCAAGTGAATCTACATTATGTTTAATATTTTTAATTTTTTCCTTTTGTCCCGTGCCAAAGCGTTGTTCTTCATCAACTATAAAAAGCCCTAAATCAAAAAATTTAACATCTTCACTTAAAACTCTATGCGTACCAATAATTACTTGTATTTTACCGTTTTCAATATCTAATAAATTTTGTTTTTCCTGCGCACCTTTAACAAATCTACAAAGCAATGCAATATTTATTTGATATGCATCCATTCTAGCCTTAAAAGTTTTGTAATGTTGCAAAGCCAATATTGTTGTTGGAGCAAGCAAACAAACTTGTTTTCCTGATAGCACGGCTTTAAAGGCTGCACGAAGAGCAACTTCAGTTTTTCCAAAACCAACATCACCGCAAATTAATCTATCCATAATCTTAGCTGACTGCATATCTTTTTTTACTTCATTAATTGTGGCTAGTTGTGCGGGGGTCTCTTCATAACTAAAGCGCTTTTCAAACTCTAATTGCAATTCATCATCTTCTACAAATTTAAAACCTTTTCTTTCTCTTCTATCTGCATAAAGTTTTGCTAAATTAAATGCTAACTCTTTTACACTTGCTCTAACTTTGTTTTTCTCTTTTTCAAAATCTTTTCCACCCATAACACTAAGTCTAGGAGTGGCCCCACTATACTTTGCTAGCATATTTGCGTTTTCACAAGGAACAAATAGTTTTGCACCATTTTGATAGGCAAGTTCAATGAAATCTTTCTCATAACCAAAAACAGTTCTTTTAACAATCCCAATAAATTTTCCTATTCCATGAAAACTATGAACTACAAAATCGCCCTCTTTAAAACTTTCTGCATTAAAGATTTTTTTTCTTTGCGACTCATTTGTTATACTGCCAACACTTTTAATTCCAAATATTGCTATTTTTTCAGTTGGAATAATAATAGAAGAAGAAATGCTTCCCACAAAAAATTTTATGTTCGTCTCTTTATAAAGTTCATCAATTTCTTTACTAACAACATTTTTTGTAAATTCGTTTTGACAGATAATTGTAATATCAAAGTTATGTTCTAGACATTCTCGAATTTGATTTTTAATTGGCATTGTTAAACCAATAGACAAAGTTTGATGATTTACATCCAAACTTAAAAAGTTGTCCGTTTTAAAATATGGATTACTTGAAAGTAAAGATTGTAAACTTATATAGTTAAAATTTTTATTTTTAAAAAAAGATAAAATATCAGTTACAAAGTTGTATTTATGCATATTTGTAACTAAGCCACTTGCAAGTAGCGCGTTATAAGAATTTAAATTACTCTTTACAACTTCAACCAAACTTTCGCTAAAGCGTTTAGGCTCAATAATAAAGGTTGTTAAGTTATATGCATTAAAATAATTACAAAGTTTTTCACTTTTATTAATAAGTGGTAATAAAAACAATGGAATATTTTGATTTTCCACACAAAGCTCGAGTTGACTAAAAAGTTTATTGTAATTTTCAAGCGACTCGCCTTTTAAGGTGTGAAGCTTATGTGCTTTTTTAATTTCATCAAGTTCATTTAAATTAATGTTTAAGTTAATTTTATTTCCACTAATTTTTAACTCATCAAACTTTTCAATTTCAGCAAAATTATTTTTATTTAATTTTGCAATATACTCAACTAAATCGCCAAAAAAACTCACTCTAAAAATAGAGCTTTGCGTTGCCTCATATATTGTTAATAAGTCGCCTTTTAAACTAAATTCTTTTACATCACTAACTATATCAACTTTTGTGTAACCTAAATTAATTAAAGTTGTTTGCAATGCTTTTAAATTGTATTCTTTATTTTTTTGAATTTGCAAAAAGTTATTTTGAATTAAACTGTAACTAGGCAAAAGCGCGCAAAGAGAATTAGGGGTTAATATAACAGTTAAATTTTTACCCGCTTGTTTTACTTCTTCTATTTGATTTAGCACTTTTATAATTTGTGCATCATCACTAACATAAGTTTCAGTAAAAACTCTTGTGACTTCAGGAAAAATTAAACAAGGCTCATTGAATGCATTTAAATTTTCCTTTAAAACAATAGCTTCATAACTAGCATTTACAAACAAAAGTTTTATTCCACTAAACTGACTAATAATATAGCATTGCTCCGTTCTTCCCGTTGCAAAAAATGTTGCCGAAGTTTTATTTACCTCGGCTTCCTTTAACACTTCTTTTAAACTTTTAGCATAAACATTGTTCAATTTTCTCTATTGCCTCTACTAAGCTTTCATCAATAATTTTTTGTTCCTTTGCAGGTATTTTCTTTAAAACCAAATGTAATAAATTTACATTTTTCTCTCTGCCAAAGCCCATTTTCACACGCTTAAAACCTTCCCCAATTGCAGCAACAATACTGCGCATACCATTATGAGTTCCAGCAGACCCGCTTTCTCTATATCGAACCTTTCCAAGTTCCATATCAAAATCATCAAAAACAATTATTACATCTTCTTTCTTTATTTTAAATTTTTGCATAAGTTCTAACACGGCTTTTCCGCTTGCATTCATGAAAGTTGTTGGTTTTGCAACTATTAAAGTTTGCTTGTTAAAAGTTGTTTTTAAATAATGGCTATGTTTAAGTTGTTTAAAGTCTTTTGGTATATTATTTTTATCTAAAAAAGCATCCACAATATAAAAACCTAAATTGTGATATGTATTTTCATAAGCTGAGCCAATATTTCCTAAACCAACTAATAACTTCATTTTTTCCCTACTCAATTATTACACTATTTATAGCCTGGTGTTTTTTATTTGCAACCCCAGCTAGAGTGTTTCCTTTTTTAACTATAGAATTTGTTATTACCACATTGCTTAACTTGCAATTTGCGCCAATAAAACTATCTTTAACTGTAACATTTTCTAAATTACAATTTTCATCAATAACAGTTTCTCCAAGCAAAATCACGCCGTTATTAATAACTGTATTTTCGCCAACTGTAACTGTAAAATCAATTTTTGCATCGCTTAAACTTAAAAATTTAACTTTATTTTTCATTAAGTTTTTTATTTGAATGTTTTGAAAAGCAAATTCAAGATCGCTAATAAAAGTGTTTTTATCTATAATTTTATTTGTACGCGCAACATTTAAAACTTCACTTTCACTTAACGTTTTAAAGTTTTCATTTTTAAAATAATTTACATCACACACAAAAGACTTATTCAAATTAACAAACTTAGACAATTCACATCTATTAATTGCAATGTCGATAACATTATTTTCTAACAAACATGCATCTGCAAAAATTACAATAATAGTTTTAAGGTTAGGAGTAATTTTACTAGAAATTTGTTTAAACGCATCAGCATAATCATTTTCTTTAATTGTTAAAATGGAGTATCTATATTTATCAACTAAGCTAACGCTAATTTCTTTTAAAGAAGCATTTAAAAACTTTTTATTATAAAAATATTGACTAGTTTCAAATATAGTTTTATTTTCTAACACAACAAAACCCATCACACTGCTTGTATCAATTGCTTTTGCTTTTAATATGTCAATTTGAGTTTCCATAAAATTATTCCTACCTTAATTTTTATTTTCCCTATGTTCCTTAAAAAACTTGCGAACAAGACTAGAACATTGTTCCTTTAAAACTCCAACTTCATATTTCACTTTATGATTAAGTAAATTATTGTTAAAAATTGTTTCAATTAAACTATTGTCAACTCTATCAGACTCTGTGCCAACATAAACCTCGTCTATTCTAGAATTTACAATTGCTCCCATACACATAGGGCATGGAAACAAAGTTACAAACATAGCTGTTTTATTAAGCCTAAAATCTTTAAACTTTTTGCAAGCTTTTTTTATACATAAAACTTCGGCATGAGCCGTTGCATCATGCCTTAACATTCTTTTATTATATGCCCTTGCTATCATGTTCTTAGAATCGATATTCACAATGCATGCGCCAACAGGCACATCGCCTTTTTTATAGGCTTTACGTGCTTCAATAAGGGCAATATTCATAAAAAACTCTTTTTCAGCCTTTGTAAACATATTGTTATTTTATCACAAAGACAAAACTTTTTCAAGTATCCTAAGAGGTAGTTTTAAATTTTGTTGCAAAATGTGCGGTAAATCTTTTTTAGATAGTGGATGAGTTAAATCATCCCTTCCCACTTCAATTGTTAAACTAGGAATGCTTAACTTTTCCATACAATAATCTTTAAAGCCTCCCGAACTAGAACCCTGACTAACTATTTTATAGCCTGTGACTGCACTTGCAAGTTTTGCTAAACTTCTTGCTTCTTTTAAAGTTAATGAGTCGCTTTTAAATTTGTAGTAAATCACTTCTCCTTTAGAATGATAACTTACTGTTGCAGACGGCTTGATTTTTTGCGTAAAAGTTTTTAAAACCTTTGTTTCATTTTCACTTTCACAAAAGGCCCCAATATAATTTTCAGTGCCTTCAACTGTTTTATTATGTTTTCCTTCTCCCCATTTTGCATCAAAGTTAACATTTATATCAACAAGATTTGCATTCGCTTTAAAAAGCTGTTTATTAGACTTCTCTAAAATTTTATTAACGCGTTCTTTAATAAGTTTGCAGTTAATGTTTTCTGCCCCATTAAAAACAATGTCTACACCATCAGGGTTAACCATGGGTATAAAATAAATTCCTCCAACTTGCAAATCAAGATTTCCACGTTTTTGTTTTGCCAATAAATATTCTATTTGACGATTGATTAACAAAGTTGTAATATATTCGCGAGCATGAATTGCACCATGCACTAAAATTTGTTTACCCTGCATTGAGCCAATATGACAACATAATATATCGCGCCCTAAAAAAGATTTGCCTATTGAAAAAAATTTTGCGCCCTTAAGTTTAGCGCGATAAAAAGAATTTTGAATTTCACTATTATATTGCATAAATTTACTCCTTGAACAATATAATAGTTTTTATGATTAATCTTAATTTTTTGTTATGCTAAAAAGCACTTTTTTGGTGTATAAAAAAGTCATAGTGATGATATCACTATTATAAGTTTTTTAATTTTTAATATGTTATACTTCTATTATAAAAGGAGGTGAAACATGCAAAACTCAATAATTAAAGAAATGTTTTTTGGTAATTGTGGCAACTATGAAAATATTAAAAGAACTGAAAATGAAGATAAACTTTCTGAAATATTTAATAATCTTTATTGTGAATATACAATAAATTACACTAAAGAACATAAAAGCACTTTAGACCAACTTATTGACGCGAATGAAGACCTTTGGAGTGAAATTGCTAAAGAACATTATTTCTATGGCTTTAAAATTGGTCTTCTAGTTGGCGTTGAATGTTCAAGTGTTTTTAACGACAAATAAAAAAACAAAAGTAAGGTTTTTAAAATTTTAAACTAGCAAAAAACCGAACTCTAATTTTGAGTTCGGTTTTTATTATAAAAAGGCATTATTCCCACGCTATTTGCATAAAGGGCAAGTTATACATTTTTTAAATCTTCTTTCTATAATATACAACATTAATAAAAATTCTTTAAGGACTATTTTAATCCTCTGCATTAGTTTTAATATTTAAAATCAATCCTTTATTAAAGACTCAATTTTTTTGCTTACCTTTATAAATTTTTTCTCATCATAAAAACTTAAATAGTTGATTTCAAATATACTTGGTAGCTTGTTTTCAATAAGCTTTTTATCCAATTCTTCTGATGATGCTTGAAAACGAGGATTTATTTCCATAAAATAAACATGATTTTGCTTAACAATGTAATCAACTCCGCCAATCCCCCGGTAGCCAAGGCTTTGAAGACGTTTCACTATTTTTATTGTTTGATTTTTAATTTTGTTGCGTACAGCTACCTTTATTTTTTTATAGGCATCAAAGTTCCAGCCGTCATAAACCAATTCGTTATTTTCTTCTATAAATTGTTGTGAACCATTAAATAATAGAATATAGTTATTT
>CAMUJQ010000020.1 GCA_947089305.1 uncultured Clostridia bacterium
ATAGAAAGCCCTGATTATACAATTGACTATGCAAAATTTTATAAAAGTAATATTAGTCCTAAAATATCTACAAGTGGCGAGCGAGCTAATCTAGATAACTACATATTAAAGTTAGAAGAGATTTACAAAATTAACATTGAAGTTTTAAATAAAAATGCTTCAATAAACAAACTTAGAAGCGAATTAGATGAAAAAATTAACCAAATTAAAGAAGAATGTGAAAATATAAAACGCGGTCTTATAATAGTCACAAAAAAAGATGAAGAATATATAAACAGCTGCATTAGAGCTCTTAGACGCACAGCTGAAAATTTAGAAAATAAAAAACAGTATTTTAATACCGCAAAACAAAAATTCGTTAACGCAGATTTAAACGAACCAGAAATTATATTAGTTAAAGCAAATACCTTGCTTGCAGAAATGGACAGCGTTTATGTAGACCTAAACTTTGCCACCTCAACTCTCGACACAACTATATCAATTTTAACAACCCTTGAAAAAACCGAGTAAAACTACATTAAAATATTTGCTCACGCAAAAAAACGCACATTAATTTGTGCGTTATTCTAATTTTTCTTTTAACTTTGCAAGAAGTTTATTTTCTAACCTACTAACTTGAACTTGAGAAACCTGCAATATTTCAGCTACCTCACTTTGAGTTTTATCTCTAAAAAACCTAAGTAAAATAATCTTTTTTTCTCGTTCATTTAATTCACTTAAAATATTTTTTAATGCAATTCTAATTAAAGCCTTTTCTTCTGTTTCCCCGCTTTTTATTTTATCCATAACAAAAAGACTTTTTTCTCCGTTTTTGCCCTCAGTTTTTTCATAAATAGACACAGGCATTTTGTTAGATTCAATTGCAAAAATAATTTCTTCTTGAGGTATATTTAATTCTTTAGAAATTTCCTCTATGGTTGGAGAATGTTCATTTTTTGACTTAAAACTTTCAATAAATTTTTTTATTTCAATATATTGCGCTTTAACACTTCTGGAAACTTTGATACTTCCATCATCACGCAAAAAACGCTTTACTTCACCAGCAATCATAGGCACAGCATAAGTAGAAAACCTTAAATTTAAACTTAAATCAAAATTATTAATTGCCTTTAAAAGCCCCATACTACCAAGTTGAAAGAGATCGTCGTATTCACAATTTTTTCCAACATATCTTCTAATAACACTTTTAATTAAGGGCATGTTTTCTTCTATTAATAAAGTTTTGCTTACTTCATTACCTGCCTTTGCTAAGGCTAAATGCTTATCCGTTTCTTCGCGCGATAGCATATTCTTCCCTTTCAAAATTTTCTTTAGGTTCAACAACCCCAAAAGTTTTAGTCATTTTTACTTTTGTGCCCACGCCAAGCTTACTAGTTATTTCAAGACTATCCATAAAACTCTCCATAACAGTAAAACCCATTCCACTTCTTTCTTCTTCAGGACGAGTGGTATAAAAAGGCTCTTTTGCCTTTTCTACATCTTCTATGCCTTTTCCAAAATCACTAACTTCAATAGTTAGTTTATTTTTAGATATTTTACATTTAATTTTAATTTTGCCATCTGCGCCATCATAAGCATGCACAATGGCATTTGTAACAGCCTCGCTAACAGCTGTTTTAATGTCACTTAACTCTTCAAGAGTTGGTTTTGCTTCAAGGCAAAAAGCTGCAACAACAGTTCTAGCAAAACTTTCATTTTCCCCTAATGCTTTTAATGTTAAAACAAATTCATTATCTTTCATTTTTATCTCCCTTTAACCTGCTATTTTTGGCATTATTTTATATATACCGCTCATCGTAAACACTTTATCCACACTGCCTTTTGCCCCTGCTATAAACATAGGTTTTTTTAATGCTTTCATTTTATTGAACCTTCCAAGTAAAACTCCAATGCCCGTTGAATCCATAAATTCAAGACCGCTAACATCAACTATAATTTTTGATTGAGTGCTTCTATCTAAAAGTGCATCAAGTTTACTGCGAGCAAAATCACTTGCATAGTGATCAAGTTCGCCAACTAAGAAAACTACCAAGTAATCATTATTAACTTTGCTAAAAATTTGCATACTTTTCTCCTTTCATAAAAAAAGTATACCGCAAAGCAATATACTTATTTTAAAAATTAAAAGTGCATTTTGTATATTTTTGTAGATTGCAAAACAAAAAAATGCAAAGTTTAGTTTTTGCATTTTTTAGGTTTATCAATTTGCGCCAATTTATTAACTTCATTAGCTACTTGGTTTTGTAATTTTTCAACTTTTAAACTATATGAATTGAGCAAACTGGCAAGTTTAGTAGTGTTTAGTGGAGCGTAAGCAATAACACTTTCCATTAAAATTGTTTTTTTGATAGCATTTAAAGAAGCAATATACTCATTAAATTTATTTACATCAATTCTATCAAGAAGCTCATCTATTTCTTTTTTGCGTTTGATATAATTATCTAACTTTTGAATTATTGCATTTTTAACATTGTACAAATTCATTTGTTTTTCGCCATTAGTTAATTTATTTTCTAGGTCTAATTCAGAATTATAGTGATAATCCATTAACAATGTTGTTAAAACTGCTTCATCTCTTTCAATATCCAAACTTGTTCGCTCTAGCGCAGGAAGAAAATCATGCAATATAAAATCTTCTCCACCATATTTTTTTATAAATGCTTCACTTTCAAGTTTTCGTTTATATAAAACATCTAGTCGTACTGGAATTTCATCATGAGCAATTCTCATAAATAAACTTTCTTTTTTGCTAATTTTTTGTGACATTTTCATCGCAGCTTTTGGGTCTATGTTAAGAATATAACCATAAAGTATTTCTCTATGATGTGGAAGCAACATCATGGCTAAATCATCAAGTGACTCTCTTCCTCCATATCTATCTTCAAAAGTTTTAATTGCTTGTTTCTTTTTTATTATTATATTAATTTTTCTTAAAATAGCAGATGTAATATACGCAACAGATGAAGATAACTTATGCTCTCGTTGAAATTTTACTAAACCACTAATATTTGGCCTTAAAACATGGTTTTCAAATACAAGTTTTTCTTCCTCTGAAAGATATGGTATTAATTCAGTTTCAAAATTCAATTGTTTTGTAGCTTCTAAAAGCATTTTATTAATATTTGTGCGATTTATCGGAATTTTATAATTTTTTGCTTTATTATCCATTTATACTCACCTTTAGTTTTAGTTAAATTATTATAACCTAAAACTTAAGCTATTTCAATAGTTTTTTTAAAATTAGTTATAAAAAAACCGAGGTCATAAGCCTCGATTTTTAGGATTAAACTAACGTTTGCTACATGCTTTTGAACTGCATGCTTTAGCACTATTTGATGTAGTATTTTTTACGCTACAAGACTTTGTACTATTTTTAGCACTTGTTGATTTTGCACTTGCAGAATCAGCCTTGTTTGTTTTTCTACCACCACAATCTTTTACATTTTTAGTGCTGTTTTTTGTAGCAGAAGTCTTAGCTTCAGCCTTATTAGAACAGTTTCTAGCACTGTTAGTTGTGTTAGTTTTTTTGCTAGCAGAACTATTTTTAGTATTTGCCATTGCAACCTCCTTAGTAATAGGTTTTCCATTAATAATAAAATTATGCAAAAATGCAAAAAAAAACTGCTAAAATAAGCAGATTTTTTTAAATTTATTCAATGCTAACAAGATAATAATAAACTGGTTGACCACCATAAAGCATACTAACTTCTTGTTTTGGAAATTTTTGTTCAAGTTTTTGTCTGAATTCTTCACTTTCAGCTTCAGTAACTCCTTCTCCAAAGAATAAAGTAATGTTAACAGATGTGTCATCAACAAGTTTTTCAATTAGTTTACTTGCTGCCTCATTAACTGAATTTTCAGCAACTAAAATATTCTTTTCAGTTAAACCGATAATATCGCCTTTCTTAACATCTTTATCAAGTCCATCAACACTAGTATCTCTTACTGCGTAAGTAACTAAAGCTGATTTAACTGTTTTGATTGCTTCTTTCATAGCATCAAAATTTTCTTCAACTGTGCCTTCTGGATTCAATGCTAATATTCCAGTTATTCCTTCTGGAATTGATGTAGATGGAATTACATAAATTTTCTTTTTAGTTAAACTTTGTGCTTGTTCAGCTGCTAAAATAATATTTTTATTATTTGGGAAAACAAAAACATTTTGACTAGGAACTTTTTCAACTGCCATGCAAATATCTTCTGCGCTTGGATTCATAGTTTGACCACCAGTAATTAACTCGTCAACATTAATATCTTTAAAAATTGCTTCAAGCCCATCTCCTGCACAAACTGAAACAATACCAAATGGTTTAGAGTTTTGTGCCTCTTTCTCAGCTCTAGCACGTTTTAATGCACGATTTTGTTCAAGCATGTTTTCAATTTTTAAGTTTGTAAGTTCTCCTAGCTCTAGTGCATATCCAAGTGCTTTATTTGGTTCATTTGAATGAACATGCACTTTAACTAAACTTAAATCGCCAACACAAATAACACTATCACCAAGTTCAACAAGACGCTCACGCAACTTGTCAATATCACTTAATGTTGTTTTCTTTTTCATCTCAATAATCATAAATTCAGTGCAATATGCAAATTCAATGTCTCCAAGTACATTTAAATCTGCCTCACTAACTGTTTGATCGCTAGTTTTTGCTGCAGTATCTTCTATAACATAAGTGAAATTTTCTTCCCCTAAAATAGCTTTAAAAAAGCCTGTAAAAATAACAAGTAAACCTCTGCCACCAGCATCAACAACACCAGCCTTTTTTAAAACTGGAAGCATTTCAGGCGTTTGCCCCAAAATCTCTTCCCCTTTATCAAGCACAATTTTAAAAAATTCTTCAAAATCACTAGTTTTTTTAGAAGCTGAATTAGCTGCTTCAGCCATAATTCTAATAACAGTTAAAACAGTTCCTTCTTTTGGCTTTGTAACTGCTTTGTAGGCAACTTGAGCACCTTCTTGTAAAGCTTTTGCAAATGTTTTAGTATTAAAACTTTCGTTACTTTGACCTAAAACTGAAGAAATACCTTTTAAAATTTGACTTAAAATAACACCACTATTTCCTCTTGCTCCTTTAAGTGCACCTTTAGTTATGCATTCACTTAAATCAGAAATATTGTTGTTTTGACATTTACCTACTTCATTTAAAACACTTTTAAAAGTTAAAGTCATGTTAGTTCCTGTGTCGCCATCTGGCACTGGAAAAACATTTAATGCATCCACATTCTTTTTATTCTGTTCTAACAAACTTGCACCAGCTATAATCATTTTTCTAAGCATAGTGCCATTTATTTGTTTTAGCATGATTACTCCTTAAAAACTTATACAATAATATTTTATTTAATTTACTTACACGCGTATGCCAAGAACATTGACATTAACAGCGTCTACTATCATACCTGTAAAATTTTCAACATGATATTTAACTGAATTTTTAAGCGACTCACACACAGCTGAAAGTGATACACCATATTTAAGTACAACAAATAAATCTAGTTGAATTCTATTATCAATTGTTATAACTTTTACACCTTTACTAAAGTTTTGCTTAAACATCTCGTTTAAATTTCCACTCATGTTTTTATTTATTAAGGAAACAACACCATAGCAATCAAGTGCAACTTTTGCTGCAACTGTGGCAATACTCTCGTCTGATATTTTAATTTCTCCAAACCTGTTACTAGTTTTAACAGCCATGATTTCCTCCCTATAAATTAAGTATAAGATATGATACCTAACTATTTTATATTATTTTATTTTTTTTGGCAAACAAACTAACACTTTTTTTTAAACTTTTACAAAATTTTTGTTAATTTACTTGTATTTTTAGATTTTATGTGCTAAAATAGGCTTAGCAATAAATTAAAGGAGCAATTTAAGGATGAGCAGAATTTGTATAATGTGTGGCAGAGATAAAATGAAAGGTAACAAAGTTAGCCACAGTAATATAAAAACAATTAAACATTATGATGTTAATTTGCAAAAGAAACAAGTTGAAATTGACGGAAAAGTAACAAAAGCATATGTTTGCACAAAATGCTTAAAAACTTTAGATAAAAACGAACAATAAATTTTTTTGTTGTAAATAAAAAAATGTGGGGGTTTCCTCACTTTTTTTATAAATTATTTTATAGTTTTTTTAACTATATTTGTTTCAATAGAAGTTTCTTGAAGCTTATCTAATTCTTTTATAACTTTACTACAATCAACACCCATTTTTTTAATATTTTGAAGCTGACTTTTTACAAACGCCAATGTGTTATAAATAATTATTTTTTGTACGTCCCTCGCTGCGGTTAAATTTAGCAATTTTCCAGTTTTATCTATATAGCCATATTTACCATTCTTTTTTACAACTGCTAATCCATCGCTAAAATCATAAACATTGTCATAATAATAATTAATATTTTCCATATATTTCTCCCTTACAATTTGAATATAACATAAAGCAACAAAAATTGCAATAGGTTTAAAAAAATTCCACCAACATGGTGAAATTTTTTATTTACGCTTTTTAACTAACCTAAATATCAATTTATAAATTTCAAATAAAATTACTACTGCAAAGCCCATGCCAAAGGCGATTCCTAGTTGAGCTAAAGTTAAAGGCGTACAGCCAAAAATGTTGTTAACTTTTGGAATATAAATAATTGCTAGTGTTAGTCCTATTCCTAAAAAGAATGAACCAATTAAAGTTGTGTTTTTAAGTGCTCTGCCATTAAATACAGTTTCCTCGCCTGCTGCTACATTAATACTATGGAACAATTGAGTTAAATTTAAAACAAATAAAGTTATTGTTGAAGCAACGGCATTGCCATATAAATGCAAACTTAAGAAGAAGGTTGATAAAACTATTATGGTTTGCAATACACCTGAAACTAAAATATCAATTCCAACACGCCCAACAAACAAACTTTTTTGATTTTTACGTGGTGGAACTTTCATAATATTGCGTTCAGCTTCACAATTACTAAAGGCAATTGCTGGGAATGTATCTGTAACAAGGTTAACCCATAACAATTGAACTGGCGCCAAGAATATAAGTTGAGGATAAAACAAAACAACAAAGAACAATGCTAAAACTTCACATATATTACATGATATTAAGAAAGAAATTGCTTTTTGAATATTAGTATAAATTTTTCTTCCTTCCCTAACCGCTGTTTCAATTGTTGCAAAGTTGTCATCAGCTAAAACCATATCGGCAACGCCTTTAGTTACATCTGTTCCCGTTATGCCCATGCCAATTCCAATATCAGCATTTTTTAAGCTTGGTGCATCATTAACGCCATCACCAGTCATTGCAACAATTTTGCCAATGCTCTTAAAAGCTTTTACAATTCTAACTTTATTTTCAGGACTAACACGTGCATAAACAGAAATATGTTCAATTTCTTTTAAAAACTCTTCATCGTTCATAGCATCAAGTTCTTTACCTGAAATAACTCTATCATTTGCTTCTAAAATGCCAATTTCTTTTGCAATAGCTGCAGCTGTTTTGATGTGGTCGCCCGTTATCATAACAACTTTGATACCAGCCTCTTTACAACTAGCAATACTATCTTTAACTTCTGCTCTAGCAGGGTCAATCATACCAGTTAATCCAACAAAAATTAAATTTGATTCAATAGGTTCTTTTTTATCATTAATTTTATAGGCATAAGCAAGAACACGCAAAGCCTTATCACTCATTACATTGCCTTTTGCAATAATAGTTTGCTTATCTTCACTGCTTAATTTTCTAACTTTATTTCCATCTAACACATAAGCACATTTATTTAAAACTTCATCAATTCCACCTTTAGTAAAAACATATTCTTTTTTTTCTACCATATTAACAGTAGACATCATTTTTCTAACGCTATCAAATGGAACTTCATCTACCCTCTTAAATTGTTCATCATAAGTCCATTTTTTTATGCCACATAAAAGTGCAAAATCAACAAGTGCTGTTTCAGTTGGGTCACCATAAAATTTTGTATTCTCTTCAGATTTATCAATAATACTATCATTACATAAAACCATTGCTTTCAACAATAATTCTTCATCTGAATTTTTTACAAGCTTATCAATTTTATTTTTAAAAGTTATTGCCTCTTTAACTGTCATTTTATTCAATGTTAAAGTGCCTGTTTTATCGCTACAAATAATTTGAGTGCTTCCTAGTGTTTCAACTGCAGATAGTTTACGTATAATTGCATTCTTTTTAGATAGTTTTGTTACCCCAAGCGCCATAACAATTGTAACGACGGCAGGCAAACCTTCTGGAATGGCTGCAACAGCCAAAACAATCCCTGTCATAAAAGCATTAATAACAGAACCTGAACCAGTTAATAACATAACAAGAAATACAATAACACAAATTATTCCAATTGAAATTGTTAAAATGCGGCTTAGATTTTTAAGTTTTTTATCGAGAGGAGTTTCTTCTTTCTTGGTTTGCAACATGCTAGCAATTTTACCTATTTCAGTTTTCATTCCTGTTGCAGTTACAACAAATTCGCCTCGCCCATAACTTACAACACTTCCACTATAAACCATATTTTTACGGTCACCAAGAGCAACTTTGTCCCCATCAATTTTATCAGTATGTTTGTTTACTGGCAAACTTTCGCCAGTTAATGCACTTTCTTCAACTTTAAGTTTTGCAACATCAATTAAGCGCCCATCAGCTGGTACAATATCTCCTGCCTCTAAAACAACAACATCGCCCACAACCAATTCTTCAGTCTTTATTTTTTTAAGTACACCATCGCGCAAAACTTTGCAGTAGGGTTCACTCATTTTATTTAAAGTTTCAAGTGCCTTTTCAGCCTTATCTTCTTGCAAAACACCAATCAAAGCATTAATTATAACAATAGCAAAAATTACACATGCTTCAATTATTTCACTCGTGGATTTTTCAATTATTCCAACAACAACAGAAATAATTCCAGCTAAAATCAATATAATAATCATTAAATTTTTAAATTGATTTAAAAACTTGATTAAAAAACTTTGTTTTTTTGATTTGTCAAGTTTGTTCATGCCATCTCGCCTATGACGAATTTCTGCCTCAGCTTGTGTTAACCCTTTTTCAGTAGAACTAACATTAACTAAAACTTCTTTAATAGATTTATTAAACATCTATAACCTCACATCTAAATTATATCAAACATTATATTAAATATCAATTAAATTTTTAACCTGATTTTAAATAATTCTTAAAAAAAGATGTGCTTATAGAGCTAACTACCCTAGTTTAAGCACATCTTTGTAAGAGGTAGAATGTATAAAACAATTTTATACACATTATAAGTATAATTCAATTTTTATTGAAGTCAACTATTTTGGACATATTTTTACAAAATTATTAAAATATTTTAAAAATTATTTAATTCCTTTTATAATTGCCAAAAATTCTTTTTTCCAAACTAAACTTGCGTCAGTTAATCCTACGTTCTTTAGCAAAGTTAAATTATTTTGCAAGGTTTCAGGGTCATCTTCTTCACTTAAAAGTTTTAGCCAATCTTTAGTTTCTTTTTTGTTATATGTTTTTAAAAGCCACTCTTTCTGGAAGTTAAAAAAATGTTTATTCTCTTTTTTGTTTTCTCCCTTTAATAAATCGCAAGTTAGATATTGCCCTCCAGCATTTAAATGCGCTAAAACATTATTAAGAGCTATTTGTTTATTATTAAAGCCATGAATATTGTGGATTCCAAAACTAGAAATAATCAAATCGTATTTTCCCAATTCTTTCATTTTTTCACTATCGCAAACATCACAGACAAAGGTTGTAAAGTTATAGTTTTTCATTCGCTCTTTTGCAATCTCTAGCATGCCCGTTGAAAAATCCACTCCAGTAAAACTTGCTTTAGGAAATTTATTTGCAACTTTTTCAGTTAATATTGCAGTGCCACAACATACATCTAAAATTCTAGGATTGGTCTTTGTAATGCTTATATTTTCAACCAAGGTGTCTAGCGCCTCATCAAAATATATATTCACTGCCCTACTTGTGAAATCATATTCATGCGCTTCACTATCAAATGTTTCTTTAATATTCATGTACTACTCCTTTGAAATATTATAAAATAATTAAATTCTTGAAGCAAGTAATTTAAAGGAATTTTGTAAATGATAAAATCAAATCAAATTAAAAAACTTTTTACTTTTTCATGCTTAGGGGCGGTTACTTTGTGAGCAGGGATGGATACGCAATATAGCAAGTGGAGAAAACTTGTTTTTGGGAACGCAGCGTCAGCATCGTAGATGGTTCGTGCAAACTTTGTTTGCAGTGTGGCAAAAGCCACACAATCCTCCCTGTTCCACAAAAAAGCAAGCCAAAAGGCTTGCTTTTTAACTATGGTGGGCAGGGATGGATTCGAACCATCGTAGTCGAAAGACGACAGATTTACAGTCTGTTCCATTTGGCCGCTCTGGAACCTGCCCTTATATTAAAATAGGCGTTTCTAGCGCCCACTCTAATTATGGAGCTGGTGATAGGAATTGAACCCACAACCTGCTGATTACAAATCAGCTGCTCTGCCAATTGAGCCACACCAGCATTTTTATGTGCTAAAATTTGTTAGCAAGTATATTGTTACATATTTTTATATAAATTGTCA
This sequence comes from uncultured Clostridia bacterium, assembly GCA_947089305.1. GTDB lineage: Bacteria > Bacillota > Clostridia > Christensenellales > UBA1242 > CAMUJQ01. The sequence goes on from CAMUJQ010000020.1 coordinate 10,606, forward strand.
ATCGTTTTTTAATAATTTTATAAAAATTTTACATTTTTTTTATTTATTATATTTATTAATAACTTCTTCAACTATAGGCTTATTTTATTTTTCCCTCATCTTCTAAGTTTTGATATTTTAATAAATTTTCAAAATTGGCAAAATTTAATAGCACTGTTTTATGTGAAATTAAACTTGTGATAATACTTCTTTCTTAAACCAAAGCAAAAAATATATAGCAAACATAATTTTAGCAACATGAGCTTATGTAATGTTCTGTATTAGGTTTATATTCTTTTTGTTTCTTCTTATTTGTGAGTAGCAATTATTACTAGCTTTTATCTATTTCCACATCTGATTTTTAAAAACTATAATTATCTTGTTTTTCTCAATAAACTAAAGTTGTATCACTTTTATATATATTTATCAAAATGCGTCAGTCTTTAACACTTCGTCTGCTTTCATAAACTTTTCTCTAACTTTTACTGCGATATTCATTCAAAATCTGACCTAACTTTTCTGCTCTTTTGTACGCTTCTTTTAAAAGTTCTAATGAGGAAATATTCTCATAAAGTTTAGGAGAACCACAACTATCTTTGTGTAATTCTAACATGATAGTGTTATTATAGGGTGTTACTGCCAATTTTGAAATAACTTTGTTAAAATCTATTTTACCATCAAATGGCAATCTATGCAAATCACGAGTGTAATCGTAACCTTCTTCCCAATCCATTAAGTTATCGTGTAAATGAACAGCAAGTAGACGATTTCCATATTCTTTTAAAATATCAAAGTTAGCATTATATAAATGATGATGCCCTACATCGTAACAAAATCCTAGATATGGATCACTGATATTATCTAGAATATATTTAAAATTTTTGAAACTAAATAAATCTATATTTTCTATTGCAATTTTAACATTATGTTTTTTTGCTACTTTTAATATTTTATTTATTGACGCAAGCCCTTGTTCATTTGGAGATAAAGGAATATTAGCAGGGTTTCCAGAGGCAATATGCATAACAGCAATCTTTATTTTGTATTTTCCACAAATTTCAATTTCATTAATAATGTTATTAATTATTTCTTCATTTGACTCTCCTCTTGTCCACGTGTCGTTAATATGACTTGTTGATAAATGTACATAAGGAATATTTAATTTTAATTCTAAAGCTTTTCTAATAGTATCTTCAAAATCACCAACTTTTGCAGCAACCATAACATCTGTGAAATTAGCCGCCTTTATATTTTGTAAAATTTCTATATAATTGCTTCCACATTCATGATTTGTATTAATCCCTAAATTTAACATTTTAAAAAGCTCCTTTAATTAAATTATTATAGCATAAATAACTTTAAAATGCATCTAAAATTAAGTTTAATTATTGACTTTTTTACTTTTTAACGAAGAAGAAACCCCGTTATCTACACCGACTGAATTTATACATTCTTTAATTTTTAGCACATCTTCAGGCGTTAAATTTTTTAATGTATCTTTTAAAACAATATTATTTAATCTTAGGCTAGAAGCAAGTGAAGTCTCTTCAGTTGTTGGATTAACACCTAATCTTATAAAATATTGCTGATAAGCATATTGCCCATTATCAGGCCATTTTATAATTTCACCTTTTTTCATTAAAGGCACAGGCATTCCTTGTTTATCCAAATTAACAGCGTCATATTTATCTATAGGAATTCCAAAAAATAAATTATCGGCACTATTGTGAATTTTAGCCTTTGCTGGATCACAAACACAAAGCTCTTCATTTTCATTCAAATAAATGAATGCACAATGAAGGTCTAAATTGCCCGTTTTGTAATTATTTTCTAACGCATTTAATAAAACACCTTTAAATCTTGCAAGCAAATACATGCTTAAATTTAAACAACAACCTGTGCGATTACCATTGCCTTCATATTTTTCAATTTGTTTATTACAAAATTCTTTTACTGGCAAACTTATGTTTACATTATTCTCTTCTGGAACTCCAGATCCCAATTCCCATTTGTAATTTGCAATGTTTAAAAGTTTTTTATACTCTTTTAGTGTGAATATTTCTCTTTCCATAAATACCTCCCTGTGTTTAAATATATAATAGTTAGAATATTACAAAAAGTCAATAGATAGTTTAAATATTGTTGAGTGTTATTTATTGGTGCCACTCCTTTTACTACACGTTTCAAAAGAACCGCTAACCTGCAGGCAAACCAGCAATAATAATGCCTGGTGCCATGCCTTTGGTAAGCCAGTGCCCCAGCCTAATTTACAATTTATGTAAATTAGTTATTTTGTACTTGCACAAAATAAAAAAACAAGCTTTTAGCTTGTTTTTGCTGGTGCCTCGACTTAACGAATATCCGAATCTAATTTTTATTAATCAAAATAAAATTTATTATAAGTTTAAATTTACAAGTAATAATATTTCCAAGATCTAAGTGTTAAAAATTTTATTTTATTGTTTCTTTTTTATTATAATTTTTATTATTTTTATAATTATAAACTTCCAAAGATTTTAATAAATTTTCTCTTCTAGTATCTTTTATTATTTTTAAATGGTTATTTAATTCTTCCAATTGTGGTGAACTTATTGTTCCATCATTTTCCCATAAACCTATTTTTTTTAAAAAATCATAAGACATTTCAAATACATTTATATATTTGTTTAACCCAGTATATGCAAATTGACTTTGAGTCAACTTTCTTAATTGCATAGACAAGTATACTATAAATTCGCTAAACATTCTTTCTGCAAAGTATGCTTCACAAAGCGAATCTACTAATTTAAATGATTGATCCTTTAATGAAATAAAGTTTCCATTGGCTCTTAGTATTTCAAGTAATGAATCAATATAATCTTCAACTTTTCTATAATAATCATGATTTATTAAATAAAAATTTTGCATTATGAATCCACAAAGATTAATTGCATCTTCATTATATTTATCGATGTATGAATTAAAACCGCTAACAACTTTCAAACTATATTGTTTTGCATTTCGCAAAATATCACTAATATATATCTTAAAATCATTAAAGTTTTTATCCGCAAAATCTGTTTTGTTAATTAATTCTAAAATAACATTATCTATTCGATATAATACAGAAAATGCGATTTCTGAATTGAAACTATCTAGTAATGCATATAAATCATCAATAAATTTGCTATCATTATCTTTTTGAATATTTACTTGATTAGTTATTTGTCCTTTTTTTATTGCGTAAATAGAAACAAAAATTGCTATAATTGACCCAATTCCTGTTATAATTGTTGCTATATCTACCCAGTTCATTTTACTCCTCCATTTATTTAATTTATTATAACATAAATAATTCAAAAAGGAATTAAAATGACGCAATATTCTAAAAAAATCAAAAAATAAGTTATTTGTGACTTCGGAAGCGGCATACCTTGCAAAAATAAAAGAGCAATTGAAAAGTTATTAGAACAATATCTTGTAAGAGACAATAAGAACTGAACTCACATAATTTTATTTTATATGATGAATTAAAAGAATGTATTGATAAATATATAGAATTTTATAATAATTATAGACCACATGGATCGCTAAAAAATAAAACTCCTAATTAAATTGAAAAGGAGTTTTATTGTGGACTGTCCACTTAAAACAGTTCGAATTTATCACTTAAATCACATTGGTGCCTCGGGGCGGAATCGAACCACCGACACAGGGATTTTCAGTCCCTTGCTC
>CAMUJQ010000021.1 GCA_947089305.1 uncultured Clostridia bacterium
ACTTATGAATCTAATAGTCAAACTATTAAAAATATAATTGCAGCAAGAGAAGAACTAAATGTGCCTCTTGCAATTATGCTTGATACTAAAGGGCCAGAAATAAGAATTGGCACTTTTAAAAATAATGAAGGTATTGTTTTAAAAAAGGGGCAAGAGTTTATTTTATCTACTTCAAAATGTGAAGGGGATGAAAAAAAAGTTTTTGTTAATTATTCTGGCTTAACGAAAGATGTAAAAGTTGGAAATAAAATTTTAATTAATGATGGTCTTATAGAACTTAAAGTTTTAAGAATAATTAAAACAGATATAATTTGTAAAGTTATATCAGGGGGAACACTTACTGACAGAAAAGCATGTTTTGTTCCTGATGTTGTTTTAAATATGCCGTTTTTATCAACGCAAGATAAAGAAGATTTGAAACTTGCAATAGAATTTAATTTAGATTTTGTTGCAGCTAGTTTTGTATCTAAAAAAGAAGATGCCATTGCAATGAGAAATTATTTAAATAAGATTGGCGGAAAAACCATTGAAATTATAGCAAAAATTGAAAGCGTTGCAGGAGTAAAAAATGTAAAAGAAATTTGTGAACATGTGGAAGGCATTATGGTTGCAAGAGGAGATTTAGGCGTTGAATATAGTTTAGAAAAATTGCCGGCAATTCAAAAAAACATAATTGATGCAGCAATAAACAAAGGCAAACTTTTAATTATGGCAACTGAAATGCTTGAGTCTATGACAACAAATATTCGTCCAACTCGCGCAGAGGCAAATGATGTTGCTTCAGCAGTTTTTGTAAATTGCTCAGCTGTAATGTTAAGTGGAGAAACAGCCGTGGGCAAACATCCTAGCCTTGTAGTTGAAACCATGTCTAAAATATGTATAGAGGCAGAAAACAGTGTTGACTTTGATAAAGAATTCACTAAGGCTAATTTTAATTTAAATGGAATTACAGATGCAATTAGTCATGCAACTGTTAGATGTGCTTTTGATATAAAAAGTAAAAATATATTAGCTTTTACCTTAAGCGGAAAAACTGCAAAACGAATTAGCAGTTTTAGACCACAAGCAGATATTTTGGCTCTTACAACTTCTAAACAAACTTATAATCAACTGGCTTTTTATTTTGGAGTAACTCCAATGCTTTGCAAAACATTTGATTCAACAGATGCTATGTTTGAGTATGGCAAAACAGTTGCTCTTAAAAGCAAATTAGTTAAACAAGGCGATGTTGTTGTAATAAGTGCTGGAGCGCCAGCAGGAATACCTGGTCAAACCAATTTAGTTAAATTGGATAAGATTTAGAGTAAATGCAAATTATAATTAATTTTAGGAGAAAAAAATGTTCGATGTATTACATGTAGTAGTGCCTTTATTTATTATAATAATTAGTTTATGTGTTTTTATAAGTATAATTGTTATTATTTAAAAAAGTGTTAAAGCCAATAAAAATAAAAAACAAAACATAAATTTTGACCAAAATAAAGAGACAGAAGAAAATTTTGCTGATGTTGAAACCTCTCAACAAAAATTGACAGAGGGACAAAAGTGGAAACAAACTGGGGAAGAAATAAGTGCAAAGCTTAGACATCTATTTAGAGAAAAGTTTGGTCTTGGGGAAGAAAAACAGTATACAAAAAATGAAACGGCAAATAAAGATGATGATAAATTAAAAACAAATAAATGTAAAAATTGTGGGGCACAATTAGAATTAGATAAAGCTGGCAGAAAAAAATGTCCATATTGTAAAAGTAAATATTTTTAAAAAGGAGATAATTTAAAAATGAATAAAGGCTTATCATTTTACTTTGGTTATTTAGAGGACACAAAATTAAAAGCAAAAAAATTAAAGCAAATAGGTTTTGATTGCATAATGACAAGTGCCGATCCAAAGTTTAAGTTTCAAGATGGTTCAATTGGTAGACAAGTTAGGATAATTAAAAAAAATAAACTAAAATTATCTTCTCTTCATTTTAGATATTCAGGGAAGGATTTGCCAGAGTTTTGGCGTGACAATGAAATAGGTTCACAAATGGAAAAGAACTTAATCACAGATATTAAGGTTGCGGCAAAGTATGGTTTTAAATGTGTTGTAGTTCATTTGCGTGGAGAAGAAGCAAGCCAAATAGGCTTTGATAGGTTAGATAGAATATTGATGATTGCAAGAGAAAAAAATATACCGCTTGCTATAGAAAATATTGAACCAAATGTTTGTTTCTTTGAAACAATGAAAAGATATAAAGATGAACCACTAATTAGATTTTGTTATGATTCAGGTCACAATCACTCATTCGATCCCGATTTTGATTATTTAACAGTTTATAGAGATAAGTTAATTTGTTTACATTTACATGATAATTTAGGCGATGTTGATGCGCATACTCTAAATAAGTTCGGAAATACAAATTGGGATGAAATTGCTAAAAAATTAGCAAAAGTTGATGAAGATATTAACTTAGACTATGAAATTTTATTTAGTAAAAAAAATATGAGTAAAACTTGGAATACTAACTATACTATCTATAAAGAAGCTTTTAAATTAACATGCTGGGAAACAGCAGCAATAATTTATAAGCAAGCCTGTGAGCTTGAAGATATGATTTTAAAATACAAAAGTAAAAGTAATAAAAAATAAAATATAATAAATATTTTAGACAATAATCTTTTAAGTGACAAAAAATGTTGAAAAAGTTTACTTTTAGCACAATTACTTTTGCTTATTAAGTCAAAAACAATTTAAAAATTCTTTGATTTATTTTAAAAATGTGCTAAACTTAAAGCATAGTCTTTTCTTTTAGATTGTAAGGAGATTTTAATGGAAGCAAAAAAGAATAATATTTGGGGCATCGTTGTTAAATTACTTTTAGTTCTTTTGCTTGTTGGCATAATAATTTATTTGGCAACGGCGGGTTCTAGTGGTGAATTTGTTAGTTATTCAGAATTTCAACAACAAGTGCAAGAAGAAAAAATTACAGAAGTATATATTGATGGTTATACCGTTAAATTTAAATATGCAGATTCTAAAATAACTGATAAAGAATTTCCAGCTAAATGTGATGGGTACACAACAACACCTAGTTACACAGTTACACTTGAATGGCTTCAAGCTCAAAAAGATGCAGGTGTAAATATTAAATTTAATGGACAGCCAGAAACAACAAGTTGGTTAGAATTAATTCTACCTTATATTTTATTAATTGGTTCTAGTTTCTTAATGCTTTGGCTAGTGCTTAAAGTTCTTAACAAAAATAACGGCGGAGCAATGAGTTTTGGTAAAAGTCGTGCGCGTTTAGGTAATAATACAAAAGTAACTTTTGCTGATGTTGCTGGTGCTGAAGAAGAAAAAGCCGAACTTATGGAAGTTGTAGAGTTCTTAAAGAATCCACAAAAATTTGTTAAACTTGGGGCAAGAATTCCAAAAGGCTTTTTAATGATTGGTCCTCCTGGAACGGGTAAAACATTGTTGGCAAAAGCTGTTGCAGGCGAAAGTAATGTTCCTTTCTTTAGTATTACAGGAAGTGACTTTGTTGAAATGTTTGTTGGTGTTGGTGCAAGTCGTGTAAGAGATTTATTTGAACAGGCAAAACATGCAACTCCATGTATTGTTTTTATTGATGAAATTGATGCAGTTGGTCGTCAACGCGGAGCAGGTCTTGGTGGCGGAAATGATGAAAGAGAACAAACATTAAATCAACTTTTAACTCAAATGGATGGTTTTGAAGCTAACAGTGGAATTGTTGTTATGGCTGCTACAAATAGAGCAGATGTTTTAGACCCTGCTTTAACAAGGCCAGGAAGATTTGATAGACAAATTTATGTTTATCCACCTGATGTAAAAGGGCGTGAAGCAATTTTAAAAGTTCATGCTCGTAACAAAAAATTAGATAGTGATGTAGATTTTAAAGAAATTTCAAGATTAACAACAGGCTTCACAGGGGCAGATATTGAACTTGTTCTTAATGAAGCAGCTATATTTGCAGCAAGAGAAAATAGTTCTAGTATTAGTAATGAAAATGTTTTAAATGCTATTAATAAAGTTACACTTGGACCACAAAAGAAAAGTCGCGTTGTTACAGAAGAAGATAAAAAACTTACTGCATATCATGAAGCAGGTCATGCAATTTTAGCTAAACTTTTAATTAAGGATAATGCAGTGCAAGAAGTTTCTATTATTCCTCGTGGCGGAGCTGCTGGTTATACATTAACGCGTCCTGAAACAGATAATAATCATGTTTTAAAAAGTTATTTAGACAGCGAACTTATTATGTGTATGGGTGGTCGTGCTGCTGAATCTATTATATTTGGGGATATTTCAACTGGTGCAGTTGGGGATATTAAACAGGCAACTGATATTGCTACAAAAATGGTTACTGAATGGGGTATGAGTAGTTTAGGCCCTATTAACTACAGAAGTGGCGATGAAATGTTTTTAGGTAGAGATTACTTAACAAAATCTAGTGTAAGTGAAGAAATGAGCAGTAAAATTGATGCAGAAGTTAGCAAGAAGTTAAATGCATGTCTAGATGAAGCTGTTTCTGTGCTAAAGAAAAATCGTTCAATAATGGATGAAATGGTTAAATTGCTATTTGAACGCGAAACTATATATGCCGATGAAATTGATATGTTAATGGCTGGAAAAACTTGTGCAGATGTGTTAAAAGTAATTAAGGAAAAAGAAGTAAAGGCAGAAGCTCAAAGAAAGGCTGATTTAAAGAAAGAAAATGAAGAAAAAGAAAAAGCCATTGAATTAGAAAAAAGAGAAAAAGAGAAAGAAAATAGAAAAAGAGCTGAAGAAGCCTTGGAGTTTTTAAATAAAAATGGTATAATAACAGCGAGCCTTGATGATGGGCCTATCATTGAAGCAAATGCAGAAGAAACTAAAACAACAAAAACAGAAAATGATAGCAAAGAAAATAATGCTCAAACAAGTAAAAAGAAAACAACAGCGAAGAATGTAAACAAGGAGAAAGACAGTGAAACAAAATAGTAGTGTAGTAGAAACTCCAAATTTAAACACAAAAACAAATGAGACTAAACAAAAACAACCACTTTGGAAATTGGTTGTATTAATAGTTTCTCTTTCAATTATTGGAGCTATTATTGTTACAATTATAACATTTGCATGCGTGCCAGTTAGCTTAAAACCATTAAAACTTAGTTATAGTGCAACGCTAGGCATAGATGTTTATCCAATTAATGGAACTCAAAATTTTGCTTATAATAATGAGGAATATGTTGAAATTGTTTCTAAATTTGAAAGTGGATTTAAAACAAACTTTTTAACAAGTTTTACAGAAGGACTTAATAAAAAAAATAAATATGTAATTAATTATTATAACACGCCTAAAAATTATTCAACTATCACTAGTGATAGCGCTAGTAAATATGTTTTAAGATTTAGATATGGTAAAGATCAAACTCTTTATCAAACAGACGGAGAACCCTTTCAAGCCTTCAATAAAGATACAAAATTTATAGATATGGTGGTAATTTTAACTGAAGAAAACAAAAGTTTTGGAGCAGTTGATATTTGGTTCATGAGCGAGGGTACTGATCAATCATATGTTAATTTAACTGGTTATGGCAAATTTAAAGATTTAATTAAATATTTAGACAATTTAACAAAGGAATTTTAATTTGAAAAAGTTATATGTGCTTGCAACTCCAATAGGTAATTTCTTAGATTTAAGTGAACATGCAAGAGATGTACTTAGCAATGTAGAAGCAGTTTTAGCAGAAGACACTCGTGTTGCAGCTAAACTGCTTTTTAAGTTAAATATAAAAAAGCCTATTTTTAGTTGCCATAAATTTAATGAAACAAAAGTAAGTGAAAGCTTAAATGAGGTTTTTGAAAAATATAGTTCAGTTGCTCTTGTTAGTGACGCTGGAACCCCTGCAATAAGTGACCCAGGGGCCATAATTGTAGAAAAGGCTCAACAATTGAATATACGCATTGAAGCAGTTCCAGGCGCAAGTGCTGTTGTTACGGCATTATCTTTAAGCGGAATAAATAAAACTGAATTTGCATTCTTAGGCTTTTTTCCAAGAGGTAAAAAAGAACAAGAAAACTTATGTGATGAAATAGCTAAAAATTTTATCACAACTTTTGTTTTATATGAAAGTCCTCTTAGAATAATAAATACTTTAGAAATTATAAAAAGTAAAATAACAAATATAAATAAAGTTTGTGTATTTAATGATTTAACTAAAGAATATGAAAGACATTATATTGGAAGCATTGATAAGGTTTTAGAAGAACTTAAAAATAATGAAAATGCAAATTTGGGTGAATATGTTTTTGTGTTAGACTTAGTCAAGCAAGTTAAAACAAAAAGTATAACAATGAGTTTAGAGTCTTTAATAGTGGATTTCATTATAAAAAATAATAGCACTATTAAAGATGCTATTAAAGGACTCTCTAGCTTAGGTTATAATAAAAATGATTTATATAAGGCTAGTCTTAATTTAAAAAACTTTAATATCAAATAAAATTATTTTTTTCGCCTAGGAATATAGTCAACTAAACTTAAAGATTCAGAAATAACATCATTGTCGATAAGTTCATCGGCAGTTATTTTTTTTGTAATGGCATTAGATAAATCAATAATATTTTCGCTAGAACTATCTATTAATGAAAGTAAGTTAGCTATTTTATCAAGTTGGTGCTTTTCACATGCTCGTCGATTTTCAATAATTCTATTTAACAATTTACTTGCTTTAGTTTGCATAAGTTCTCCTTTATTTAATATATTAAAAAAATTTATTTACGTGTGAGTCTTTAATTATTATATTAAAATTAAAAAATAAAAAAATGCGAAGTTTTCGCATTTTTATAATTATTTTGTTGAATTACTATTTTTTTATACGTGAAGCTGATTTATTAAGATGTTGTTTTTGATATGCAGCATCAACTAAACTTGCATATTCATTATTGTAATTATCTATGTCACTAATAACATTTGGATTAACTTTTTCTTTAAAGTATTTAATTAATCTAAGTGTTACTATGTCAGCAAGGTCATCTAAATCATCAACAGTTAAATCTTTTAATCTTTCATCACTTTCAAGAACAGCAAAGTCATTTAAATTAATTGGCTCATCTAAAACTGCTTGAAATAGTGCTCTGCCTACAAAACCTAAATTTGCTGCCAAAGCTGCAACAGTTACTGGCGCTTGTTTTACAACTAAAGGGAAAGTGTAATGTACTTCAGACGCTACATCAATTAAAGTTTCAACTCTTATAATATCAGGACGCTCTTCATCTTGATAAACTCTGCATCTATCGCCTAAAATTCCTTTGCAATAACCAATGCAGTTTCTATAATACATTTTTACTGTTTCTTCATTTTCAATTTTTTCAAATACATCAGCCATAATTATTCTCCTTTATAGCACAGTTTTATCATCCACAACCTTAACGCTTACTAGTAAGACTACATTTTTAGATTTGCTTTTTGCTACTGTTGCAAAATCGCTAGGCTTTTCAATTATTTCATCAACAGCTAAAGCACATTGAAAATAACCTTCCATATAAACTAGCATATCTTCATATACTTCTTCAACTGATGTTCCACTTGTAACAAGTCGAAGATCATGCATAGCAAGCATATAAGTTTCGCCGTCAAAATATAAAACTGCTGGGTAAGTATATCTTTTCACAATCATTTCCACCTTTAATCATTAATATATTAGTTATTTTATCATAAGTAGAAATTTTTGTAAAATGTTTTACTTGCTATTATTATAACAAATTGATTTTTGTTTTTCAATAGGTTTTTTAAAATTTTTTCTAAATGATTTTAGTTTTACATTTGTTTAAGTTTTATAAAAAAAGTTGCATTAAGCAACTTTAAGCCTTAAACTTGAAGCTTTGCAACTTTCTAACATCTTTTTGTCCAAATTCTAAGTAGTCATTGTTTGTAACAGATCTACCATTAATGGCTGTAAATATAAAATTATTAAAATCATTACTATTTATAACTAAATTAAATTTATCTTTAAAAGCGTTAAATTCAAGTGAATCTGTATTATCTAATATTTTTTCTGCAACATCATTTAATTTTTGTTCTTGTGTTGTTAAGGTTTCTTTTGTCCACGCATATGGGTGTGGAAATTTGTTAGAAACTCTTTGAGTGTTGTGATAATCGCAAATTAAATCGTAAATAGAAATTAAATTTGTTGCAAAGTTTGCAACTGCAGTGTTTTCGCCGCCTAACTTTAAAGTTCTTTCAAGTTTAACTTCTGTGCTAGGTACTATTGTTGTTATATGTATATAATGAGCATTTTCTTCATCAATTCTAAGATCTGCATTGGCAGCTGCAACAGCATATGCAAAACAAATTTTGTGGCTGTTTATAATATCTTTCAAATTACTTATTTTTTCAATTTTGTCTGCCATAGTATTTCTCCTTATCAATTTATAGCCCTAGTATAGCATATTTAAAAATAAAAAACAAGGAGTTTTTAAATATTTCATCAAGATAAAACTAGTTGTATCTATTTTTCTAAATTAATAAAAAAATAAGCGCTTAAAAAAGCGCACAAAAAAACAAAAAATATTGGTAAAAGTAGTTGACAAAATCGTGCGACTATGTTATGATGGAGTAATATAGTGTCGCTAATTGGGCTACTTTCATGATTTATACTATTATGTTAGCACATATTTATTTAAAAGACAACTAAATATAACAAAAAATTTAAAAATTTTTCTTGTTAAAAAACAAGTATAAGGGGAGTGTTTGGATGGCAGAAGTAAACACAATGCATTTAAAAAAAGTAAAAGCAGGAAAGAGAGAAAGGATTAGTTTTTCAAGATTAGATGAAGTCCAATCATTACCTTATCTATTAGAAATACAAAAAGATACTTACCAGAAATTTTTAGATGTAGGGATTAAACGTGTTTTAGAAGAGTTTAGTCCAATTGTGGATTACAATAACAAAGCCGAGTTAGAATTCTTAGGCTGTTATTTTGGCGAAAAAAGTAAATATGATGAAGCAGAGTGTGCAATTAGAAAACAAACATACTCTCTTCCTTTATATGTAAAAGCAAGATTAACATTAAAAGATAGCGAACAAGTTATTGAAGAAGATGTTTATATTGCAGATATTCCAATCATGAATGAAAGTGGCAGTTTTACTATTAATGGGGTTAAACGTGTTATCGTAACTCAAATTTCAAGATCTTCAAGTGCTTACTTTGATACAATGATTGATAAGAATGGTAAAAATATTTATACAGCTAAAATTATTCCTGAACGTGGGGCTTGGATTGAACTTGAACAAACTAGTTCAGATATTTTAAAAGTTATTATTGACAAACAAAGTAAAATGAGTGCAGGTATTCTTCTAAAAAGTTTAGGAATTGGAAGAACTGATGAAGATTTACTTAAAATTTTTGGCGACGACGAATTAATTAAAAATACTCTTGATAAAGAACCTCAAAAAAATCTTGAAGATGTTTTATTAGAACTTGCTAAAAAATTACGTCCAAGTGATGTGCCTAGTATTGAAGTTGCAAGTAAATATGTAAATGAAATGTTCTTTACTCAAGCTAGATATGACTTAAAACAAGTTGGTCGTTTTAAAATAAATAAAAAACTTAGTTTAGCTGCTCGTATTAATGGAACAACTGTTAGTAGAGATGTTGTAAGTCCAGATGGAGAAACTTTTGCAAAAAAAGGCGATGTTATTGATTTTGAACTTGCTAACAAAATTCAAAATAATGGTGTTAATGAAGTTTGGGTTACTGTTGAGGGAGAAAAAGAGCATAAAATTATAGGTAATGCTCGCGTTGATCTTGAAGAATATTCAGGCATTTCATATAAAGAAGTTGGTTTAAATCCAAAACTTAAAGTTTATTATCCTGAAATTAATCGTTTAATGAGCGAAAATAAATCAAGAGAAAAACTTATTAAAGCAATAAAAGCAAATGAAGAAAATTTAATTAGTCCAACTTTAACAGTTGATGATATTATTGCTATAATAGGTTATATGTGTGACCTTAACTTAGGTTTTGGCACAATTGATAATATTGACCATCTTGGAAATAGCCGATTAAAACCAGTTGGCGAAACTGTTGAACGTTATTTCAGAAATGGTGTTATTAAACTTAAACAATTCATTTTAGAAAAAATGCAAGTTATGGATTACAATTCTGTAACTCCTAAAAACTTGATTTCAGCTCGTCAAATTAATACTGAACTTAAAGAGTTTATGCAAACTAGTGAACTTAGTCAAAGCATGGACGATAACAACCCACTTACAACAATTACTGTTAAACGTCGTGTTACTCGTGTAGGTCCTGGTGGTATTAATAAAGAAAGAGCAGGCGTTGAAGTTCGTGACATTCACTATAGTCAATATGGTAGAATTTGTCCTATTGAAACACCTGAAGGACAAAATATTGGTATCGTTTTAAGTCTTGCAAGTCACGCAAGAATTGATGAATTCGGATTTATCGTAACTCCTTATAGAAAAGTTGATAAGCAAAAAGGTATAGTAACAAACGAAGTTGTTTATTTATCAGCTGATGAAGAAGATGGTTATGCAGTTGCTAGTGCAATGGAACCACTTGATGCTGAAGGACATTTCATTAATAAATGGATAGCTTGTAGAAGAAAAGAAGAAGTTATTGAACTTCCATCAAATCAAATTGATTATGTTGATGTAAGTCCAAGTCAATTTTTATCAGTTGCAAGTTGTCTTGTTCCATTCGTTGAAAACGATGATACACCTCGTGCCCTAATGGCATGTAACATGCAGAAGCAAGCTGTGCCACTAATTAAAACTGAGGCACCTATGGTTGCAACAGGTCTTGAAAAAGTTATTGCAAAAGATTCTGGTGCAATAGTATGCGCTAAAAATGAGGGTGTTGTAAGTTATGTATCTGCTGATACAATTAAAATCACTTTAAATAATGGAGCTGTAGATACTTATAACTTAACTAAATTCGAAAGAACTAGTAAGAAAACTTGTTTGAATCAAAATCCTATTGTTAAGAAAGGCGAAAAGGTTAAGAAAGGCGATGTTATTGCTGATGGCTTTGCTACTAATGGTGGGGAACTTGCTCTTGGTAAAAACGTATTAATTGCCTTCATGAACTGGGAAGGATATAACTTTGAAGATGCTATTCTTATTAGTGAAAGAATAGTAAGTGAAGATGTTTACACTTCTATTTATATGATAGAAGAACAATGTCAAGCCACTATTACAAAACTTGGCGATGAAGAAATTACTCGCGATATTCCAAATCTTAGTGAAGATAGTTTAAAAAATCTTGATGAAAATGGTATTATTCGCGTTGGTAGTGAAGTTGTTGCTGGAGATATTCTTGTTGGTAAAGTTACTCCTAAAGGGGAAACAGAACTTAGTCCTGAAGAAAGATTACTTAGAGCAATCTTTGGAGAAAAAGCAAGAGAAGTTAGAGATACAAGTTTACGTGTAGATCACGGACATCATGGTGTTGTTGTTGATGTTAAAGTTCTTGATAGAAAAAATAAAGATGAACTTGACAATGGCGTTAATACACTTGTTAAAATTACAATTGCGCAAAGAAGAAAACTTAGCGTTGGTGATAAAATGGCAGGACGTCATGGTAACAAAGGTGTTGTAAGCCGTGTATTACCAGTTGCAGATATGCCATTTATGAGCAATGGACAACCAGTTGATATTGTGCTTAACCCATTGGGCGTTCCAAGCCGTATGAATATTGGTCAGTTGCTTGAAGTTCACCTTGGCTTAATTTGTAAAACCCTTGGCTGGAATATTGAAACACCTGTATTTAATGGTGCTCACGAAAGTATTATTCAAGATTTATTCCGTCAAAACAATCTTCCTGAAAATGGAAGAATGCAATTATTTGATGGCCGTACAGGGGAACCATTCGATAATGATGTAACTGTTGGTTATATGTATATGATGAAACTTGAACACATGGTTGATTCAAAAGTTCACGCTCGTAGTATTGGACCTTATCAAATGATTACAAAACAGCCACTTGGAGGTAAAGCTCAAAACGGTGGTCAACGTTTCGGTGAAATGGAAGTTTGGGCACTTGAAGCTTATGGTGCTGCAAATGTATTACAAGAAATGCTTACTGTTAAATCAGATGATGTAACAGGTAGAGCAAAACTTCTTGAAAGTATTGTTTCAGGAACTCCTATTGGAGAACCAGGAATTCCAGAAGGTTTCAAGGTATTAATTAAAGAAATGCAAGCGCTTGGTCTTGATGTTGAAGTATTAACAGAAGAAGGCAGAAAAGTTAACATTACTGAAATTAATAATCTTGATGCTGAAGTTTATCCACAAATTAAAGATGAAGAAAAACTTAGTGAAGTTGAAATTTTGGATAACGAAGAAGTTAGCGAACTTTATAATGAAGCAATTGAACATGATTTATCAGTTGATGATTTATTTGATAGTAGCTCATTATTTGATGACTAATTATAATTAATATTAATTTAAAAAATATAAAAAGGAAAACCTAAATGTTTGAATTAAACAATTTTAGTGCAATTAAAATTGGTATTGCAAGCCCAGAAAAAATAAGAGAATGGAGTTATGGCGAGGTTACAAAACCTGAAACTATTAACTATCGTACACAAAAACCTGAACGTGATGGTTTGTTTTGTGAACGCATTTTTGGACCTACTAAGGATTGGGAATGTCATTGTGGCAAATATAAACGCATTAGATATAAAGGCGTAGTTTGTGATAAATGTGGAGTTGAAGTTACTCGTAGCAAAGTTAGACGCGAAAGAATGGGGCATATAGAACTCGCAACTCCAGTATCTCACATTTGGTTTTTCCGTGGTGTTCCATCTAAAATTGGAACAACTCTTGATTTAACTGTAAAAGTATTAGAGTCTATTCTTTATTATGTTAACTGGATTGTATTAGATCCAAAAGAAACTGATTTATCGTTTAAACAAATTTTAAGTGATAAAGAATATCGCGAAGCAGTTGAAAAATATGGACCAAATTCTTTTAGAGCTGGAATGGGCGCTGAGGCAATTCGCGAATTACTTAGAAATATTGATGTAGAGAAAGAAGTTGAAGTTTTAAGAAAAGAATCTATTGAATCTAAATCAGGACAAAAGAAACTTAAAGCAGTTAGAAGACTTGAAACTATGGAAAGTTTCTTAAAAAGCGGAAACCGTCCAGAATGGATGATTTTTGAAGTATTACCAGTTATTCCACCTGATCTTAGACCAATTGTACAGCTTGAAGGTGGAAAAGTTGCAACAAGTGATTTAAATGATTTATACAGAAGAGTTATTAATCGTAACAATCGTCTTAAAAAACTTATGGAACTTGGAGCACCTGAAATTATTATCCGTAACGAAAAACGTATGTTACAAGAAGCTGTTGATAGCTTAATTGATAATGGCAAACGTGGAAAAGCTGTTTCATCTAGTCGTCATGAACTTAAAAGTATTGCAGGTATTTTAAGAGGTAAACAAGGTCGTTTCCGTTTAAACTTGCTTGGTAAACGTGTTGATTATTCTGGACGTACTGTTATTACTGCAGGACCTGAACTTAAAATGTATCAATGCGGATTAAGTAAAGAGATGGCACTTGAATTATTTAGACCATTTGTTCTTAGACGCCTTGTTGAACTTAACGAATCTACAAATATTAAAAGTGCTAAAAGATTAATCGAACGTGAAAAACCTGTTGTTTGGAACGTGTTAGAAGAAGTTGTTAAAGATCATCCAGTGTTCTTAAACCGTGCTCCAACACTTCACAGACTTGGTATTCAAGCATTTGAACCTGTTTTAATTGAAGGTAATTCAATTCAACTTCACCCTCTAGTATGTGGTGGATTTAACGCAGACTTTGATGGTGACCAAATGGCTATTCACGTACCTATTTCTACAGAAGCATGTACTGAAGCTAGAATGTTAATGTTATCAACAAATAACATTATTAAGCCTAGTGATGGTAAACCAGTTTGTAGCCCTACACAAGATATTGTTCTTGGTTGTTATTATTTAACTATGATTAGAGATGGGGCTAAAGGCGAAGGAAGTATTTTTAAAGAT
>CAMUJQ010000022.1 GCA_947089305.1 uncultured Clostridia bacterium
AGTCGTAACAAGGTAGCCGTATCGGAAGGTGCGGCTGGATCACCTCCTTTTAAGAGAGTTCTTTTGGAGAACTTATACTTAAAGTGACGTTAAGTTTATCTCAATGTAGAACATTGAGTAACGGCTTAATGATTTCTGGGCAAGGATACAAGCTTTTAAGTTATTAAAATTGTAATAATTCAAATATATAAAGTAGTAACATTTGTTACTACTTTTTTTTGTTTTGGCGAGTTATTTGCGAAGCAATACTGTGTTGAACATCGTGCTGGCTCGAGTCATTTACGCATAGTAAACTCCTTTTCGCCAGCAATTGTTCGCCTTGTCTTGTTCGCAACTAACGTCGCCAAAAATTTTTGAATTAGTTTTGTTTCTTGTCTTACTCAAAAATATTTATGCCAAATTTTCACCTGTTTGCATAGCGGTGTAGAAAATATACTTGCCAAATTTTATATTGTTTAAACATATGCTGCTTCTTGCATTTGTAGTTTAATTTTGTTATAATATGCTTAGAGGTGGAATTTATGAATATTAAAGAAGTTCAAGAAAGAGTTGTTGCAAATAAAAAACGTCGTGGTTTTAACACAACTGATATATGTTTAGAATTTTGTTTACTAAATGGAGAAGTTGCGGAGGCGTTTGATGCATATATAAAAAAAATGCCAAAAGAAGAGTTAGGTAGTGAACTTGCCGATGTTGCAATTTATTTACTGGGGTTAAGTGAATTGCTTGGTTTTAACTTAGAAGATGAAATTAATAAAAAATTAGTTATAAACGAAAATCGAGTTTATAAAAAAGTAAATGGTGTAAATATTAAAATTGAAAAATAGTCTTTATATGCTATTTTTTTAAATTTATATTGAATATTGACATTTTATTTAAAATATGGTAATATTTGCATATAAGGAGAAAACAATGAGTTATAGAAATACATTGTATGAAAACTTTACAGATGTTTCAAACATTCTTGAAGTAGTGGAAAAAAATGAAGAATTAGGGTTAATGAAAGTTAAACTTGTAGATAGAGAAAAATATAAAGAAAAAGCCCCTTTTACTTTTACAGGGCGATGGATTCATCCACCAAAGTATGCTATTTGTAAAATTGAAGATTTAGAAAAAGAAACATATGTTAGAAATTATACTGAGTTTAATATGGGCGAAGTAAGTGAAAACTTAAACTTAAATGATGTGGACGAAGTTAGTAAATTTTTAGCCCAATATGTTGATTTAGAATATTGCTCTATAAATGGAATTGAATTATATTACGAAGATTACATTAAAGAAATGTTTAGTAAAATTCCACAAGAAATGTTTAAAAACCAAGGCGATAAAATGGTTGAAGCAGCACGTGAATATGTTCAAAATAAACTAAAAACTAAATTAGAATGGGACGAAGCATATTTAAAAGGTGATAAAGGAACTGTTAACGAATTTGCTGCTAAGGACATTCAAGAAGAGATGGTTCGTGTAAGTAATGCTAAACAACAATTTGATGTAGAATTAGATGCTGCATACGAAAATTATAAGAAGTTAGTTTTAGGAGAAAGAAAAACAGATAGTAATGTAACTGCTGATATTTTAAATGCAATGGAAGAGTTAAAATCTAAAAGTAAACCATCTAAAAGAAAAATGTAATTTTAGTTTGTTATTAAATTGCAAAAAAACGAGATTAAGGGCTTTAAATTTTGAAACTAGCAATCGAGTGTACTAGATTACACCATAAAAACACTTTTGTCATTTAAGGCAAAAGTGTTTTTTAATGAAAAGATAGACAAATTATCAATTTTTTGATAATATTTAATTATGAATAATTCAATTAAATTACTAAAGAAAAATAGAGTAAAACCCAATCACGAAATTTCGCAGTGGTATATGTTTTATCGTGATATAAAAAAGCAAGTTAAATTTTTAATTAAAAATTTAAAATGTGAAAGCATTATGTTTCTAGGCGATGGTGATGGCATTTCTATTTTATTGGCAATGACATTAGCAAAAAATAAGTGTACAAATATAAAGAAAATTTATGTATTTGACATTGATGAAAGAGAACTTAATTTATACAATAAATTAGCAAAAGAGCAAAATGTAAGTAAATATATTCAGTTTGTAACTATTCGATATAACATCTTTGATATTGTTCCATCTAAATATACTAATGCTTTTGATTGGTTTTATATAAATCCACCATATAGTTCAACAACTACTCCGAAAGGGATTGGATTTCAGTTATGGTTAGAACGATGCATAGAAATGACAAAAGATAATGCTAAAGGTATAATTGTTTATCCAAGTAATGAATTACAAATAGAAATAGAAGAAATAAAAAATAATCTTTACAACTACGTTAACGAAAGAAATTTCAATATAATAAAATCGAATTCAATAACACATAGATACTACGAAACTAAGATTAGATCTAAAAATTTAATAATAGAAAAAACTGTCAAAACGTTTTCTAAGTATAAAAACAAAAAAATTCCGTTAGATATAGCTTTTTCTCTATATCACAACAATAAATTACCTCGCTATGTTATTGATGACGGATCGGAATATGGTAAATACGATAATTTCGATAAAAATTAGGCATAAATAATTAGTAAGTGGGATTCTGGTGTGTGCTTGTCTTGATACGAGTGCCTTCGCTTCGCTCGGCAGACAAGCACACGCCTGACTAAACTTTTTGCAAAAAAGCGGTTGCTGGCAGAGCGTAACGCAATCCGCTCTTTTGCTTTTTGTTTTCTTCTCTCTATTTTTCTAGTGTAAGCGAATATTCTTTGTTGTCAAGGTTAAAGTGAATGTCAAAAAATTTATAAGAGTGTATATTCTAACGACAACCTATGACAACGGCAGAGATATTCGCTTTTCGGGCAGTTAAGAGAGAGTAAAGGTAAAAAAAGAAAACATAGGTTCTTTTTGTCTATGTTTTCCTTTATTTATTCTGCTAGTTTCAAAAGTAAGTAACTAACTTCTCGTTTTTTTATTTTTCAATGCATACAATTATAATAACTTCAAAAAATGTGTTGACAAATTTATTTTTATGTATATAATTAAACATAGTTAAATATAAATTTTCTCCATAGACAGCAAGGGAGATTATGGGCAATTGCTTTTATATTCTCTTAAAAATAAACCTTGCCGAGGCGGAATTCGTAAATTATTGTTTTTTATGCTTTCTGCTTTTCTTGGGCAGAAAGTTTTTATTTAATTTAAAATTGTGTATTAACACTTAAAAGGAGAAAGATAACTTGACAAAAAATCAAAAACTTAAAGCAAAAGTTGTAGATGAAATAGCAGATAGATTAAGTAGAGCAAAATGTGTTGCTTTTGTAGATTACAGAGGTTTAACAGTTGCAGAAACAACAGAACTTAGAAATGAAATGAAAAAAGAAAACATTGATTTTAAAGTTTACAAAAACCGTTTGGTTAAACTTGCTCTTGAAAAAGCAAAGATTGAATTTAACTATCCATTAGAGAACACTTTAGCACTTGCATTCAGTTATAGTGATGAAGTTGCTCCTGCTAGAATTTTGAAAAATGCAGCAGATAAATTAAAGAAAACTGATTTGAAGTTTGGTATTCTTAATGGTAAAGCTATGGATGAAGCTGGTATTAAAGCTCTTGCAAGCATTCCAAGTAAAGAAGTACTTATTTCAAAACTTTTATTCTGCATCAAAAGTCCACTTACAAAATTGGCTATTGTATGTAGTGAAATTGCTAAAAAGCAAGCGTAAATGCAAACAAAAAAAAAGATCTTTATTGTTTTATTAAATTACAAAACGAAAAGATTTTATAAAAACAAAAAAATAAAATAAAAATTATAAGGAGAAAATAAAAATGTCTATACAAAGTATAGTTGATGAAATTAAAAAGCTTTCAATTGTTGAAGCTAATGATCTTGTTAAAATGTTAGAAGAAGAATTTGGAGTTTCAGCTGCAGCTGTTGCAGTTGCTGGTCCAGCAGCAGGTGGCGCAGCCCCAGCAGAAGCTGCTGAAAAAACAGAATTTACAATCAATCTTAAAGATTGTGGTGCAAACAAAATTGCAGTTATTAAAATTATTAAAGATGTTACTGGTCTTGGATTAGTAGAAAGCAAAGCTATTGCTGATGGCGCTCCAAAAACAGTTAAAGAAAAAGTTCCAGCTAAAGAAGCTAAAGAAATTGAAGCTAAATTTAAAGAAGCTGGCGCAGTAGTAGAATTAGTTTAGAAAAAAATTTTGGCAAGTTTACTTGTCAAAATTTTTTTATAAACTGATTCGTGGCGAATGCCACTTCTTTCTCGCGAAGCCGAAAGGCGAAGAGAAGAAAGAAGCTACTGCGTCATGGGGGGAAAGTGGGTAAAAAAATTGGAGAACTGATTCGTGGCGAATGCCACTTCTTTCTCGCGAAGCCGAAAGGCGAAGAGAAGAAAGAAGCTACTGCGTCATGGGGGGAAAGTGGGTAAAAAAATTGGAGAACTGATTCGTGGCGAATGCCACTTCTTTCTCGCGAAGTCGAAAGGCGAAGAGAAGAAAGAAGCTACTGCGCCATTGAGGGAAAGTGGTGGAATAAAATTTGAGAACTGATTCGTGGCGAATGCCACTTCTTTCTCACGAAGCCAAAAAGCGAAGAAAAGAAAGAAGCTGGCGCAACAGTAGAATTAGTTTAATCGCAAAAAAAGAGATTATTGTTACTAGTTTCAAAGTTTATAGCCCTTAGTCTCTTTTTTTTTGCAAATAAACTAAATTGTAGCAACCAATGTTTTTTACCATAAGTGTATTTAAAAGAAAACACTTATGGCATTACAATAATAAAATTAAGTTAAATTTTATATTTTATAAATGTTTTTTTAATTTTTGAAAATAATAAAAGTAAAATTTGCTTGCGATAGAAGAATTAGTGTGATAAAATGTATAAAAAGGAAAACTAATATTTATGAGTGCGAACACAAGAAAAAAATACATGATTATAGCATTTGCTACACTTATAACTATAATAATCGCTTTAGTTAGTATTGTAGCTGTTTTTGCTGCAAATATTCAAGATTTAAAATCTCAAGTTAATATTAAGTATACTCCGTCAACAGGGGGAGGCACAGACCCAACCCCACCCCCAGGACCAAGTGATAAGAATCCAATTATAACGGATACATATAATCCTACTGCAGTAAATTTATCCTTTGGTGAAATAGATGCTCAATTTAGAGTTGTTGAGAATGGAATTACAAACGCAGATGGCATATTAACAAATTTAAATTATGATGAAATGTATAATTACTATGAAGATGATAGTTTTGTATTTACATTTCCTTATAATTATGATTATAACAATTTGTCATTTGATTCTGATCTTTTAAACGGCGGACCAGATAGGATAGAGTGGTTTCCTGAGCATGTTGTTGAGATAACTATTCCAGATCATATACCAGTAATTTAACCTTATGCGTTTCATGATTTACCTAATTTGCAAAAAGTAACAATAAATAACTCCTCTAATTTAGGGTTGTTTATTTCTCCAAATGCATTTGTCAATTGCCCTAGTTTAACACAGATTACAATTAATGCTAATAAACTATTTATAACAGATGGAATAGTTTCAAGTGATATGGAACCTAAAATAGACATTAATATTACAAGTGACAATTTGCCTATATGTTTTGAAGCGACTCAATTTGAAAGTGAAAAAGGCACGTCTAATACATTAAATTATATAGAGTTATATATGTGCGGAGGCCTTAATGCAATTATAAGCATACAAAAACTCGACGATGGGTATGATGATGAAATTGGACAAGTTGATATCTATACTGAGTTCGAAAAAATAAGAGCAGCTTTTGAGTTAAGTAATCAATTATACATAGAAAATAAATTTTTAACTATTAATTATAATAAAGAAATGCATGAAACACAAGAAGATGCGATTAAACATATTTATGATCAACTTAATATTGATTTTAATTATAACTTTAGTGAGTATGTAACATTTGAAGATAGTATTGTGAGCGCAGACGGTGATACTGTTTTTGCTTATAATGAAAATTCATGGGGTGTAGAAATTACAGGCTTTATAGATGGAATTGACGCACCAACATATTTACAAGATTATAATGAATTAATTATTCCCGAAACCTTAACGGATGGTGGGACAACATATAATGTTGTGGGCATTGCGGATAATACATTTATGGGTTGTGGTTTACGCAGAGTTAAAATTCCAAGATCATTAAAATGGATTGGCGAAAATGCTTTTGCAGATTGTACTGAATTAACCGATGTTGTTTTTTACGGAAATTACACAAATGCTGTTATTGAAGAAGAAACTGAACATTTATATATTGGTGCTACAACTCTTGATTATGTTGTAGCAAACGTTCAAAGCCGTATGACGGGTGGAGAATTGGCAACTGATAATAGCATGTTAATAGGTAATGGGGCATTTGTTGGCTGTGCAGCACTTAGCAATGTTTATTTACCTAATACTGTTGTTGCAATAGGAGATGCTTTTGACACCAATGTTATTATTCATTATGATCTCGTAAATTTTCCACCTATTAATATTAATGAATATTCAATAGGCGGGGATTGGGTTAGTTTTATAGAAACTTGTGCTGATTGGTACCAAATTAACATTGAAGATGCTTCAGGAAACTTATGGATTAATTCTTATAACTTATTTGTGTTTTCTAAGAGTTTTTACAATGTATTTGGAGAATGGTTTAGAAATAATGGTGGAGTTATTACTAAGTCTTAATAAAAAACCTTATGGAAAATACCATAAGGTTTTTATTTACTTAAATTATTGAAGAAATTAAATTTTATATTTAAGCTATTCTAAAAATTGTCATTTTAGTGTTAGAAGCATTTGCTGTGGCAGTTAAAACGATTGGTGTTGCACCTAAGTTGCGAAGAGTTATAACATCTCCAGCATTTAAATTTAATATTAATTGGCCTGCATTATCTGTTGTGCTTTCAAAAATATTTGCAGCTATTGCACTTCCATTTACTGTTACGCCTAGTGTTGAAGTTCCAGATGCAGATACTCTAAAAATTATAAAATATACGCCTGTTGTTGTAACAGTAAAAGTTGTTGTTCCGTTAAATATAATTCCGCTTACTGGAGTGATTGTTGAGAATACCATGTCACCTCCAGAAACTATTGTTTGTGCAATAGAGTTTGAGGCATCAATATAACTTGATGCTAATACTCCAGTTGCTCCAGTAGCACCTGTTGCGCCAGTTGGTCCAATAGGACCTTGAATACCTTGAGCTCCTTGTGGGCCAGTAGCACCTGTTGCGCCTTGAATACCTTGTGGTCCTTGAATGCCTTGAGGCCCCGTAGCACCAGTTGCACCCGTGGCACCTGTTGGTCCTGTAACTCCTTGTAAGCCTTGTGGCCCTTGAGGTCCAGTTGCACCAGTTGCTCCTATAGGACCCTGAGCACCTTGAGGTCCTTGCGCGCCTTGTGCACCAGCAGGGCCTTGTGGTCCCTGAGGTCCGCGTGGCCCAATAGGACCTTGAGGACCTTGTGGTCCAACTATGAATTCAGGTTGACAACAGCAATTATTAAAAAACATATTATATCTCCTTATGTTTAAATTAAAAAGGGAAAACATATAAGCAATGTTCCCCCTTATTATTAGTGTATTAAATGTTTTTGTAAATGTTAAAAATACTTGCAATAACAACTTATATTTGATATAATTATTAATATAAATTCAAAAGGATGGAAGTTTGAATGATAAAAAAATTTTTAACTTCAATGGTATTATGTTTGATGGCTGTTATAGGAGTGTTTTCACTTTTTGGATGTGAAAAAAATCGTGATATGACAGGTGTATACAAACTTTCTTTTGCTATTTATAGTGAAGGAGATAGCATTCAAGTTTACAATTTAGATGAGAATCCAGAATTTGAGTATTATATTCAAATTCAAGGAACTACTGTTACTGAATATAAAGTATTTCATTCAACTGAACCTATGAAAACATTATATAGCATGGAAAAAATGGTTAATTTAACTTTGCCAGAATTTCAAATTACTAAAGAAGACGGTATTGAATATTTTCATAACTATACAAATTTAAATCGTTATGAGCAGGGGGCTAATCAATCAAAAATTGAAAGATGGACATATGTTAAAGTTGAAAAACTTCCAAACTTAGTTCAAAATTCATTAATTCAATATTTTGGAGAATATTCATTAAGTGAAAAATGGGTTGGAGGAGATAGACAACCAAATGAAGATATTAAACTTGTTTTAAACGGGAATATTAAATTAATTAGCGGAGAGGATACTGCTGAATATATTTTTGAAGGAAAAGATTCTTCAGGTGCTTATGTATACAAAAAAGATGATTTAACAATTTATTTAACAATGAACGGTAATAAAGTTAAAACTTATACAAATCCTGCTACTATTAATTCAGATTATAATTTATTTGAAATTATAGTTGAAGATTAATTAAAACATTTTACAAAATTTATAATTTTAGAACTAGCAAAAATCACAACAATTAAGCTGTGATTTTTTTATTATTAATAATATTTAGTTAAGCGCGGTTTGTAAAAAAACAACCCTATAGGGTTGCTTTGTGTTTTGTTGTTTGAGCTTGCTTTTGAGTTGAAGTTGTTTTTTTTTGTATGCTTTTTGAAAACAGGTGAAATTTCTGCTGAAATTAAGAATGGTAAAAATTTGTTCGTGGCAGGTAAAGAAGGATCTAATTCTAATTTAACATCTTTTTCAAAAGTTAAAGGAATAATTTTGATTTCTTCCTCACTGTTTTTAACGATTGTTGCATAAGTTAAAGTTTTTTGAGTTTCCTTTGCAAGTCGACCAAATGTTTTGCCTTCAAGTATAGTTCCTTTAAATGCATCATTTCCATTTTCATCTAAAAAACGAAAATGCAAATAATCTTTTGTTGTTTCAGCGTATTTTGCATTTCTAAATTTTGATTCAATTGTGCTTTTTTCTAAATTAGTCATTTTTTTTATTAATTCCTACAATAGTATTTTATCAAATAAAAAATTTTTGTCAATAGGCATTTTAAAAAATTTAATTATTTTTATTATTTATATTATTTATTGAAATACTTTATTACATTTTATGACATATTGTTATAATTAAATTAATTTGTTGTAAAACTATAATAAACTATTATATTATTATTTAATATACTTTGACAAAGCATTTTTGGTGTGTTATAATTAATTTATAAGGAGATTTTTTAAATGGGATTTATTTCAAATCAATTATTAAAAACAATAGATTGGTTAGATGATAGCAAGAATATTTTAGTTTATCGTTACCCAATGAATGGTAGAAAAATTATGATGGGTTCTAAATTGACAGTTAGAGAAAGTCAAGTTGCAATTTTTGTTAACAATGGTAAAGTTGCAGATGTGTTTGAACCTGGAATTCACAAACTTTCAACATCAAATTTACCTTTTTTAACAACTATGCTTAGTTGGCCATATGGGTTTAAATCACCTTTTACCAGTGAAATTTATTTTGTTTCAACAAAACAATTTACAAATCAAAAATGGGGAACAAGCAATCCTATTGCAATGAGAGATCCTGAATTTGGCACAATTAGAATTCGCGGATATGGTAGTTATAGTTTTAGAGTAGATGAACCATCAACTTTCTTAAAAGAACTTTTTGGTTCAAATTCAACTTTTCAAACTGAAGATATTGCAAATTATCTTAGAAGTTTAATTGTTACCAGTGTTAGTGATGCTATTGCTTCAAGTAAAATTAGTGCAATTGATTTGGCTGCTAATTTAGAAGAATTTGGTGAAATTGTATTAACTAAAGGCGATGAAAAACTTAGAAGTCTTGGTTTAAAACTTGTTAATTTTAATATTGAAAATCTTTCATTCCCAGAAGAAATTGAAAAAGCTATTGATACTAGAGCATCTATGGGTGTGTTACAAGATCAAATGGATACATTTGTTAAATATCAATCTGCAAGTGCACTTAGAGATGCTGCAAAAAATAATAGCGGAAATATGGCTACAGCGGGCATGCAACTTGGCGCAGGTGTTGCATTATCTGGAATGATGGCAGACCAATTAAAAAGTGTAAAAGGCAGTGAGGGAGAGGGTAAAACTGATAAGATTACTTGCCCTAAATGTCATTCAAAAATTAAATCTAGTGCAAAATTCTGTCCTGAATGTGGATCAAAAATAACAGTTAGTTTTTGCAAGGAGTGCGGTGCAAAAGCGGCACCTGGGGCAAAGTTTTGCTCTGAGTGCGGCACAAAATTAAAATAGTATTTGTATAGAACACTTCTAACTAATTAAATAGAAGTGTTTTTATTTGAGGGAATTTACATGGAAAAAGACTATGTTTGCCCAAGTTGCGGGTCTAAATTTATTTATAATCCTAAAATTAAAGCGTTGCAATGTGTGAATTGTGGAGCAATTGAACATATAAAAGTTATGCGAGCTAAAGAAAGACCTTTTGAAGAAGCAATGTCGAAAAAAGTTAAAAACGATTGGAGCAAAGCAGCTAAAAGTGTTCGTTGTGATAGATGTGGAGCTGTTGAAATTTTAAACAAAGGCGATTTAAGTGATGTGTGTCCATTTTGCGGACATACAACAGTTATTGATATTGATAATGAGGAAATGTTAGCTCCAACAGCAATAATGCCTTTTACTATAACAACACAAGAAGCTAAATTTGCAATTGCATCAAAAATTAAAAAAGGTTTTTGGGTTCCTAAAAGTTTAAAAAAGAAACTTAAAATTAATACTCCAAAAGGTATTTATACACCAGTTTATAGTTTTGATGCTGATGTCAAGTGTGCTTATAAAGGGACACTTTTTAGAATAGAGACTCATCGTCGTAGAACAGCAGATGGAGAATGGGAAACTTATGAAACAGAGGAATCTTTTTATGTTTCTGGCACAACTCAAATGCGCGTAGATGATTTATTGATTGATGCTGGGCAAGTTATTAATAGCGTTATTCTCAAAAAAATTGAACCTTTTGATAGTAACAATAGCGTTGAATATAATGATAAATTTTTATATGGATACGCGGCCAATCAAAGTTCTAAAAACATTGATATAGCTTTTAAACAAGCTAAGGATTCTTTTAGAGTTATGCTTGAGAGAAAAATTGTTAATTTACATAATGCGAGCAGAGCAGGAGATTTAGATATAAATATGTTTATTGATAATTTAACTTATAAATATATTTTGCTTCCAGTGTATTCAGAAGGCTTTACATATAAAAATAAAACATATACACTTTATTGTAATGGAACTACTTCAAAGGTAGCGGGAAGACTTCCAGTAAGTGGAGGAAAAGTGTGGAGTGTTGTGCTTGGAGTGCTTGCAGTTATCGGCATTATAACAGGAATAGTATTAATTTGTGTTTAGGAGAAAATTTTGAGTATTAAAAAAATTTTTAGTTTTATATCACTTGGAATAATAACAATTGCAACAATTATTTGCATGTGTGTTTTATGCGTTCCAAAAGTTCAAAATCAAGCATATAGTTTAAGTTCAACAGAGCAAACCTATGTAGATTATATTAAAAATTATACTGTAATTGAAAACACAGATAATATTTTTCAAACTCATACCTATCAAGAAATTTCAGAAAATATAGTTGGCTTTTCAAGCTATTATAATATTTTAAATAGCATGCTAGAAAGTAGTAAGAATGAATTAAATGAAGAGGATAGAGCTGCTGTAAATTCAAAGAAAGCTCAAGTTGAAGCCATTGGAGATAGACTTGAAATATATTTAGAATTAAATTATTTTGAAGCAAAAAGATTTAGAGAAGAAGTTGTTGCTCTGTTTAATTATGATACAATAACTTTAGATAGAAAAGCAGAATTAGTTGCTCAAAAAGAATTACATAAAAAATTTTGGGAAGACAAAATTTTTATAAGTTATTTGCCTTATTCAGCTTCTGAAACTGAAGAGCAAACAATTACAGGTGAAGAAAGAGCAAATGAAGCAAAAAAATTAATAGACGATTGCTTAAACAAAATAGTTGCTATTGAAGAAGCCCCAACCAAACTAGCATATTTTAAAGAACAAATTGAGTCGCTTCCTCAAATTGTAGATGTAAAAAAAGAAGATAAAGAAAAACTTAATAAATTAAAAAAAGAACTTGATGAATATTATGAAACTTATGGAAAGCATTTATCTAATTCTTATATTATAAAAGGTGAAACATTAGATTCACAAAACAATAAAATTAGCGATAAAAGAGTTTTAGAAGACTATAAATGGCAAGTAGAAAAAAGCTTAGATAGAATTAAAGACTCTGATAATAATTGGGCAATTTTTTGGATTGTGTTAATTATTGGTGCAATTTTTGGCATTTATTTATTTATAAGATATTTAATAATTCCAATGGTAAAAAATAAATTTTTTGAGAAAGGACGAAAGAAATAAATGAAACTAGGTGTTGTTGGATTACCAAATGTGGGTAAAAGTACATTATTTAATGCATTAACTAATGCAGGCGCTGAGAGCGCAAATTATCCTTTTTGTACTATTGAACCTAATGTTGGAATTGCTATAGTTAAAGATGAACGTGTGGATAACTTAACAAAACTTTTTAACGCAAAAAACACAGTATATGCAACATGTCAGTTTTTTGATATTGCAGGGCTTGTTGCAGGAGCAAGTAAGGGAGAGGGGCTTGGAAACAAGTTTTTAAGCCATATACGAGAAACAAATGCAATTTTACATTGTGTTAGATGTTTTAAAGACCCTGATGTTATTAAAGTTGATGGAAAAATTGATCCTGTGAGTGATGCTGAAATTATTAATTTAGAACTTATTTTAGCAGATGCAGAAAGTGTTAATAAAAGATACGAAAAAGTTGCTAAACTTGTTAAAGTGGGAGAAAAACAAAGTGAAGTGGAATTTTCTGCACTTAAGAAAATTAAAGAATGTTTAGATAATGGGGAAATGGCGCGTAAAGCTAATTTAACAAAAGAAGAAGAGGCTGTTAGTAAAGATTTCTTTTTAATTACAAAAAAACCTATGCTTTATGTTGCAAATATTAGTGAAGATGACATTAAAAAGAGTGAAGATGAGAATGAATATGTAAAAGCACTTAAAGAATATGCAAAAGCCCAAAACGCAGATGTTGTTTGCATCTCAGCAAAAATTGAAAGTGAACTTAATGCATTAGAAGAAGATGAACAATTAATGTTTATGGAAGAATTGGGGCTTAAAGAAAGAGCTCTTGATAAACTTATTAAAAAAAGTTATGCACTTTTAGGTTTACATAGCTTTTTAACAGCGGGAGAAAAAGAAGTTAGAGCATGGACAATTCCTATTGGAGCAAAGGCTCCAGAAGCAGCCGGAACAATTCACACAGATTTTGAACGTGGTTTTATTAAAGCTGAAGTAGTAACTTATGAAAATTTAATTGAAAGCAAAAGTTACGCCATATGCAAAGAGAAGGGTCAGCTTAGAATGGAAGGCAAAGATTATGTTGTTAAAGATGGCGATGTAATTACTTTTAAGTTTAATGTTTAACTTTTAGCGGTGTCTTTTTGCGTAACACATTGTTGAACATCGTAAATGTGCCTAGTCATTTATTTTATTATAAAACGCTTAGTCGAATTAACTTGTTCGCCTAGTGTTTCACAAAAAGCCTTGTGTCAAATTTGGCGGTCTATTTGCGTCGCAATACTGTGTCAAACGTCGAGTTTTCTCAAAGTCATTTACCATTTAGTAAACTTCTTTTCGAAAACTCTCGTTTTCCTTGTCTTGCTTGCAATTAGACCACCAAAAGAGATTTGTATTGCTAGTATTTGCTTACGCAAACTTTCATATTTAAAAGATTAAAAGAAAACTATGCAAAAAATTAATTATCAAAAACAATTATTAGAATTTATTAAAAATTTAGACTATAAACCAAAACTATTATTGCATTGTTGTTGTGCTCCATGTGCAAGTGCAGTTATAGATTTTTTGCACCCATATTTTGAAATTACAGCATATTTTTATAATCCCAACATAACTGATGAAGACGAATATAACAAGAGGTTAGGGGAACTTGTTAAGTTGAGTAAAA
>CAMUJQ010000023.1 GCA_947089305.1 uncultured Clostridia bacterium
CATATCAACAATAACTTTTTTTAATTCGTTTAAATTTTTTTTGGATTTTGCACTAACTGGAACAATTTCAACATTTAAATTATTCAATTTAGCTAGTTTTGGAAATATGTCTGTATAATTAACTAAATCCATTTTATTAACAACTACAACAACTTTATTTTTATTAGCATATTTTTCAATTTGAGAAATTTCAGAATCAAAAGCTTTATCTGCCGCAACCACATACAAAACAACATCAACTCCAACAGTTGATGTTTTAACATCATTTTGCATAAACTCATCTAACTTTGTTTTAGGCTTAAAAACACCTGGTGTATCAAAAAAAACAATTTGTAAGTCTTTTTCATTCAAAATACCTACTGTACGTTTTCTAGTGGTTTGAGGTTTAGGACTAACAATAGCAACTTTTTCTCCAATTATTGAGTTTAATAAACTGCTTTTTCCAACATTTGCGCGCCCAACAAGAGCAACTATTCCCGATTTCATATCTATTCTTCCCTTTTTGAAAATGGTAAAAGCTCATACATTTTATAAGTTTCATATCTATCATCACAAGCCAAAATAACTTCAGCATCAGGCCCAAATTGAAAAACAAAATCTCTATCCATTCCAGAAAAAGTTGGTAAACTATTACCATCACTATAAATACATAAAACTTTTACTTCAATATAACCTTCACTTATAGCTTTAATCACAGCAACGCCAGCCGCACCCAAACTTGCAGATGGTGTAAAGGTTTCAACTGAACAACCTCCAAAAACCATATTGTCTTCTGTTAAAACACAAGATCCAACTGCAATACCTGTATGGGGCACAAAACTATTAAGTGAATATTCTTTTGCTTTATCTATAAGCTTTAAAATTTCAACTTCGCGCATAATAATCCTTTTTATATGTACATATGTTTATATATAATAACCACTTATCTTTCAAGCTTACATTTTTTGAGCACTAATTCTTCTACTGCTCTCATCTGTCGCTTATCAACTTCTTCAATATGATCAAATCCTAATAAATGCAAAAGACCATGAACGAATAAATAGCCAACTTCTCTTTCAACACCATGCCCAAATTCTTCCCCTTGAACAATAGCTTTTTCCAAGCTAATAAAAATGTCCCCTAAATTTATAACTTTTGCATCAATATCATAATCTCCTGCAAAAGTTTTCTTAGTAATTTTAGTTCCAGACTTTATATTTAAAAGTGGAAAACTTAAAACGTCAGTAGCCTCATCTACTCCTCTGCGTTCTTTGTTAATTAACTTAATTTCTTTATTCGTCACAAAAACAACAGTGAAATAAAGTAACTTATCTTTTTGACCTGTTGCTTTTGATACATGTTTTGAAATCATTTTAAAATCTTTTATTAAAGGTTCAATAGATTCAAAACTTAAACTATTAACTAAACAATCAATTCTCATAACTTTTTCCTTTTTATACAATTAAAATTGGATATTGCACAGTTGCTATAATTTGATAAATACCTTCGCCTAATTTTTTATATTGAACATTTTCACTATATATTGCTTCTGATAAAGTTTCATTTTTTAAAGTTTCTAAAACCTTAGCCATCTCAATATCTTTAACTTCATCAAAATTTACTTGAGTTTTAAAAGCTTTAGTTTCATAAAAATAAACGTAATTTAATTCAATAGGAATAAATCCAATTTTAGTTTTTTTAGTAGTAACTATTTTTTCATATGTAGAATAATTTTCATTACACTTATTTATTTTAACAAAGTTATTAAAAATTGTAAAATATTTTTGCAATGAATATTCTCCAGTTTGCCTATATTCAATCTGATTTTCTAAAAATATATGTTTTTTTTGCTTATATGCAAGTAAATTGACCTCTCCAAGTGCACGAGTTGGAATTATTTTATCATCTACAACAATTTCAGGAGCTATTAGAATATCCCCCTTTTTAACAAAGTTTCCTTTTTCAACAAGCGCCGTACCCGATACTAAATTAACACTTTCAACAACTCCATCAACACTAGCTATTATTGGCTTAAATTCACTTTCAGGAATTGCCTCATTTTCCTTAATTGATACATACAAAACAAGTCCAACTATTTTTACATCACAAAGTGCTATGTCTTTATTCTCTAATAGTTTAGTTTTAATTGGAAGTAAATCTATATCCTTTTTATTACAAAGCGGTTTCACATATTCTTGAACAACGCTATAAACCTCTTTTTTTAGCGCTTCATTATCCACATCAATTTTTATTTTAACAATAAAGTTACTTATAAAAAATAAGCAACTACAAAATATTATTGAAAATATAGTTAACATAATTGCAAAATAATTAATCTTAACTTTTTTTATATTAAAGCATTTTTTAAATATTTTAGAGTCACTTTTATTAATTGTTATTAAACACATGTTCGCTTCTAATCGTTTTATATCAACTACTTTAATATTATTTTTAGCACATAGTTTTAAAACATTAGATGGCGAAAAATCAACTTTAAACTTTTCCATTTTCACCTAACTCAATATTTTTAATTTTTCCTTTTATTTCAGCGGCTTCCTTAGAAAAATTTCTAAGTTCTAATTTTTCTCCAATAATTTTTAATGTGCCATTTTTTACTTTAAAACTCATTTCAGTTGTAGAAAAAACAATAAGTCCTTTATGTCCTTCAATATAAACTGCATTAAAGCCAAGCATTGCAAGTTTATAATTTCCCTTTATTGTTGAAGCTTCAAGTCCTGCACTTTCGCAAATTTCATCAAAAAAATTTGTCATAAAATAGATTTCTCCTATTTAATTTTATTTTTTTGTTTTTGCGAATATTCCTCTTTATTTGTCAAGTAACTTTTAGATAATTAACTCTTTTATAAATAAGTTAAAGCAAACAAAAAAAGCCATTAATTATATTTGGCTTTTTTTAAGTTTTTATCAAAGATACTTGCTACCACAAGAGCCTTTTGAATTTTATTCATTTTTTTGAATTGTTTTCTTAATTTAGAAGTTCTTTTAGGTGGCTCATAGTTAACATCATAATTATAATTGTAATCTATTGGTGCGGGTTCATACTCCCAAATTTTATTATAATCATATTCCTTAATTGCATAATCAAATTGGCTTTCAATAGGTTTACTAAATAAATCACCAGCTCCAACACCAAAAAAATCTTCAAGTAAACTATTATTGTTTGAATCATTTAAGAAATCAAAGGCTTGTTCCTCAAAAGATTTAACTTCACTTTCAGTTGTAAATTTTTCTAGGCTTTCATCTTTAACAACGGGAATTTCCTCATCAGCCTGAGCAAATTCCTCATAAGTTTGAACTTTTTCTACTTCATCAGTTTTCGTTTGCGTTGCTTCGTCAGCTTTGGCTTTATTACTCTTAACTTTTTTCTTGGCTTTAAAATATTTAAGAATTCCAGTTGCAATTACATATAAGAAAACTAATACACAAATTAGAACTATATAGAAAAATGGGGTTCCAATATAATCATTCATTACTATTTACCCATAAACGATGGAAACCCACCATCATCCCCTTCATCAGAATCTTCACTGCCAAGAGATTTTCTCATTTGGGTATCTGCTGCTACATTTTGTAAATTGTAATAATCTTCAACTGTAATCTTACCATTTCTAAATGCTTCTGCCATAGCTTTTGGAACTTCACTTTCAGCTAAAATCATTTGCGCTTTCATTTCTTGTGTTCTAGCACGCATTTCTTGTTCATCTGCAATTGCCATAGCACGACGTTCTTCTGCTTTAGCTTGTCCAACTTTCTTTTTAGTTTCAGCATCAATAGTATCTAATTCTGCTTTTACATTTTTTCCAACATTAATGCTAGAAATTGAAATATCTAATACCTCTAACGCAGTTGCATGGCCCGGTTGAGTTGCCTTAACTTCACTTGATATATTTTCTGGAAATTTCATAACATCAGTATAACTTTGTGCCTTACCAACTGCAGCAACAACAGCCTCCCCAATTTTAGCTTCTAATGTATTGTCATCAGCTCCACCAATAAGACGAGAAATGTTAATTCTATAAGTAACACGCACTCTAATTAAAAGTTCAATTCCATCTCCAGCAACAGCAGAGATTTCAGGGATTTCTCTAACACGTGGTTTAACACTATCTTTTACTGCCATATATACATCACGGCCTGCAAGGTCAATTGCTTTTGCAGTTGCCGGAGAAAGAGTGATATGTGCATTATAAGCCATAATTAAAGCATTTGTAACTTTAATTACATCTCCCCCCGCCATAAAGTGTGTTTCAAGTTCTTCTATCGTTAATCTAAGCCCAGCTTTTTTTGCATTAATGTAAGCTTCAACAATAATATCAGGACGAGTTTTTCTAAGTTGCATACCAATAAGTTTAAAAAAGCCAACATAAGCGCCTGAAATTAACGCCCTGAAATAAATTTTAAAAGGGAGTATAACAACAAGCACAGTTATTACAATAACAACTATAGAAACAGCAATAAGCCACCAAACATAAGGTTTAACTGCTAAAAGCATGTTTAGCATTGTTTTTCCTCCTTTAGTTTTTTAACATATAATTTGTTGCCATCAACATTTGCTATAATTAATTTGCTATTTTTTGGAATAAACTCATTTTCAGCTGAAATTGCCACATAATAATTTCCATCTAATTTAATTGTTCCTTCTGGAAAAAACTCTGTAACAGCTTCACACTTTCTATTTGTTAACATTGTCATATCAAATTTACTTCTGTTTGCCAAACTAGTTGCTAACATTTTTTCATCTTCTTCTTTCATTTTTACAAACCATCCAGAACGGTTTGTTGCAACGCTTACAATATAACTAATAAATAAAATAGTTATAACCATAAATGTAAGCCAAAATAAATGTGAACTACTGCCATCATTAATCATTCTAAAAACAACACCTAAAACAATAAATATCCCACCAAGATAACCAAAAGTGCGTTGCCCAGGTTGAAAAATTTTAACTATAATTAAAATTAATCCAACTATAAGCATGATGCCTGTGGCTGCTTTCATTCCTGTAAACAATGTAACAAAATCTTTAAACATAGTTTTCCTTTATGCTTATATATTAACATATTCCTTTAAACTTTTCAATAGTTTTAACAAAAAAAAAGACTAACAATAATTGCTAGTCTTTAACCACTATATTTACAAGCCTGTTTTTAACCACAATTGTTTTAACAATTGTTTTTCCTTCAATATAACTTTTTACTGCATTTAATGAAATGTCTTTAAGTTCACTTTCACTTGTGTCAATTTTTGTTTTTACTTTGGCACGCAACTTTCCATTAACTTGAACAATAAGTTCATAAGTTTGTTCAGCCAATTTACTTTCATCATAAGTTGGCCAAGACTCATAAGTTATTGTATCATTGCCGCCTAAAATTTGCCATAACTCTTCTCCAATATGTGGTGCAATTGGATAAAGCATTTTAACAAGCCCACGAGCTTGTTCGCGACCAATAAACTCCTCTTTATAACAAGCATTAACAAAAATCATAAGTTGACTAATTGCAGTGTTAAAAGCAAGGTTTGTAAAATCTTCTGTAACTTTCTTTACTGTTTGATTATAAACTTTCTCTAAATTTGCATTATCGCGTTCAGCAATTTTTGAGTTATCGCTAACAAGTCTAAATACTCTATCTAAAAAGCGCTTTATTCCTTCTATATTTGCTGTCGACCATGGCTTACTCATTTCCAAAGGCCCCATAAACATTTCGTAAAGACGCAAACTATCTGCCCCATATTTTTTTACAATGTCATCTGGGTTAATAACATTACCGCGAGATTTACTCATTTTCTCACCATTTTCACCCAAAATCATACCTTGATTAACAAGCTTTTTATAAGGTTCTTCAACTGAACTTATGCCTTTATCGTGTAAAAACATATTCCACATACGTGAATAAAGCAAATGACCCGTTGCGTGCTCAGCCCCACCTAAATATAAGTCAACAGGCATCCAGTGTTCAATAAGTTTTGGGTCTGCAATTTGGTTAGAATTATGTGGGTCTATATAACGTAAATAATACCAACTTGAACCTGCACTACCTGGCATTGTGCTTGTTTCACGTTTTGCCATTTTTCCATTATATTTAACATTTACCCAATCACTCACTCTCTCAAGTGGAGAAAAGCCCCCACGAGGTTTAAAATCTTCCATCATAGGCAAATTTAAAGGTAATTCATTTAGCTCTAATGGAATAATATTTTCATTATCATAAACAAATGGCATTGGTTCGCCCCAATATCGTTGACGAGCAAAAATCCATTCTCTCATTCTATAATTTGTTGTTTTTTCACCCAAGTTGTTTTTAACAATATATTCACTTGCTTTTTTTATACCTTCTTGCTTATTTGTTATGCCATTTAAAAAGTCTGAATTTATATAAGTTCCATCTCCTTCATGCGCATTGTTAGAAATGTTAACATCCATGATTGGCACAATTTTTAAATTTAATTTTTTTGCAAAATCATAATCGCGTTGATCCCCAGCTGGAACAGCAATAACTGCACCCTCGCCATAAGCACCTAAAACATAATCTCCAACAAAGATTGGAACTTCTTGTTTACTAAATGGATTGTAGGCTTTAATTCCTTTAAGTTCAACGCCAGTTTTAGGTCTACTTCCGTCTGTTCTATCTAAATCGCTCATAGTTGCAGCTTTTTTTACATATTTTTCAACTTCACTATAATTAGCAATTTGATTTTTAAATTTTTTTATAAGTTCGTGTTCAGGACTAACAACAACAAAAGTTATTCCAAAAACAGTATCTGGTCTTGTTGTATACATCCTTAGTTGATAATTTAATCCAACAACATCAAATTTTAAAGTAATTCCTTCACTTTTTCCAATCCAGTTTGTAGCAATTTTTTTTATACTCGCTGGAAAATCTAGCGTATCTAAATTTTTTAAAAGTCTATCTGCAAACTTAGTTATATCAATAACCCATTGTTTCAAAAACTTACGTTCAACTGGATACCCACCTCTTTCACTTTTGCCGTCAACAATTTCGTCGTTAGCTAAAACTGTTCCAAGTGCTTCACACCACATTACGGGCATTTCTTTAATATAAGCAAATCCGCTTTTATAAAGAAGAGTTACGATATATTGTGTCCACTTAAAATAATCCTCATCACTTGTTGCAAAACTTCTATCCCAGTCATAACTAAAGCCAAGCATTTTAAGCTGTCTTGTAAAATTTTTAATGTTTTTTGCAATGGAAGCTTTTGGGTGCATGTTAGTTTTAATTGCATATTGCTCAGCTGGAAGCCCAAATGCATCAAAACCCATAGGATGAAGAACATTATAACCTTGCATACGTTTCATGCGTGAAATAATATCTGTGGCAGTGTAACCTTCAGGGTGTCCAACGTGTAAGCCTTCTCCACTAGGATATGGAAACATATCTAAACAATAAAATTTTGGTTTAGAAAAATCCCACGCATTAGTTTTAAAAGTATTGTTTTTTTCCCAATAGTTTTGCCACTTTTTTTCTATTTCGCTAAAATTATATTCCATAATTAAATTATCTCCAATTTAACAAATTGACTAGTCGAATTTGACTAGTCAATAATTTTATTTATTTTAAACTAAATTAGTCAATAGAATTTTGAATTGTTTCTTTTAAACTCTCAACTAAAGATTTAATTTCATTAAAAGCTTCTTCTTCATCAGGAGTTAAATTATCATCTTGAAACTCTTCGTCATTTAAACATTCATCAATTTCTGCTAATAATTGTTTTTTCTCTTCAATGTCTTCACCGCTATCAAAATTTAAAGCAGCCGTACGTCTTGCAAAACTTTCAAGTTGTGCAGCAAGATTTTGCGCATTAAATCTATGACGAGGAACATCAGTTGATTCAACTTCTTCTGGTGTAGTTTCTTCTACAATAGGTTCTTCCTCAACTTCTTCTTCAACCACAGGTTCTTCAATTACTGTTTTTTTAGTTTCCTCAACATAATTAGTTACAGGTTTTTCTCTAACAATTGTTTGTTCAATAACTTTTTTAGTTGTTACTGGTTGTTCAATTGTTTCTTCATATGTATCATCTTCATATTCATCCATCCAAGCTGGGCGATTTTTTTCAACTTCATCTAACTTGCGTTCAACTCTTTCCCATCTTTCAGGACTTTGTGGATTAAATTGTGAAGTTTCTCTTCTTGAAGTTGCAACAACTTTTGCTGGTTCAACAGTTTTAACTGGCTTGATTTCAGTTTTTTGTGTTTTTGTTGTTTTAGAAGCAGTTTTAACTTTTGTTGATTTCTTTTCCATAGCTTTAGCTAAATTTTTAACACTTTGTTGTAAACTAACTCTGTTTAACAAAATTACTTCATTGCACATCCTTTCATTAGCTTCTGCCCCAGAATTAAAACATCCAAGAACAATTTTTCCCTCTGCTCTAAGCATAGAAATTAATGGAATAATGTCTCCATCTCCGCAAGCTAAACAAAAAGCTTCAATAGCATTGTTTGTGCAGCAAATTTTTACGGCATCTAAAGCTATGCGCATATCAAAAACGCTTTTTTTAGTTTTTTTATTTGCAACAGTTTGCATTGCAGTATCAAACCCATTATGTTCAATTGTTTCACTTAATTCTTTATGTAATCTATCTGAATAGTTATAAACTTTTCCATAAATAACTTCACCTTTCATATTAAGGCGATTAATTAAATAATTAAGTTCCTTATCTGTTACTTTGTAGTTATCTACATCAATTAATAATGCGATTTTCATATTTAAATCTCCCTTTTGTAAAAATATAAATATTGTTGAGCATATCCGCTAAGTGCTTTAAACTTATCAACAAAGTATTTACTAACTTTATTTGTGTCATCCTTTTCGCTTCCACCATAATCCTCAACATAAAGTTGTTTAATCCAAGTATCGGCTGGAAAAGAATCAAAACGATTAAAACCAAATAGCAATATGCAATCTG
The DNA here is from genome assembly GCA_947089305.1 of uncultured Clostridia bacterium. Classification (GTDB taxonomy): domain Bacteria; phylum Bacillota; class Clostridia; order Christensenellales; family UBA1242; genus CAMUJQ01. The sequence goes on from CAMUJQ010000023.1 coordinate 8,926, forward strand.
CAACTTTCGGCCCAACACCTTTAAGTTTTAAAAGTTTGTTTTTAAGTTCAAATGTTTCTAATTTGCTTAATTCTTCTAAACTAAACTCATTAGACTTTAGAGCGTTAATAGTTGAAACTATATATTCTGCTCTATACCCGAGCCCTAATGCTTTAAATTCTTCAACTGTACCTTTTGAAAGTTCTTCAATTGTTGGAAAAGCATAAAAACTTCCCATATTCTTTCCATACTTTTCGCAAACTTTTTCAATGGTTTTTTGAATACGAGGAATGTTATTATTTTGAGAAATTAAAAAACTTATAATCATCTCAAATTTATTTTGTTTTAAAATTCGTATTCCTTTTCCAAAATCTAAAGCTTCGTTAAAAAAGTTATTATCAGCAATATTTTTTAACTCTGTATAAATTATATCATAATTTTTATTTAAGTCAAAATAGTTTTGGGCATAGTTATCATCATCACACAAAATTTTATAACCTTTTTTTGTTTTTTCTACTTTAATTTCTTTATCTAGAGTGTGAATTATAGCATTTTCGCCTTCAATTTTGAAACGAAACACTTGCCCACATGTGCATATCTGTTTTATATCAAAATATGTTGTATCATTAATTTCAATCATGCTTTAATTTTATACCTCGCAAAAAAATATGTCAAATAATTAAAAGCAATGAAAATAAAACAAAAAATGTAGACCATTTATTCTTTTTGCGCAAAAAAAAGAGTTTAAAACTCTTTTTATTTTTCAATTATATTTACTTCTTTTTTGCCAAATTTACCACAAACTTTAAATTCAACAACACCATCTTTTAATGCGTAAAGAGTATGATCTTTACCCATTCCAACATTAACACCTGGGTTAATTTTGCTACCGCGTTGTCTCACAATAATGTTTCCAGCTTTAGCTTTTTGACCACCATACAATTTAACACCTAAGCGTTTACTTTCGCTATCACGGCCGTTTTTAGTGCTACCAGCACCTTTGTGGTGAGCAAATAACTGTATCTTAATAAACATATTATTTAACCTCCAATTCTATAAAATCGCTATAACCTTCATAAAGGTCGCTTATTCCAAGAAGTAATGTTTTTAATATAACTTGAGCTTTTAAATTTTGTTCTTCAGTAATTTCTTTAGGAAGTTTAAAATATAGATAACCTTTTTTTTCATCACGTTTAAAATCTAAATTAACTTCTGCGACTGAAAACAAACCTAAAACTGCCGTTTGAACAATGCTAGAAAGCGCTGCACAAACAATATCTTCTCCAGCCACACCATAACCAGTATGACCATCACAAGTTACTTCAACAATATCTCCTGCTTTGTTTTTAGTTATATAAACACTAGTCATAACTCACCTAAGCTTTTATTTCTAATACTTTAAGCATTGTGTAAGGTTGTCTGTGACCTTGTTTTTTGCGTTCGTTCTTTTTTGGCTTATATTTAAAAACAACAATTTTCTTATCTTTGCCATTTTCAATTGCCTCTGCAACAACGCTAACTTTAGTTGCTTCTTTGCCTGCAAGAACTTTTGTTCCATCAACAAACATTAAAACCTTTAAGTTCACTTTATCGCCAGCGTTAACATGCAATAATTCAGTTTTTAAAACTGTGTTAACTTCAACTTTGTGTTGTTTTCCGCCTGCTTCTACAATTGCGTACATAAGTTTAACCCCTCCCTATAAAAGTCTCGTTGCATCAAGGCATTAGTTAGCAAAATATTTATGAAATTTTCCACACTAAATTTATAAGCCCCTTACATACGGAATAAATTTATTTTACACTAATTTCTAATATTTGTCAACAATAAAAATAAAATTCTTTAACAACTTTAAGAAATTTATAATATATAGTTAGCAAGGAGATTTTTATGTTTTATTATAATCAAAATAGAGTAACACCTAACGACCAAACAAAAGATAATAATATCAGCCAATTTACTAATAGTAATTCTCAAATGAACAATAGTCAAACTGAAGTAAAACAACAAACAAATGTAAACGGATTAACAAAACAAGGCGTGGAGGCTTTAAACTCAAATGAATTTGAAACATTGCAAAATGCACGCTTAGACCTTGTGGGAGAACTACAAGCAATTATACAATATGACCACCACATACATGAACTTAATCCACCACAGGCCGCAAAAGCAACCTGGGAAGATATTAGAGACGAAGAACTCGTTCATGTGGGAGAACTTCTTGCCCTAATAAACCATCTTGCACCCTATCAACAACCTTTAATTGAACAAGGCATTAAAGAATTTAACGAGCGAATAAATAAAAAATAAAACAGGTTCACACCTGTTTTTTTTATATTGGCTTAACATTGACTTTTGCGCCATCTATTTTAACTAAACTTTTTCCAGCCGGCAAAACAAATGCAAGCGCATATTGTTTTTTATTTTGACCCGATATAAAAGGTAATTTTAGTTCTATTCTAGCTGTTTTAACTGCATTTACAATAAACTCTGCCCCAGACTTTGTTTCATTAAAGCCTGAAATAGTTGTGGTCGCATCATCAATTTTAAATACTTGTTCGTTATCTATAACTAAAATAATATCTTTATCTGTTTGTTTTAAATCAAAGTTATGTTTAGCAAAATTATAATTAGATATTAATTGTCCCGTTCTTAAACTTCCAAAACTTAAAGTGTTATTGCTAGTAAGTTTAAATAAATCAAAACTTATAACTTCACTTATTCCAATTAAGCCAAGTAAATTAGCCGCCATACTAAAACCACCTTCAGCCTTTAAACCAAAAGCAACATTATATTGCAATGCAAATGGAATTCCCCTTAAGTTGATTTCATCCCAAAGTTTAGATGTTCTTTGAGCTAACGCAGCACATTCATTGAATAAATTATATCTCTTTAATCCATGATATATTAAGAAATTTGTATACGCATCAACAACCCGTTCTTTTCTTCTAGAATTTTTGCTAATTTCCAAAATCCCATAATCAGTAAAAAAGCTTTTCTGATTCATTAAATCTTTTACTACACCACTAAGCCTATCTTCATCTACAACACCCGCAAGAAGACAATAAAACTTTCTGCTGCTTGTATCTTCAACAAACTGACCTTCTAAAGTTTTATTTAAATAAGTTTGATATGTTTCACTATATAATTCGTTGTTTACTAAATTTTTTAGGTCTTCAATTAATTTAGAATAAACATTTACATTTTCTTTATCTACTTGTTTAGCTATAAGTTCCAATACTTCTAAGTTGAAAATTTTTAAACAAGTTTTAGACACACTAAAAACATCTCTTGATCTTGTATTTTCAGTTTCTAACATATTAGTTTTATCAAATTCTATAGAAGCAATTTTATAAAGTTCTGTTAATTTTTCTTTGTCTATTCCTTGTTTATAAAGCATTAACAACAACATTCCACCTGTTGCCTTTTCGGATATTAAAATTTTACACTGCTCAAAAAGTTTGTTTATATCAAAAAAGTTACATGCTAACAATAAACTTAAGGCATCAGAAAATCGATGCATTGCAAAATGCTGATTCATTCTTTCTCTACTTGAAGTTGAAATTAATTGCTTCAAATAAGGCTCATATATTAAGTTTAATAAAACATTTCTGCCTACTAAACTAGCATTTTTAGCTAAACTACCACTACCAGTTAAACATGTGTTTGCAAAAGCTATTTCATTATTGTTTATACTGCATAAGCAATCGTTAACTGTTTTAATTGTTGGAGTAAAAGTTTCGTCATCTAAATATGCATGACCATAAACTAAACTTTTATTTTTATTTAAGTTATATTCATAAATAGCCTCACCAAAAACACCATTATCAATAAGGTCTGCATCTGTAAACACTTCTCCAGCAAATTTAGCAACAGTTTTAGATGCATTATAAACATGATATCTGCCTTTAGCTTGGTAAATATTTTGTTCATTAAATTGAATTTTCCCTGCTATAGTCGCTATACCATCAGTTTTAGCAAGCGTATGATTTCCATTAATAGCAAATTTTGTTTTAGTAAAATATGCAGGATAAAAAATAACTCTAACGGTTGTTTTCTTAGATGCTTCAACTGAAAATATTACCTCATTAGCATTTAAAACACTAAATTTAATAATTACATTTTTATAACTAATGGCAAAAAAACTATCATTATTGGTAGCAGCTAAAATACGGCTATTTTTGCCAAATAAAAATTCATTACTA
>CAMUJQ010000024.1 GCA_947089305.1 uncultured Clostridia bacterium
TAAAAACATTTGCTTCGCTTAAATCTGGCGGATTTACAACATCAGTAAAATCAATTTTTTGCAAATTAATACACCCACTAAATGCAATACCAGCTATAGTTTCAATTGAACTTGGCATTTTAACATTTAATAACTTATTACAAGCATTGAATGCCCCATAATCAATATATTTTATCCCCTCTGGAATAGCTACAGCTGTTAAAGTTTTTTTATTTGAAAAAGCATATTTTCCTAACCTCTCTACATTATAAGTTTTTGAACTATAATTTATAGTTGCAGGAATATTAACAGTTACACTCGACCCAGTATATTGTAAAATAGTTGCTTTTCCATCATAAAAGCCATATTTATACGAACCAGACACAATAACATTTTCAAATATTATATCTTTATATTTGCTAAAAGCTGTTGATTCTCTATAAGCATTTACAGATGCTTGTGGAACAATAATTGTTTGAATATTTGTAGGCATAAAATCAGTATTTGTAGGTGGGGTGGACATATTAAGTTTAATATTTTGAACTTTTGAAAAGGCATTAGTGCCTATTGATGTTACATTTGATGGAATTGTAACAGAAAGTAAAGCATCACATCCATTAAACGCATAATCATAAATCATAGTTAAACTTGTAGGTAAATTTATACTAGTTAAAGCTTTACAATCTTTAAATGCATAACTATAAATTGTAGTTAGCCTAGAAGGTAAATTTATACTAACTAAACTTTCGCACCCTGAAAATGTTGAATAGTCTATTATAGTAACATTTGTGTTTCCTAAGTTTATACTAGATAAGTTCGTGCAATCCATAAAAGCATCGCTTGCAATATGAGTAATTGCACTTGGAAGATTAACGGCTTTTAAATTATTAAACTGAGCAAATGCTCCACTAACTGTAGTTGCAGATGAACCAGTATTATAAATAGTTCTAGTCCATGTCCCTATCTTTGTAACAGTATAACTTTTTCCATTATATGAAATAGAACTAGGAATATTTAAATATCCAGATTGATCATTAAAGTTGGTAATAACTGTTGCATTTGCCGTTGAAGATACAGAAGGGATACCAATTAAATAATCATCAACATTAGTTATAGCCTCATAAAATGTTTTGTTAGGACTAGCTGCAATATATGCACTATATGTCCCTAATGGTATTTTTATATATTGAGCGCGATTATATCTATCTATATTTGATGGTGGCGTTGCACTATTTAAAGTTATTGAATGAATAACATAGTTACTATATTGTGGACTAAATGCATCATAATTAATAAAACTTGGAGTTCCCAAGAAAGTAATATCTGCATTATTACAATATCTAAATGCATAATTGTTTATAGAATCAACATTACTTCCAACTACAACTTTTGATACTATACTAGAGTTAGAACCAATTCCGCCATTATCAATTTCAACAACAGGATATGTAACACCATTAATTACTGTTGTCTCTGGAATTTTAACATAACTAGAACCTGATGTTTTACTTACTATAGCTCCAGTGCTACCTGAATTTAATCTATAAGTAATTGTCGCCTCTTTCAATTCAGTTGTAGTATCAAAACTCGTAACGATATTATATTTACTATATGATGAATCTGCCTTATATGCATCAAACGCCGCACTACTTGGAACTTTAATTTTAATATTTGCATTAAAAGCGTTAGTACCCAAAGTAATTGGTGTTGAAGCTAAGAAAGTTACCTTTGATGCACTAGTATTATAAAATGCATTCGAACCAATTGACTCAACACTAGTTGGTATAACAACATAATTTAACTTTGTATAATTAAACGCATATTCTCCAATTGTTTTTAAACCAGATGGAAAATTATTAATGCTAGTTAAATTTGTAACTTGAAATGCTGAGTCACCAATCACTTTTAATGTGGATGGAAATGTAACTTGTGATAAATTATCACAACTATAAAAGGCTGAAGTATCAATTATTTCAATTCTAGTATTTACTAAACTAACATCTATGAGTTCATCACAACCATAAAAGGCTCTGCTTCTTATTCCAGTAATATTATAACTTTTACCATTATACATTATAGTGCTAAAAGAAAGATATGTAGCATTTCCAGTATATTCATAAATGTGAACTTCTGAATCACTAACTACATCATAAATACAATCTCCAATCTGAACTAAATTTACAACAATGTTATTAAACTTACTCCATTGACTACTGTTTTTATAAGCATAATATGAATTTATTGGAACAATTAATTGTTGAGAAAATCTTGTACTTTCAGAAACAACAAAATCTGGTGGTGTTGTAGCTTCAATTTTAATTGGCGCTTTAACATTATAAAATGCATTTAAACCAATTGATTGTAAAGTAGAAGGCAACGTTAGTTGATTTAAACTAGTACATTCATTAAAAGCATTCTCTCCTATTGTAACAAGTTGTTTTGATAAATTAATATTTAACAAATATTCACAGCGACTAAAAGCTAAATCCCCAATTTCAGTTACGTTATCAGACATTTTTACATCTATAACTTTACAACGAATAAATGCATAAGCTTTAATACTTTTAACATTATTACCTAATATAATTCTTTTAGCACCTAAAATTAACTGACCATATGCATTAGTAGGAGACGCCCAATTTGATTCTTTGTAAGATTCAATAGTTTCATAGTTTAATGTTACCGTATCAATTTCAGTTTGTGTTAAATAACTACTTAAAGTTTCTGAAAGTCCTCCCCCTAAAATCTCTATACTTGCTAAAGTAACATTCTCAAAAGCAGCATCGCCAATGGTTTCATTTCCATTAATAACAAGATGCTTCAAGCCTGAGTTTGCAAAAGCTCTAGAGCCAATTGACGTTACATTAGTTGGAAGTATAACATTACTTAGTTTTGGAGTATCTTCAAAACATCTATCTGGAATTTCTGTAACTTCAGGTAATTGAGCTGAAACAAGTTTTATGAAATGTTGAAAAGTTTCAAACTCTAAGTCAACACCATTATTTCTTTCAAGTTTGATATACTCAAGTGAATTTCTTAAATAACTCAATTGATTTTTTATACTTCCCCATATATGACTATTTAAAATTTCTAGTGATTTTAACTGAGCCCCTTCAAACGCATAATAAGTTAAAATACAATTAGGAGTAATATATTCGCTTTTATTCGAACCAATTTTTATTACAAAAACCACACCAGATTCTTTACAATATAAAACATTATCAGTAGCATATAAGGTGTAATTAGATAAGGAAGAATCACCTCCAATAATAGTTGATAAATTAGTAACACCTTTACCAATAAACTCTGAAGTGCTAACACCATGAAGTTCATCTCCAATATATAAACTAGTTAAACTTTCTGTTTGCGATATAACATACTGATTAAACTGTGTAACATTATTTCCAAGTCTTATTTCTGTTATGTTATATAAACCGCTTAAAGAATATGCATTTAATAGTGTTACATTAGACAATGTTTCATTTTGACTAAAATCCAATATTCCTTGTTCGCCTTCAAAAGTTTGAGGAACAGCATAAAGTTTAGAACCTGCTTTATTTAATAAACATCCATCCTGTATTTTATATGTAACACTATTAGGATGTACAATAAACTCTGCCAAGTTACCTTGATTATAATTATATTGAATTACAGGATTTCCACCCAATGTGGTAACATGTTCTCCAATTGCAAAGTGAGTTAAACTAGAAGATTCAATAGCTGCAGCAGCAATGTTTGTAACAGAATTTGGAATTACAATTTTACTTAAATTTAAGCCAACTAAACTGCCTTGTGGAATTGATGTGAAACCTTTTGCAAGCACAATTGATGTAAATATATTTTTAGGTAAACTATTTAAATTTATATTTACCATTGTACCATCTTCTTTTCTCTTTTGATATGGCACAGTCAATTTAACAACTTGTGAATTTGATCGAGTTGTGGCAGTTAGTTCATTATATTTTTCTAAATCAAATTTACCTTCATCATTAAAATATTCAGAGTTATTTTCTTCCCATATAGCTTTTAATACTAGCTTATCATTTTCAACAATAGCTTTACCTGTTTTTAATCCTGATAAAACATCAACTGATATTGTATCCCCTGGAAGATATTCACCAATATATTCTTTTTGTCCATATATCCATTCATTAGTTGTTTGATCTAATGACCAACCATAAACATATGCCGCCCAGCCAGCAAAAGAATGATTTGCTAACATAAACTCATATTCATCCGTTGGACTACCATCATTTTCCCAAACTTGATAAGCGCGAGGTGTTCCAGTTAAAGAAATTGAATCGCTATTTCCATTATAAAAGTTTTGTTGAACAGTTTTAGGTAAATTTCTAATTTCAACCGAATTTAATAAGTTTGCATCATCAGCCGCTTCAAATTCAATATTTACAAAGCAACCTTTCCAAACGGCATAAATTGTCATATCTCCGTCAAAATTATGGTTTATAGGTGTAGAGTTAGAATAGTCTACATTTGGAGTAGAAGCTTTAGTACTCCATCCCATAAACACATAGCCATCTCTAGTCAAATTCAAAAATTGACTACCATTAGAACTTTGACTCAATCTTGAAATAGCACTTGATGTACTATTAAATTTGCTTTCAATTTCAATTGGAGCTATTTCTTGTCCATAAAGACTTCCACCATTAGCATCAAATATCATTTTATAAGAATTTTCTGCCCATTCAACATATACTTCAAGTTCAGATTCTATGGAGAAAAAACTAATATTAATATTAGAAATATAATTTCCGTTTATATCGCGTAAAGCAACAATTTTATAACCTTTTCTATAAACTAATTCACTATTTAAAACGTTTTTGTTACCATTTAGTAAATTTATTATATTCTCAGCGCTATAACTAATTTGATTTGTACGTAAACCAACTTCACCACCAAAATATGTTGCTAGTGAATCCTTAATAATTACATCTTCATCAATATTCCCGTCTTTATCAAAAAATTTAAATTTAAGATACTTATATGCATAATCTGAGAAAATAGGATAAACCTTAATGGTATTTACTAAATTACCGTTTTCATCTTCAACAACTTCAACATTGTCTAAAAGATTTACTCCTAGTTTAAGTATACTTATTGCATCTTCATATAATCCGTTTTGTTTATAACTCCAACCAATAAAGTGTTGATTATTTTTTTCTGCGTCTGCATAAATTCTATCATTCAAGGCGTAATCATTTGTAATTAAATATTTTTCATCATCAATTTCATCAAAAAGTATAGTCATTTTATCAAGACCATTACTATTTTTTAATGAATCTTCTTCACCACGAGCGAATATAACAACATATTCATTTGCACTCCACTCGGCATTAAGATTAATTATTGAATTATAATTTTCAGTTAATTTAATGCTTTCAACAAAGCCATCTTCATTTACTGTAATGTTTTGAGAATTATCTCCACTATAACTCCAACCAAGGAAAGTATATCCATCTCGAGTTGGCGTTCCTAATTCTGAGTTACTAATAATAACTCCTTCAGGTTTTGTGCTAATATCTCCATTAAATAAATAACTTCTTACAACAGCACCATTTGCTGGATCAACTTGATTCCAACGTGTAGAACCAATATCGTCATTTGCATTTAATTGAATTGTTCTAAAATTCTTTTCAAGCCAAATTGCATATAATTTCAAAGTTTTTCCATCTAAAATTAATTCAGCAATATCTTTATCACTTAAATAAATTTCAGTTTCAGGCGTTGTTTCATTTTGAACATCTGTTGTAAAACCAATTAAATTATGTGTTTTTCTAGTAAAATAATTTTGTTCCATAATATTGCTTAGTGAAAATGTTTCATCTGCTTGCAATACATTTTGAAGTGTTATTTTATTTAAATTTTCTCCACTTCTATCGATTAATTCAATATTATAGTTTTTCTTTGCCCATATAGCGTAAAGAATAATTTCTTGAGTATCTTTATTATTTAAATTAACTAATTCTGCTGTTCTTTCATCTGCAATAGTTGCATTAGGATTAGCTGAGTAACCAACAAAAGAATAACCTGCTCTTATAGGTTTAATAAAATCTTTAGTCAACAAAGTAATATCTTTAGATTGTAAAACATTATGATACCCTGCAAAAGAACCTGTATTAGTTATATCATATTTTAATTCTGAAGTTGAATCAAGCCAAGTACCACCATTTGCATTGAATTTAATTTTTGCATAAAATGGGTCAATATAATGAGCTTTTAATACTATCTCATAAACAGTCTTACCAGATTCATCAATGCGTTTCGTTACTAAATCATCAAGACCATTTGCCCTGTTTGTATAAATTTTACTTGAATAAGTTTCTTCATCTCCTATTTTAATTCCATTACCTTCAAATCTATCGCCCGTTGCCTCAACAACCCAATAAGCAAAATATTTGTCGCGTGGAATATCTGCTAAAATATTATTGTAGTTAGAGCTGCTTAGAGTATTGTTTGATTCACTTACTCCAAAATATGAACTTTGAGGCTCAACATAATTTTGCAATGTTCCACCATTTGCATCATAAACAAGATTAACCGTATAAGGTAAACGATTTATTGCATACTTAACAGTTGAACCTTCTTTTAATTTGCTAAATGCATCACTTTCTAATTTAAAAATTATATAACCATTATTAACTGCAATAGTTCTTTGATTAAGTTCACCTAAAGCGCCATCTTTTGGGTTAAGCGTTGCCAATGTGTTTACGTTATTTTCACCACTATCAGTTTGTTCTGAAGTTTGATATAATATTGCACCAATAACTTGTTTATATTTATCTTCACTAAGTTCATCAACTTTAATTTTAATTTGGCTACCATATTTTACAGCCATTCCATAAGAATAGTTTACTTCTTCTTTACTTCCCGTTTGAGTAATTTTAATAGCATTCAATTCACTATCATCAACTAAATCAATGTCAAAAGAGTATTCTTTCGCTTCCCATATAGCAGAAAGTGTAATTGTAGAAATATCATTATCAGCTATAATTGCACTATTAATATTTAATTTGCCCCAACATTAACTGGTCTTGTAGAATTATCACTATAAACAACATTCCAACCCGCTAATTTATAACCAGGCATTGTATCAGCCTCAGAGACTGAAACTGTAGAAATATCTCCTCCAAAACTAGCATTATCAAAAAGTGCACTTGCTTTAAAGCCTAAATCATATTTAATTCTATATTCTTTTGCCTCATAGATTGCATAAAGGATCGTTGGCTCTTGAATATCAATTCTATCCCCCGGATAAAAAATATCAAAATCAGAATCTACAACTTTTTTAACACTCCAATATAAGAAATTATATCCGAGTTTACTTGGATTATTTTTTGCATCTGGAAGCGTAACAAAGCCCGTTTCACGACAATCAATAGAAATATCCCCATTTCCACCATTTAAATTAAAATGTAATAAATTGAAAGCGCTACCCCAAACGGCTTGTAAATCAACTGATGTTTTACCATTATATTTTACAGTATATATATCGCCACAATTACCTAACTTATTACCTTCTTCATTCCATGCAATAAGGTCAACGTTTTTCTTAGCATAAGAACGGACATGAGGTAACACAATAGTTTCTCCAACTTTAGCCGTAAATGTTAATTTTTCTTGTTCCCCAGCAATCAATTCAGCATCGCCATAAGCTAAATTAAAAGTTATGGTTAAAGGATTTCTTTTTGCATATAAAACAACAACGCCCTTTTTTAGTTCGTTTTCAACCTCACTTAAACTTTTAACTTCTTCCCCCGTTAAATCTTGTTTTCTATACCATCCATCAAATTCATATCCTTCTACAAGTGAAGGTTCATTGAAATTTTCTACTGAAGCTAAATTTCCATCATAATCAATATAAATTACCTTATTGTCTGCATTATACATAGAATTTAAATAACTAAGTTTAAAAACGCCATCAACTATACCCTCAGGCTCAATTTCAATAGTTTGTCCAGGTAAAAATTCTTTGTAATAACTACTACCTTTTACCCCTGCATAATAACCTAAAAAATTTCCATTAAAATTAGATAAATCAGGAACAGGCAAAGTAAAAGACTCTCCAATTTTAACATTACTTAATTGTTCATTAATTCCTTCAACTTCAACATTTACTTCTTTTCCTTCCCAAATTGCATATAAAGTTGTGCCATATAAAGGAACAGTGTAACTTGTTCTATCACTTAATTTAATTCCAACTAAATTATCTTTCTCGCGAGTTTCACTCCAACCAACAAACTTATAATTATTCATTGGATCAACTGGATCATTTATATAAAAATTATGCCCAATTTGATAAGTGTCACTTTGAATATTTGAAATGTTTTTCTCGTCAACATAATTTATTGTATATACATTTTCTTTCCATTTTGCATATAAAACTGTATCTTTATTAAACTTAGTAGATTCAGTTGCTGCCGTTGACAAAGCTGGATCTAAATACCAACCTTGAAATTTATAACCTGCACGAAAAGGAACAGGCAATGCTGTTGTTGATCCCTTTTTTATTTTTGTAGTTTTATATTCTAAACCATTATCTGCATTAAAGGAAATTGAAACTTTAGCATTACTAGCCAATACACCACCAACTACTCCTCCAGCAACAATACCAGCAGCAACAATACTCCCTGCAATAATACCAACTTTTTTCTTTTTTTTATTATCTTTTGAGTTTGACATTTTTTCCTCCAAAATAATTTAAATTATAAAGTTCGTCAAGTTCAAATAAAATTCTTTTTTATTATACCATTTTCAACTTTTTTCTACAAATGTTTATAACTATTTTTTAGTAGTTTTTGTTTACACAATAAAAATTATTAATTACATATTAAATTAAATGTTTATTATTAAAATCACACAATAATAGTAAATAACATATTTAAAAATATGAATAAAGATAGTATTGTTTGTTTGCCACCTGAAAAAATTGCATTTATTGGAACAACCATAGCAACTGAACTTGCATGCAATAAGTCTATAGAAGAAATAACCACTATAAGTTCACTCTTAGGTCAAATATGCTCAACTCTTAACACCATTAAATGTCAAATGATAATATATGAAAAACATTGTAATCCTAAAAAAAATAGTTAAGACTAGCCAATAAAATTACACTTAAAATGTATTAATATTTTTAATGACTAGCAGCTTAACTATTTAACAATTACTTTAATAAAAACTTTTTTACCTTTTTTAACTAAAAATTCCTTTTTAGATAAATCGATAATTTCATTAACATTGGTTTTCTTAATATCATCTATAACAATTCCACCTTGTTCAATTAATCTTCTTGCCTCTCCTTTAGAATTGATTATACTAAGTGAAGCTAAAAAATCCAAAATATTAATAGACCCTGTGTTTTTAATTTCTTCAGTTGGAACGGTGCTTATGTTTAAATTATTTCCGCCAAACAAAGCTTTTGCCGTTTCTTGTGCTAACTTTGCTTCACTCTCCCCATGAATTAGTTTCGTTACTTCAAATGCCATAAGGCGTTTAGCCTTAACAATGTCTTCGCTGCACATTTTTTTTATTTCAGATATTTCAATTTCTGTAAAAAATCTTAAAAGCCTTTCAACATCAGCATCTAAACAATTAACAAAATGTTGAAAAAAATCAAATGCTGAAGTTTTTTCACGCGACACCCATAAAGTACCCTTTTCAGTTTTACCCATTTTTACACCGTCTGCATTGGTTAATAATGGACAAGTTAAACCCATCATCAAAGGGCGCTGACTTTGGCTAAGAAAGTTCATTTTTCTTGATAATTCAGTTCCTGCAACAATATTACCCCATTGGTCGCTTCCACCAATTTGAAGCACACAATTAAACTTATCATTTAAATGCACAAAATCAAAAGCTTGCATTAACATGTAGCCCATTTCCATAAAAGTTAAACCACCTTGCTTTAAACGATTTTTGTATAAATCCTTACTTAACATTTCACTAACATTAAAATGAATTCCAATATCGCGCAAAAAATCAATATATGTTGCTTCTTTAAGCCAGTCTGCATTATCTACAATAATTGCAGGATTATCTCCATCTAATTTAACAAATCGATTAAGAATGCTTTTTATTTCTCGCGCATTTCTTTCTACTTCACTTTTAGAAAGAATTTTTCTCATATCACTTTTGTTTGATGGGTCGCCAATAAGCGCTGTTGCACCACCAACAAGCACAATACACTTGTGCCCGCAGTCTTGTAATATTCGCGCCATTCTAAGTCCAAAAAAATGTCCTATGTGCAAATCGTCTGCTGTTGGGTCTATCCCAATGTAAAAAGTAACAGGTTTACTTTTTAAAATTTTTTTCGTTTCTTCTAAATGCGTTGTTTGAAAAACAAACCCTCTATCTTCTAATTTTTCAAAAGCATTATTTTTAAATTCCATAAATTTTCTCCTTTTTTATTTTACAATATTTGTTTGTTTTATAAAAATGTTTTCGCCCGCTTTACGGGCATATAGTTTTAATTTAAAATGTTTCATAACTTTCTCCTTGAAAAATAAAAACCACCAAACTTAAATTGGTAGCTTTACAAAATAAAAACTACCACATAGCTGCTTGCTATATGGTAGTTAAATTTTAAAATTAAATTTTTTGCAACAAAACAAACTACATATAGCAACTAAATGTAGTAGTAATAATATAAAACTGTTGCAAATAAATTTTTCATTTTTTACCTCTATTTTTATTATATACAAAATTCTCAATTTGTCAACCTATAAAAGGAAAAACTCACAAATCAAATTTTTATGTGGTATTTTTGTGCAAAGCAAGGCGAACTAGCAAATTCGAATATAAGTTTATTAAACATAAATAACTTTATAATAACAGTTAAAAGTGATAGTATTAGTAGTTTTATTTATTAATGATATTTTGCGAGCAGCTTTTTATTGCAAGACTAGAAAAACAAAAAAAGCTAGCAAGGAGTTTACTAGGTCGTAAATAACTTGCTGGCTTTTTACTGTTTGACAAAGTATTGCCTAAAAAGATGTGGCAAAAATTAGAATTTGCAGTTGTTTGGAGTTCGTGGATAAGGAATAACATCACGTATGTTTTTCATTCCTGTAACATACATAATAAATCTATCAAAGCCCATGCCAAAGCCACTATGTTTTACACTGCCAAATTTACGTAAGTTTAAGAACCACCAGTAATCTTCTTCTTTTAGTCCTAATTCATGAATACGATTTAGTAAAACATCATAACGTTCTTCCCTCTCACTAGCCCCACAAAGTTCTCCAATTCCAGGAACAAGAAGGTCTGTTGCTTTAACTGTTTTGTTATCTTCATTTAAACGCATGTAAAAAGCTTTAATGTCTTTTGGATAGTTGTAAACAAACACTGGTTTTTTATAAACAACTTCAGTTAAATATTTTTCGTGCTCAGTTTGAATATCGTCTCCCCATTTTACTTTATATTCAAAGTTTTGATTATTCTTTGCAAGAATTTCAATTGCGTCGGTGTATGTTACACGTGCAAATTCACTAGAACGCACATTTTCTAGTTTATCAATTAAACCAGGTTCAACAAATGCATTAAAAAATTCAAGTTCATCTTTACATTTTGTGAATAAATAGTTAATAACATATTTAACCATGCTTTCCATAACATCCATATCATCAAATAATTCATAAAAAGCCATTTCAGGTTCTATATGCCAGAATTCATTAGCATGCTTTACTGTGTTAGAGTTTTCAGCTCTAAAACTTGGTCCAAAAGTATAAGTTTTACCAAATGCAAGAGCAAAAGTTTCCCCTTCTAATTGACAGCTTGGTGATAAAAATACACTGCTTCCAAGTAACTCATCTTCAGGCTTTAATTTCTTACCAGAATAAATATCTTGCGTTGATACTCTAAATAATTCGCCTGCTCCTTCACAATCGCTTGATGTTAAAATAGGTGCTTGTAAATAAACAAAACCTTGTTTATTAAAAAACTCATGCAAAGCAAATGCAGCTTCACTTCTAACTCTAAACACTGCGTTAAACATATTTGTGCGAGGTCTAAGATATGCAATATCGCGAAGAGCTTCAAGCGACATTCTCTTTTTTTGAATTGGATAAGTTTCATCCGTTGCACTTAAAACTTCAACACTATTTGCAACTAATTCATAAGGTTGTTTTGCCTCAGGTGTTAACTTTAAAACACCTTCACACAAAATGCTAGAACCTGTGTTAAGTTTAATTGCATCACTATAATTTTTAATTTTATCAGCATTTAAAACAATTTGAATGCCTTTAAAAGTTGTTCCGTCATTTAGGTCAATAAACCCAAAAGTTTTACTATCTCTTGTTGAACGCACCCAACCGCCAACTGTAATAACTTTATCGGCAAACTTTTTACTATCTTTTTTAATTTCTAATAAATCTATTTTTTCCATTTTTTCTCCTTTTATGGTGTGATGCGGTCTGGTCCACGGAACACAAACATTGCTTCTTTTAAACTTGGAAGTTCAAGCATATTCATAATAATACGGTCAAGACCTAGCCCAAAACCTCCATGTGGAGGGCATCCATATTTAAAGAACTGTAAATAAAACTTAACGTCTTCCTCAAGTCCCTTTTCTTCAGCTTGTTTTTTAAGAATTTCATAACGGTGTTCACGTTGTGCAGTTGTAGAAATTTCAACACCTTTCCAAATAAAGTCACAACCTTGTGGAATGCCCTGTTCGTTGCGTAAGTGATAAAATGCGCGTTCTTTAGCACTATAATCAGTTACAACCAAAAATTCATGTCCATAAACATCACGAGCATAATCTTTGCAAAGTCGTTCAGCTTCCGTTGTAAGATCTCCTTTTACGCTATCATCTACCTTATAATTATAGCATTTTTCAAGCTCTTTATATAATTCTGGAAGTTTTATTTGTGGGAATGGTAATGTTGGAACAATTATTTCAACGCCAAAAGCCTCTTTTATTTGTTCCCCATAATTTTCTTTAACCTTCTTTAACGCATAAGTTAATAATTCACTTT
>CAMUJQ010000025.1 GCA_947089305.1 uncultured Clostridia bacterium
CCACTCACCGCCACCAATGTATGGACGGCTCGTGTCCTTTGCAATTTAAAAAATTACTGTTTTAGTTTAAACTTACATCTTAATATGGTCCCATGGTCAAGCGGTTAAGACACCACCCTTTCACGGTGGTATCAGGGGTTCGATTCCCCTTGGGATCACCAAAATAAAGCGCTTTTATAGGTGCTTTTTTTTGTTGATTTTTATTAAATAAGCCAAAGTAACATAAAATATTTATATCGCTTTTATTAATTTTAATTTAAATAATAAATATGTTTTACATATATCAATTTAAGTAGTATAGTGTTCATATAGGTTTATGTATATGAAAGATGGAAGTAAATGCAAAATTACTCTTACAATAGGTATTGTAATAATATTCACAGTAATAATATCTTTAGCTATTTCAATTTATTTTGGCTTGCAAGTTATTCCTAATTTTACTGATGGAACGGTTGAAACAGGAAAGGCACTTGCCTTTGTTTTTATAATACCAATTCTACTTGTAATGCTTTGTTTTCTAGTAATAAATTTAATTATTAACACAATTTTAGGAATAGTATTTTTAAAGAGCCAGGCTTTAGAAAAAATTTTTGATTATAAAAAACTTACAATTCTTTCTATTGTGTTAGATATAATAATTTGCATTGCATTTTTGGTGCTTGTAGGTTTATGGGTTTTTGGCTTAAATTCATTGCTTTTATTGTTTGTTGGTTTATTATTTTTATTTGTTTTTGTTATAAAAGTTATAGGATTAAAACTTTCAACAAAATATCAAAATAAAAATTTACTATAATTAATTTTTTATTTGACTTTTAAAACTGTTAGATGCAATAATTGTTTATTGGTGTTATTATGAAAAAAATAAAGGAAAAAACAAAAAAAGAAATATGGCAAGCGCTAAAGTTTACTTTATTTTCGCTTTCAGCCGGTATAATACAAATTGTAAGTTTTACGATTTTGAATGAATTTATTATTAAAGATGTTAATTCAGAATATGGCTGGAGTTATTTTATTTCACTTGTGCTATCTGTTTTATGGAATTTTACCTTTAATAGAAATTTTACATTCAAGGATGCAAGTAATGTTTCTATTGCAATGTTAAAAGTGTTTGGTTATTACTTAGTGTTTACTCCTATTTCAATTTTATGGGGAATTGGACTTGCAAAAATTGGATGGAATGAATATCTAATTTTGGCGCTTACAATGATTATTAATTTTGTTACCGAATTTATGTTTCAAAAATTTGTTGTTTTCAGAAAACCAAAAATCGAAAACAAAGAGCAAATAAATGCTAATGCAGATACTAACGATAATTTAAATGAAAAAGATGGTAAAGAAGCTTAATAATTTATTTCAAATTTTGGGAAATAAAAAAACTAAAAGTAGTAAAATTATTATGTAAAACTAGTTTGAATAAAAAAACGATTTAGTTTAAAGAACTAAATCGTTTTTTAAGTTCGCTTACAACAGCTTCAAATGTTTGCAATTTAGAATTAAGTTCAAGTTCAAGTGCAAAGTTAAATGCAACTTCAGCATTTAATTTACTTATAGCCATGTTAATTTTATCAGCTAAAATTATAGTATTAGCAATAATTTCATCTAGTTCTTTGTGATTTTCTTCTGGAAATTTTGCTTTAACTTTTTCAGCTCTATCTAAAATGAAAAATTTAAGTTTTAATGCGGCTTCTAAAAGTAAATTTAGTTTGCCTACATTAGCTTTGATTTGTTTTTTAATATCACATTCACCTGTAGATAAGCAATCAAAACTTGTTATAAAGAAATTATTACGTTCTCTAACAAGAGTTGCTTCAATGCTTGCTTGCTCAATTTCATCACTAGAAATAGTGTTAAGTTTAGCTTTAAATTCGTCAACTAATTTTGTTACATCTTTTTCAATTGCATTTAAATTTTTTATGTAACTAGAACAAAGTTTACTTGTTTTATCAAGTACATCATTAGCTTTTGTTTCACACATATTAAGTTGTTTAAAATGTTCTTTAAAATTATTTAAAAACAAGCTATATTGTTCGTTCATATTTTTCTCCTATCATTTATACTTAATTATAATATTAATAAAAACATTTGTAAAGCAAAAATATACAAAAAAATGCATAAATTTACAGTTTTATACACTTTTTATACAAAATTGGTTGACAAATGTATATTAATGTATAAAATTCTTAGTGGAAATAGGGTATGAAAAAGTTTATTTTTTGTGTTTTAATATTTTTAGGCTTAACTTTTGGATGTGTGTTTAGTGAATTGGCTCGCGAAAAAAATGTTGCAGTTGCAAACAGCAGTTCAGTTTCTAGCGCAAATTTTTGTGATACCTTAGCTTATGATGAAGTGGATTCTAACACTATAACAAAAGCAAACAAAGTTGAGGTAAAGTCAGATATTACAGTTACGCATATTGCAATTATATCAGCACTTGTGTTAGGTGTTGTTGTTTATGCTTTTGTTGAAGATTATATAAAGGGTTTGATATATAAAGCTAAAAATAAAATCAAAAGCAAAAAATTTAAAAAGTCTTGACATTAAGCACTTAGTAAAGTATAATAAGTGTATTAAAAAAGGAATACTTGAATGATAAATTTATTAAACGCGCCAAATGTATTTACAAGTTTAGTTGATATTTTAAGAGATGGAACAGTTATTTTTGCAATGGTTTTAACTTGCATTGGAATTGCTCTTGCTGTTTTGGCTGGTAAAATTGCAAAAGTAATTCGTAAAAAAGAAATAGAACCAAATGATTCTTTGAAAATTACATTAAAGATTATTGGTTTAGTTTTAATTTTAGTTTCACTTATTATTATGGCTATTCCTAGCATTGGTTTATTGTTTAAATAAGTTTTTATAAACTTATTTTTTTTGTTATAGTTTAAATTTTAAATATAAAATAAACAAATTAAAATTTTAACACATATATATCAAAAAAGGAGATATATATGTGTGGAATAGTTGGCATTGTTAGTGAAAGCAAGGATTGTTTAAAAAAATTGCAAGAGGGGCTTTGCGCCCTTGAATATAGAGGTTATGATAGTGCTGGCATAACTTTTTTTGTTAACAATAAATTTAAAACAATTAAAAATGTGGGTTCGCCAAAAGAACTTTTTGATGGATTAGATTTAAAGGTTAAAAGTAACGTGGGAATAGCTCACACTAGATGGGCAACGCATGGAAAGCCAGATAAAGTTAATGCGCATCCGCATTTAAGCGAAAAAGGTTTATTTAGTGTGGTTCATAATGGCATAATAGAAAATTATAGAGAGCTAAAAGATTCTTTGCTTAGTGGGGTTAATTTTAAATCACAAACGGATAGTGAAGTTATTTCAAATCTTTTAGAATACTTTTATTCAGGAGACGTGCTAAGTGCTATTAAAAATGTAACAAAAGTTTTAGACGGATGTTATGCGCTTGCCATAATGTGTAAAGATGATAAAGATAAAATATATTTTGCAAGAAAAAACATGAGTTTATTAATTGGTATAAATAATAATGAAAGGTATCTATCAAGTGATTTAAGTGCTTTTTCCAAAGAATGCGATACCTACCTAACGTTACCAAATAATTCTTATGGTTTTATTCAAAAAAATAAAGAAGAAATATTTAATTTTAATAATGAAAAAGTTTGTGTTAAAGTTGAAAATATAGAAAATAAAGCATTTTTAACAAAACAAGGTAAATTTAATTATTTTATGGAAAAAGAAATTTATGAAATAAAAGCTGTTTTACAAGACACAATATTGTGTTTTAAAGAAAATAAATTTAATTTCAAAGATAAAGAGTTTTTTCAAAATATTAAATACATAAAAATCATTGCTTGCGGAACAAGTTACCATGCGTCTTTAGTGGGTGAAAAACTTTTTGATAGTTTGGGAATAATGAGTAATGCTGAAATTGCAAGTGAATTTATTTATAGAAAACCTTATTTACCCGAGAATACTCTTGCTATTTTTGTAAGTCAATCAGGGGAAACGGCTGATACTCTTGCGGCTATTAAAGTGGCAAAAAGTTTAGGTGCTAAAACACTAGGAATAACTAATGTAAAAAATAGTGCAGTTGATCGCGAGTGCGATGAATCAATATATCTTCATGCGGGAGTGGAAAAGGCCGTTGCAAGCACAAAAGCTTATAACGCTCAAGTTTTAACTTTTTATTTGCTAAAAAATATTTTGCAAAAACCTCAAAATAAAGAAGCTGAATTTATTGATGTGTTAGAGCAAAATATAAAAAAATTAAATATTAAAACTATGCATAAAAATATTTTGCCTGTTGTGGCTTTAGTTAAAAATTCAAAAAATATTTTTGTAGTTGGTAGGAACTTTGATTATATAACATCGCTAGAGGCAAGTTTAAAAATTAAAGAGATCACCTATTTGAATTGTGAGGGTTTTGCAGCAGGAGAGCTTAAACATGGCACGCTTGCCTTAATTGAGACTAATAGTGTTGTAATAGCGTATATAACTGAAAAAAATTTAATAGACAAAACTTTAAATATTGTTGCTCAAGCTAAGTCACGTGGAGCAAAGATAGTGATAATAAGTCAGTTTAATTTAAAAAAATTGGTGGCGGTTAGTGATTATTTTATAAAACTCGCTAATTTCAGCGAACAGTTTATGCCTATAGTTTCAATTATTCCAATTCAACTTTTAGCCTATGAAACCAGTCTTGCGCTTAAACACAATCCCGATAAACCAAGGAACTTAGCAAAAAGTGTAACTGTTGAATAATAAAAAACTCTACAAATGTGTAGAGTTTTTTTGTTGAAGTTTGTTTAAAAATTCATATTTATTTTGCCTAACTTGCTCGCAACCAAAGTCTGACATTGAACTAGAAAAATTTGCATAAACTTTGTCAATTTGTTCTCTAACATAAGCCTTGTTTTCAACTAAACTAAAATCGTTATAACGTGTTAAATTTTTAAGTTCATAAAGCGCAATTTGTTTTTCGGTAGGGTAGCCTTTAAATCGCTCAATTTTTAAATTTGTAACAATTAAATCAACAATAGTTTGTGGCATATCTTCATTTGCAACCCTGTGCATAAGCATTTCTTTGAAATATTCTGGGAGCTTTCCATTAATTTTAAAAAATAAATGGCGTTCAATTGAACTTAACTTTATGGACTCCACAATATCAGTATATTCGCAACCTATATTTTGCAGGTCTTCAAGTCGCAAACCTTTTATAATTGAAATCCGCTTGCCAGGGTCTTTTTTATCTTTTTTATAATCTAAAAAATATTGTGTGTCATTTCTCCTTGTTCCAGCAATTTTTTCTTGCTTAACAATTCTCAAAAATCCACCATTATTTAAAATTTTAAAATTAAGCGCGTCAAAATAAGTTTCTGTTAAAAGCAACTTATAATTATAGTCGGCTAGCGGAGTAATAAGTTCTTCTTTTGCATTTATGTTGTTTATTAAAGGGTTGTCGCGCAAAGCCAGGCTATTAGAATAATATATTTTACCTTTCATAAATTAATTTTAACACAACCATGCGTTCGCTGTCAATATGCACTTTATAAGTTTTTGTTTTAAAGGCGATAAAGGTCTGAAACACAAAAGTTTACAATTTGTCTATTTTTCTTTTTTGCATATTCATAGGCTATTTTTGTTCCACTGTTAGTAAAAACTGGTTTATTAAAATTATTTGTTGTGGGTTTATATTCTTTATCATAATAAAAAATGCAATACTCACTTAAATCAATCATAAATTGATTTCTTTTAATATAACTTGCTTTTCCTGCTGTTTCACGATTATTAAAATATAGAAAAGCATCATAAGTAAGTTTGTTTACATTAACATTATGTTTATTATAAAAATCAAAAATTTCTTTGCTAAAACTTTCAACTTCACTTTGTAAAAAAGCTGTTTCACTTTTACATGGAACAAAAATTATTTGAATATGTTTATATTTCTTTTTTAATTCACAAACAAGGTTATAGCAAAGGCTAATAAATTCGCTGTTGCTTCCAAATAAAAAAGCATTAACATTCTTTTTTGTAATTAAAACTTCCATGTGTATTTTAATTAAAGAAAGAATATCTTGATTAATTTCAACTTCTCTATGACCAAATATTGAACAAAACACCATATTAGCTTTTTTTAAACTTTAATAAATTTATAATAGTTTCTTTTCCATCATTAGATAGGTTTGTGAGCATATCAATGAGTTCTTTGTCATCTTTGCTAAAATGATCACCAAAATAAAAAAATTCTTGAAGTGTAATTCCAATTATATCGCAAAAATCTAAAAGTGTTTTTACTTTTAATTCAACTGTTTTGTTTTCAATGGTTTTCATAAATTGGGGATTGTAACCAAGTTTTAAGCTTGTTTCACGTAAAGATAATTTTGCTTTAGTTCTAAAATAACCAATTCTTTGAATTATTTCATCATAAGTAATCTTGCTCATACCAACCTCATATTTTAATAATATAATTTTATCATAGTTTTTTTATAGAGATGATTTAGCGGTTGCACTAAATTTTACTTTTTTGATAGTATTTGGTGCAGTGTTTAAATCATTAATTAAATTTAAGCATTTTGTTTGCTTAATTATAGTAATACAAAAAGAATAAAAATAAAGTTAAAACAACAAATGTTGTTCAGTTTTTTAGGTCCTTTCAAGCGTTTATAATATATTTTTTTTCACGCGCATGAAAAAACTTCTAAAAATTAAAAGTTTTTTCAATGAAATGAAAAAAATGCTTGAAAAAAATTTTTTTTTGTATATAATTATAAAAGAGGTGAAATATGATAGAAAGAGAGCAATATTTAAAAACTTTAAGACTGTTTAAAAATAAAAGCTTAATTAAAGTGATAACGGGTATAAGGCGTTCGGGAAAATCTACTTTAATGGAGCAATTTATTGAAGAGTTAAAAAGTGAAGGAATTAAGCAAAATCAAATAATTCACATAAATTTTGAAGATATTCAATTTGAACATCTTTTAAACTATAAAGCAATGTATAATTACATTTTAGAAAGATTAAATGAAAATTCTTTTAATTATATTTTTTTAGATGAAGTTCAAAAAGTTAAAGATTTTCAAAAGGCTGTTGATAGTTTATATATTAAAAAGAATGTTGATGTATATGTAACAGGTTCTAACTCAGATTTGCTATCAAGTGAACTTTCTAGCTTGTTAACAGGAAGATATATAGAAATTAAAATGTTGCCTTTATCATTTAAAGAATTTTGCCTTGGTGCAAATGAAAAAGAAGATAAAAAAGCATTATTTAATGATTATTTAAAATATGGAGCTTTTCCTTATGTTATGGAACTTCCAACAAATGATGCAAAAGATATTTATCTTGAAGGGTTATATAACACTATACTTAATGTTGACATTGCAAGACGATATAATAATGTTGATATAGGAGTAATGGAAAGTATATTAAAGTTTTTATATCATAATGTTGGTAGTTTAGTTTCATCAACAAATATAGCAAACACTTTATCCACTAATGGAAGAAAAACAAGTTATAACACAGTAGAAAAATATATAGAATATTTAAAACAAAGCTTTTTAATTTATGAAGCTAATAGATACGATGTAAAAGGTAAACAACACTTAAAATCTTTATCTAAATATTATGCTGTTGATTTGGGGTTAAGAAACTTATTGCTTGCAAACAACTCTTATAATATAGGGCATGTTTTAGAAAATATAATTTATTTTGAATTATTAAGACGTGGCTACAAAGTGCATGTAGGAAAATTGGAAAATAAAGAAGTAGATTTTGTTGCAATCAAAGGGGATGAAATAGAATATTTTCAAGTTTCAGCTTCTGTTTTAAATGAAGAAACCTTTAATCGAGAAATTAGTTCTTTAAATGCAATAAAAGATAGTTATCCTAAAACATTAATCACTTTGGATGATTATTATTTAGGAAATGCAAATGGAATAAAAATAAAAAATGCAATAGATTTTCTTTTAAATTAGTTAAATTTAAGCATTTCCGCGTATAGGATTACGCAAAAATATGTTTTGGCGCTCTGAGGCGCAAATAACGGCGAAATTTAGCGTTTACACCTAAAAAAGTTCAAAAAAATGGGTTTAAACAATTGCTAAAATTCGCCTTTTGTTGTATAATTTAAATGTAATAAATTAAAAGGGGCATTAAATGGCAAAAAAGGTTGAAAATGTTGAATTAGAAGAAGAAAGTTTAAGAAAAACTAATAAATATGATGAGTCTGATATTCAGGTTTTAGAAGGGCTTGAACCTGTTAGAAAACGTCCTGGTATGTATATTGGTTCAACTGATGAACGCGGTTTACATCATCTTATTGTTGAAATTGTTGATAACTCAGTTGATGAGGCGCTTGCAGGGCATTGTGACAAAATTATGGTTGACATTAATAGAGACGGAAGTGTTTCTGTTTTAGATAATGGTCGTGGTATCCCAACAGGTATGCATAAAACTGAAAAGAAAAGCGCAGTTGAAGTTGTTTTAACAAAACTTCATGCTGGCGGTAAATTTGGTAACGGCGGATATAAAGTATCTGGCGGTCTTCATGGTGTTGGTTTAAGTGTTGTTAATGCACTTAGTGAATGGCTTGAAGTTGAAGTTTTCCAAAACGGAAAACAATTTAAGCAAATTTATAATCGTGGTATTCCACAACGCCCACTTGCTGAAGTTGGAACAACAGATAGGCGCGGAACAAAAATAACCTTTATGCCAGACTCTGATATTTTTGAAACAACTAACTTTAATTATGAAACTTTAAAAAATCGTTTTAAAGAAATTGCTTTTTTAAATAAAGGTTTAACAATTGAACTTGCAGATAGCCGTCCTGGGCAAGAAAAAAGAGATAGCTTTTGCTATAAGGGTGGTATTGTTGAATTTGTTGATTATCGCAACAAAAATAAGACTAAAATTTTCCCAGAAGCAATTTATATTAGAAAAATAAGTAAAACAAGTGAAGTTGAAGTTGCCTTCCAATATAATGATAGCTATGTTGAAATAATTAATGCATATGCAAACAATATTAACACTGAAGAAGGTGGAACTCACTTAGTTGGCTTTAAAAATGCTTTAACAAAAGTTATTAATGACACGGGCTTGAAATTAAAATTAATTAAAGAAAATGAAAAACTTTCAGGCGATGATGTTAGAGAAGGTATTGTTGCAATAGTTAGTGTTAAACTTACAAATCCTCAGTTTGAAGGACAAACTAAAACAAAACTTGGCAACTCTGAAATGCGTCCTCTTGTTGAAAAAGCTGTTACTGAAGAATTTTCAACTTACTTAGAAGAACATCCAAAAGAAGCAAGAGATTTAATTACAAAATGTATTACAGCTCAACGTGCTAGAGACGCAGCTAGAAATGCAAAAGAGTTAACTCGTCGTAAATCTGTGTTAGAAAGCACAACGCTTCCTGGAAAACTTGCAGATTGTACTGAAAAAGACCCTAAGTTCTGTGAAATATTTATTGTTGAGGGAGACTCAGCTGGCGGAACTGCAAAACAAGGTAGAGATAGAAGATTCCAAGCTATTTTGCCTCTTCGCGGTAAAATTTTAAACGTTGAAAAAGCAAGATTAGATAGAGTTTTAGAAAATGCTGAAATTAAAGCAATGATTACTGCTTTTGGTTGTGGAATAAATAAAGATTTTGATGCAAGCAAACTTAGATACGATAAAATTATTTGTATGACTGATGCCGATGTAGACGGAAGTCATATCAGAATTTTACTTTTAACATTCTTTTATCGTTTTATGCGCCCACTTGTTGAAGAAGGCCATGTTTACATTGCTCAACCTCCACTTTATAAAATTTCAAAAGGTAAACAAGTTATATATGCTTATAGTGACAAAGAACTTGAAAAAACGCTAGAAAAATTGGGCAAAAAGGGAACTGAAGTTCAACGCTATAAAGGTTTAGGAGAGATGAGTCATCATCAACTTTGGGAAACAACTATGAGCCCAGAAAACAGAATTTTAAAGCAAGTTAATGTTGATGATGCTTATGAATGTGATAGAATATTTAATTTACTAATGGGTGAAGACCCAAGTTTAAGACGTGAGTTTATCGAACAAAACGCTGGCTTAGTAAAGGAATTAGATGTTTAATTAACATCTTAAAAGGAAATAGATAGATGAAAAAACGAGATTTAAGCGAAGAATTAGAAGCCATTGTAGACAATACAAAGGTTATTAAAATTGACGCTACAGAAGAAATTAAACATAGTTTTATTGCCTATGCTATGGCAGTTAATGTAAGCCGTGCTATTCCAGATGTTCGAGATGGTCTTAAGCCCGTTCATCGCCGTATATTATATGCAATGAACGAACTTGGTTTAACAAACGATAAACCATATAGAAAAAGTGCTCGTATTGTTGGTGACGTTTTAGGTAAGTATCACCCTCATGGAGACAGTGCAGTTTACGAAGCTTTAGTTAGACTAGCGCAAGATTTCTCAATAAGATACACTCTTGTTGAAGGCCAAGGTAACTTTGGTTCAGTAGACGGAGATCCACCAGCTGCTCAACGTTATACTGAAGCTAGATTATCAAAAATCGCTAATGAAATGTTAAGAGAAATTGATAAAAATACAGTTAATTTTGTGCCAAACTTTGATGACACTCTTCAACAACCAACTGTGTTGCCTTCAAGATTTCCAAATCTTTTGGTTAACGGGTCGGATGGTATTGCCGTTGGTATGGCAACAAATATTCCTCCTCATAACCTTAAAGAAGTTTGCGACGGAGCTATTGCTTTAATTAATAATCCTGAAATTACAATAGACGAACTTATGCGCATTATTCCAGCGCCAGATTATCCAACAGGTGGCATTATCATTGGTCGTGCAAATGTTATGCAGGCTTATAAAACAGGTCGCGGGGGAATTACTGTTAGAGCTAAAACTGAAATTGTTGAACCTGAAAACGGCGGCAAAGCAAAAATTGTTGTAACTGAGCTTCCTTATCAAGTTAACAAAGCACGTTTAATTGAGCAAATTGCAACTCTTGTTAAAGAAAAACGTGTTGATGGCATTTCTGATATTAAAGAAGAAAGTGACCGTTTTGGTATGCGCATTGTTATAGATGTTAAAAAAGATGCTAATGCGCAAGTTGTGCTAAACACATTATATAAACATAGTCAATTACAAGTTGGCAGTGGTATAATTTTCCTTGCATTGGTTGATGGACAACCTAAAGTATTGAATTTGAAAGAAATGCTTTATCATTATGTTGAGCATCAAAAACAAGTTATTATTAGAAGAACAAAATATGATCTTGAAAAAGCTGAAGAAAGAAAGCACATTATTGAAGGATTAGTTAAAGCTCTTGCTAATATAGACGAAGTTATAAAGATTATTAAGAAAAGCTCAGATAGACAAGATGCAAGTGCAAAACTTATTGATAAGTTCTTGCTTAGCGACAAACAAGCAGCTGCAATTCTTGATATGAGATTACAAAGATTAACAAGTTTAGAAGTTGAAAAACTTAAAAATGAACTTAAAGAATTGGAAGCTTTAGTTGCAGAATTAAAATCTATACTTGCTAGCAAACAAAAAATTAATGAAATTATTATTAAAGAGTTAACTGAAGTTAAAGAGCAATATGGAGATGATAGAAGAACAGAAATTTCTATGGACTTTGAAGACCTAGATTTAGCCGCTTTAACTGAAAAACAAGATGTTGTTGTAAGCGTAACTCACTATGGTTACATTAAACGTATTCCAGTTAAAGAATATGAAAGTCAACACCGTGGAGGAAAGGGAGTTACAGCTCACAAACCTAAAGAAGAAGATTTTGTTGAGCAAATGTTTATTTCTAACACTCACGAAAAAATTCTATTCTTTACTAACTTTGGAAAAGTTTATTCACTTATGGGTTATGAAATTCCAGAATATGAACGCACAAGTCGTGGTCGTGCAATAATCAACTTGTTGCCTCTTGCAGATGGAGAAAAAGTTGAAAGTGCTCTTCCTCTTCCAGATGGAAGTAAAGGCTACATTGTTATGGCTACAACTCAAGGTTTAATTAAAAAGACAAGTGTGGATGAATTTAGCCGTATTAATAGAAATGGTAAAATTGCAATTAAACTTGTTGAAGGAGATAGACTACTTAATGCAGAATTAAGTAATGGTTATGATGAAATTATTATCGCAAGTCATGAAGGCAAATGTATTAAGTTTAGCGAAGAAGATGTTCGCCCAATGGGTAGAGCTAGTCAAGGTGTTAAATCTATGAAGATTAATAAAGGCGATTATGCTGTTGATATGTGTGTAATTAAGCCTAAACATCATATTTTAACAATTGCAGAAAACGGCTATGGTAAACGCAGTGAGCCAGAAGAATATAGATTACAATCTCGTTCTGGTAAAGGTATTAAAGCTGGTGTGTTTAATGAAAAAACCGGCAAGCTTTGTGCCCTTAAACAAGTTGCTGAAAATCAAGATGTTATGCTTATTGCTAATAACGGAACAATTATTAGAATTCGTGCAAAAGATATTTCACTTATCGGCCGCAACACTCAAGGCGTTAGAGTTATGAGATTCAAGGTTGACGGAGCGCATGTAGCAACTGTTGCTATCGCAGAAAGTAGCGATACAATTGAAGAATAGTTAAATATAAAAAAACTAGCGACTGCTAGTTTTTTTGTTAATAAAAGTCAACTAAACCTAAAATATAATCAGTTGAAACTTCATAAAGTTTTGCAAGTGCTATAATCATATCGGGTTTTGAGTCAAGTTTACCTAGTTCATATTTTGAATAATTAGATCTATCAATTTTTAAATAATCTGCAACAAAGCTTTGAGTGTATTCATTGCTTTCGCGTAATGCTTTAATTCTTTGACAATAAACTTTTACTTCCATAATATAAATATTGTGCCATATTTACCCTAACCAATTTGCAACAAGGTAAAATTTACCCTAGAATTCAGAAAGCCCTAAAATGCGGTCGCCAGAAATACCAAGATTTATACATATAGCTTTTAAATTATCATAACCTGGCT
>CAMUJQ010000026.1 GCA_947089305.1 uncultured Clostridia bacterium
TTGCGTTATGCTTCAAGTTTAATTTTAAAACTTGCAAATACTGCTAAAAATAGTGAAATAAAAAAACTATTTAAATTAAGCGGTCTTTTAAATTCACTTCCAGAAAAAAAAGTAAATTTAACTGATTTAATTGAAAAAGAAAATATTGATCAAAACGAATTAACAAGTTTAACATTAGAAGAGCAACTAGAATTATTTAAGGTTAAAGATAAAAAGCGCTTGAAAAATTTTGTTGTTTATGATAAAATAAAAGCATAATGGAAGATGTTTTTAAAAATAGTTTTGAATCTAAAAAGCGTTTAGCTGAACGCATGCGTCCTAAATTATTAAATGATTTTGTTGGTCAAGAGCACATATTAGGAAAGGGCAAACTTCTAAGGCGTGAAATTGAAAGTGGACTTATTACAAGTTGCATTTTTTATGGACCATCGGGCACAGGTAAAACAACTCTTGCGCATATTATTGCTAATGCATGTAAAGGAGAGTTTGAAAAACTTTCTAGCATTTCAAGCGGAGTGGCTGATGCAAAAAATGTTATTGAAAAAGCAAAAAATAATTTTAATTTATATGGAAGAAAAACTTTTTTATTTTTAGATGAATGCCACAGGTGGAGTAAAGCACAAAGCGACAGTGTTTTAGCTGCAGTTGAGGAAGGCTTTTTAATATTAATTGGTGCAACAACTGAAAACCCAAACTATGCTTTAACTAAAGCACTTTTAAGCAGATGCACAGTTTTTGAATTTAGACCGCTTAGCACAGACAATATTAAAACTGCCTTAAAACGCGCCTTAACAAGTGAAGCAGGTTATAAAGGCATAAATATTGAATTAACTGATGAAGCTCTTGAAATTTTAGCTAAAAATTGTTCAGGCGATTTACGTGTTGCATATAACGCACTTGAACTTGCCGTAACAACAACAGACAAAAATAAGCAGGGAAAAATTATTATAGACAAAGAAGTTGCTAGCGAGTGCTTACAGCGACCAGTTTTATCTATGGACGAAACTACAAAATTTAACCTTTTAAGCGCGTTTTGTAAAAGTCTTAGAGGAAGTGATACTGATGCGGCTATTTATTATTCAGAACGCCTTATCACGGGTGGGTTAGATGCCGAAACCATAGCACGTCGTTTGATTGCGCACGCCAGCGAAGATGTTGGAATGGCAAATTCTAACGCACTCTTAATGGCTAACCTTGCATTAAATTCAATTAAAAATTTAGGCATGCCCGAAGGAAAAATTCCACTAACACATGCGATTATTTATGTTTGCGAGGCTGAAAAAAGTAATAGTGTTATAAATGCAATGTACGCGGCAGCCTATGATGCCGAACATAACGCTGACGATAATATTCCAGCATATTTAAAAAATCATACAATAGATTCTAAAAAATATAAATATCCTCATGAATTTGGTGGTTATGTTAAACAACAATATCTGCCAAATAGCTTAAAAGACCGCGTATATTACAATCCAAGCAAAAACGGGGCAGAAGCAAAACTGACACGCAAAAAAGCCATGTTTTATAATTTAGAAGATAAACAAAAAAACTAACCGTTTTGGGTTAGTTTTTTTAATAATTAAACTCGACTTTTAGAATCGCTAATTGTTGGAGGGATATTGATAGTTCCCTCTAATTAAAAAAAACTACATTTACTAATGTAGCTTTTTAAACTTTTATATTATAACGCTTTTTCTATATCAAAGCCCTCAAATATTGCGTTTGCGCCAAGTTCTTTTGCCTTGTAAAAATCTTCTTCATTTCTAATTGTCCAAGCAAGAAGGGGAAGTTCACTATATTTTTTTAAATATCTATTTGGCATATCACTAATATTATAAGAAATAAAGTGTGGGCATACTGTTTTGTTAAATTTCATGCGTTTTAAAATTGCCTTTTTGATGCCACTTAATTTATCGCCTTTAAAGAAACTTGCTAATTGACCGCGGATAACTTCAGGCGCATGATCTTTAAACCATTTCACACTGAATGGATTAAAACTTTGAATTGCATATTCGCCTTTATATGATTTTAATATGTCATATAATTTTTCTTCTAAAACACCCACTTTTAAACCAGCATTTTTAATTTCAATCAAAAGGGGAACTTGACCTTTAACAAGTTTTAACACATCTTTAAATTCTGGAATAGAATAATTTGTTTTATTTAATTTAAGCTTTTTTAAATCTTCTTTTTTTACTCTATTTAAATATCCATCTGTATTACAAACTCTTGCTAATGTTTCATCATGAAAAACAACAACTGTTCCATCGTCAAGAAGTTGAACATCAAGTTCAATAGGGTAGTTGTTTGTTATTGCATTTTGAAAAGCGCCTAAACTATTTTCTGGAAATTCACTATTATGTAAACCTCTATGTGCAATTGGTCTATTAATTAAAAAAGAATTTTCTAAACTCATAAATTTTTTCCTTATTTTATTATATTTTTCTTTTGTGTTAATTTATTCTAACAAATAAATTTTTTGTTGTAAACAAATTAACCTCACTTTATTTGCAATTTATTTAAATTTAGTGTAAAATCTAATAAAAGTAGGTTTATTTTGGCAAAAGATTTAAGTTTAGTTAGAAATTTTTGTATTGTAGCACATATTGATCACGGAAAGTCAACTCTTGCTGACAGGCTTTTAGAATACACTCATACTCTTGAAAAACGCGACCTATCAACACAAACTCTAGATTCCATGGATTTAGAAAGAGAAAGAGGAATTACAATAAAACTTTCTCCTGTTAAAATGGAATATATTTTAGATGGCAAGACGTATACATTAAATTTAATTGACACTCCAGGGCATGTTGACTTTACTTATGAAGTAAGTAGAAGTTTAAAGGCCTGTGACGGAGCAATTTTACTTATAGATGCATCTCAAGGAATTGAAGCCCAAACACTTGCAAATTTATATCTTGCTATTGAAAATGACCTTGAAATTTTACCTGTTATAAATAAAATTGATTTACCAAGTGCAAATATTGAAGAAACAAAAAAACAAATTGAAGATATTATTGGTTTACCAGCAGACAACGTTCCTTGCATATCAGCTAAAAGTGGAATTAATATCGAAGATGTTTTAAATAGTGTAATTAAAGATTTTCCGCATCCAAAAGGAAATGTTTCTGCGCCATTAAAAGCACTTATTTTTGATAGTTTTTATGACGCATATAAAGGCGCCATTTGTTTGGTTTCAATTAAAGATGGAATTGTAAAAGTTGGCGATAAAATTAAAATGTTTGAAACTGATTCAACTTTTGATGTTACTGAAGTTGGAGTTTTTAAACCTAATATGAGCGCAACTAGCGAGTTAAGCGTAGGTGATGTTGGATATATTGCAGCTAGTATTAAAAATGTTAGAGAAGCTAAAGTTGGGGATACAATAACTACTGTAACTAATCCTTGTTTAGAACCTGTTCCTGGATACAAAAAAGTTCAACCCGTTGTTTTTAGTGGAATTTATCCTGTTGAAGGAGATAAATATGTAGACTTAAAAGAAGCCTTAGAAAAGTTACAACTTAGTGATGCAAGTTTAGTTTATCAACCTGAAACAAGTGCCGCCCTTGGTTTTGGTTTTAGGGTTGGTTTTTTAGGTTTGCTTCATATGGAAATTATAACTGAAAGGCTTGAGCGCGAATTTAATTTAGATTTAATTACAACTAGCCCTAGCGTTAATTATTTAGTGCATAAAGTGGGTGGCGATATACTAGAAATTTCAAATCCATCAAATTTGCCAAATCTAGCTAATATAGAATACATTGAAGAACCTGTTGTAAATTTATTTGTTTATTCTCCTCCAACATATGTTGGTGAGATAATGAATCTATGCATTGAAAAAAGAGGAATTTATAACGATTTAGTTTATCTTGATACTAATAGAGTTAAACTAAATTTTACAATGCCACTTAGTGAAATAGTGTTTGACTTTTTTGATGCACTTAAAAGCAGAACAAAAGGTTATGCTAGTTTGGAATATGAACTTAATGGTTATATTAAAAGTCCTCTTGTTAGAGTTGATATTTTGCTTAATGGAGAACAATGTGATGCATTAAGTTTAATTTGTCATAGAGACAAAGCATATCAAAAAAGTTCATCTATTACATCAAAACTTAAGGAAGTTATTCCACGCCAAATGTTTGAAGTGCCAATTCAAGCTGCAATAGGTGGCAAAATTATTGCAAGAGAAACCATTAAAGCATTAAGAAAAGATGTATTAGCAAAATGTTATGGTGGCGATATTACAAGAAAACGTAAACTTCTTGAAAAACAAAAAGAAGGAAAGAAAAGAATGCGTAAATTTGGCAGTGTAGAAATTCCAAGTGAGGCATTCACAAGTATTTTAAAATTAGACAATAATTAAGGAGGTGTTAAATTGAAAACTTCTAATATTTATATTCATATTCCTTTTTGTAGGCAACGATGCACATATTGTAATTTTAAAAGTGTGAAATTTAACATTGCAATGGCAGCTGATTATGTTACTGCAATTATTAAAGAAATTAGAGCAAGAAAAAATGAAATTAATGGCTCAATGGCAAAAACTGTTTATATTGGGGGTGGAACACCTTCTATTTTATCAGGCGGACAATTAACTAGAATTGTAAATGAAATTAAAAAATATGCTTCTATTGATGAAAACACTGAATTTACTGTAGAGGTTAATCCTGAAAGTGTAACACCAGAAAAAATGTATGTTTACAAAGCAATGGGTGTAAATCGCATTTCTATTGGTATGCAAAGTTCAAATAATAATGTTTTAAAATTGTCAAATCGACCTCATACAAATGAGCAATTTTTAAATGCTATAAAAGCTATTAAAAGTGTAAAACTTAAGAACTTAAGCATTGACTGTTTAATTGGCTTACAAGGCTCATCAAAAGAAGAAGCGATTAAAAGTGTAAAACAAGCTCTTAAACAAAAACCTAAACATATATCGGTATATGCTTTAAATTGTGATGAAAATTGTTTAATGTATAGTCTTGTAAAAAACAATAAAATTAAAATTATGGAAGATGATGAAGTTGCAAAAGTGCTTGAAATTATTAACTCTCTTTTAAAAAGAAAAGGTTTTATTCATTATGAAATTTCTAATTTTGCAAAAAAAGGTTTTGAAAGTCAACATAATATAAATTATTGGTATGGGGAAGAATATATTGGTTTTGGTTGCGGGGCAGTTACTTATCGCAACAATACAAGAAGTGAATGTATTAGTGAAGTTGACGAATATTGTAAAGGCAAAGTTAAATATAAAGAAGAAGATGTTAACGATAAAATTAAGCTTGAAGAGAAAATTATGCTTGGGCTTAGAACAATTTATGGCGTTGATTTAACTCTTATTGACGATAATAAAAAAGATTATATTCAAACTTTAGTTAAACATAAATTTGCAATAATTAAAAATAATAAGTTGATTTTAACTGAAAAAGGTTTCAATTTATCTAATCAAATTATTTCAGTTTTAATGTAGAGGTGTATTTTGGAAATAAGAACATTTTTTACCAAAACTTTTTTGAACGAATTCACTTGTACTCTTGAAGATGAAGAATTTATCCATGCTGTAAAAGTTGATAGACTTAAAGTGGGTGATAAAGCAAGGGTGATTGATAACACAGAATTTGAATATTTTTGCGAAGTTATTGAGATACAAAAAAATAAAGTTATTTTAAAAATTAACCAAAAACAAATTTGTGAAAAAAATCCTAAAATTGATTTAGATGTTTTTTTGTGCTTACTAAAGGGAGATAAAATAGATAACATTTTACCTAAACTTAGTGAACTTGGAGTTAAAAACTTATATTTAGTTTCCAGTCAAAATGTTGATAGGAAAGGCAATATTAATTTTGATAGATTAAATAAAATTTCTGTAACAAGTGCAAAGCAATGTGAGAGAAGTAAAGTTCTAAATGTAGAAAATAAAGTTTTAAATTTTGATAACGTTTTAGATAGCATCCAAAATTATGATAATTTTTTAGTTTTTTATGAAAATGAACCCAAAGTAAATCTTAATAATATTAAATTAAAAAAAGGAAAGTCTGCTATTTTTATTGGCAGTGAAGGTGGATTTTTAGAAAGTGAAATTAATGCTTTAAAAAATAAAAATGCAAGTTCAGTTAGCCTTGGAAATCTCATTTTAAAAGCCGATACAGCTGTTGTTGTTGCAACAACTTTAACAACATTTTTACTTGGAGGTTTAAACAAATGAAGATAAGTTTTGTGACACTGGGTTGTCGCACAAATGAGGCTGAATCGCGTTATATGGCGCGTGAAGCGGCTAAAATGGGTTATGATGTAACTTTAAACATGGAAAAAGCAGACATATTTGTTTTAAATACCTGTTCAATAACAAGTAATGCAGATGCAAAAAGTAGACAACTAATTTCTAGAGTTTTAAAACTAAATAGTAATGCAAAAGTTTATGTTTGCGGTTGTTCAAGTGAAAATAATAGAGATGCTTTTAAAAAACAAAATATTAATTTTGTTTGCGGAACAATGGATAAATATGAAATTTTAAATGAACTTAAAAAAGTTAAAATTTCAAATTCTTTCAATAATACAAAATTTCCTATAAGAAAACTTGTTAAGATTCAAGACGGATGTAATCAATTTTGTTCATATTGTATTGTTCCATATCTTAGAAAAAAAGTGTGGAGTAGAACAATTGAAGATATTGTTAATGAAATTGACAATTCGCCAGAACCTGAAATAAATATTACAGGAATTAATTTATACTTATTTAGTGAAGGGCTAGCAAATTTAATTAAGGCATTAAAACATACAACCAAACGCATAAGGTTAGGCAGTTTAGATCCGAGGACATTAGATGAAACGTTTTTAATAGCATTAGAAAATTTAAAAAACTTTTGTCCACAATTTCATTTATCAGTTCAAAATTTATCTAATGCTGTTCTAAAAAATATGAATAGGCATTATACTGCTCAAGATGTATTAAATAAAATTGAATTGATAAGAAAGCACTTTAACAATGCCTTTATTGCATGTGATATTATTGCTGGCTTTCCACTTGAAAGTGAGGAGAATTTCAAAGAGTGCTTAGAAAATGTAAAAAAAGCAAATTTTAGCTACATGCATATTTTTCCTTATTCAGTTAGAAAGGGAACAGTTGCTGAAAAAATGAAACAAGTTGATACAAAAGTTAAACGTGATCGCGCAAAAATTTTAGGTCAAATTAATGAAGAAAATTTTAGAGCTTATCGATTAAATCAAATAGGCAAAACAGAACAAGTTTTAATTGAAGAATTTAAAAATGGTTTTAGCATTGGACACTCAAAAAATTACATAAAATGTTATATTGATAAAAAATGTAATGTAGGTGAAATTGTCAATATTCAATTTTTAGAAATAAAAAATGATGGAATAATAGTAAAAACTCTTGACAACATGTAATATAATATTATATAATATGCAAGACTAAAAAATAAATTGGGGTGATTTTTAAAAATGGCAACTATTAAAGTTGGTGAAAATGAGTCTATTGATAGCGCATTAAAACGCTTTAAACGCAGAGTTCAAAAAGACGATGTTATTAAAGATATTCGTAAACATGAAGAATATGTTCGTCCTAGCGTTAAGAAAAAACTCAAAAAAATACAAGCTATTAAGAATAAACGCAAAAAAGACCGCAAGTAATGCGGTTTTTTTCTTTTTGTTTACTTGCCAATTATTAATTGAAGTTAGAGCTTTAAGAAATTTTTGTCGAAACTTAGTTAATTCGCACTAATTTTGACTAGTTTTGATATTTAAATTTTTTTTCTCTAATATATGCTAAAATTTTTCTAAATACCAAATAAAAGGAGAAAATTTTAGTGGCAGAACAAAATTTTAAAGAATTTTGCAAAAAAGCAAAAAACAGATTTAAAAATGGTTACTGGTTAAATTTTACTAAAATTAAAGAACAAAAAATAAGTGAAGCAAAGTTAGAAGGAAAGAATGAAGGTGAAATCATAAAAACTCTTTCGCGCATTGCAAAAAATGAAGTACATACTCAATGTTTTGGCGTAACAAGTGATGACGAACTTTACAATAAAGTTGTTGAAATTTTAAATAGTGATGAAGTTATTTTAAACCCAATTTCAAGACTTATAGATGAAAAATATTATGATACACTAACAGATAGTGAAAAGCAAGGTTATGTGTTGGAACTAGGAAAAAAATATGAGAAAATGAGAAATAAATATTATTTAGAAAAAGAAGCTTAAAAATTTTTAAGCTTTTATTTTATGGCTACACATTGCTTGCTTAAATTTAATTTTTTTGTTATAATTTTCAAATGAAAGAATTGGATTTAAATGTTTTAAATAGAGAACAACTTAGCGCAGTAGAAAAAACAGATGGAGCAATTTTAGTTTCAGCTGGTGCAGGAACGGGTAAAACACGACTTTTAACTTATCGCGTTGCTTATTTAATTAATTTTAAAGGTGTTGCACCTGAAAATATTCTCGCCATAACCTTTACAAATAAAGCCACAAATGAAATGAAAGAAAGAATTGTTGAACTTTGCTATAATGGCGGGTCTGTTAATATATCAACTTTTCATAGTTTATGTGCAAAAATTTTACGCAGACATATTCATAATTTAGGAAATTACAATAGATATTTCACTATTTTAGATGATAGTGACAAAAATAAAATTATTAAAAAGATTATTAAAGAAGCAAATCTTGATGTTGATGCAGATTTTGACAAAAAACTTTCACATTATATTTCCACTGCAAAAAATGAAAATGTAAAACCTAAAGACTTTGTTGCAACTTTTCCATATGTAACCTATACTAAGGATTTTGCTCATTTTTATGAAATATACGAAAATATTTTAGAAAAAACTAATTCTCTTGATTTTGATGATTTATTGATTAAAACTTTAGATTTATTTGAAAAGTTCCCTGAAATTTTAAAAACTTATCAAATGCAGTTTAAGTACATTTTAGTTGATGAGTTTCAAGATACTAATAGCGTTCAATATACATTAGTTAAAATGCTTGCTGGTATGTATAAAAATATTTTAGTTGTAGGTGATGAAGACCAAAGTATATATGGTTTTAGAGGTGCAAACTATCAGAATTTAAATAGTTTTAAAAAGGATTTTGATAATGTTATTGTTGTAAAGCTTGAACAAAATTACAGAAGCACAAAACAAATTTTAGATAAAGCTAATTTATTAATTAATAAAAACACTGAAAGAAGTGAAAGCAAACACCTTTACACTCAAAACGCAGATGGAGATCAAATTACTTACTCAGTTTTAGATAATGATTATAAAGAAGCTGACTATGTTTCACTTGAAATTAATAGATTATTAAGACGAGGCACTGATCCAAGTGATATAGCTGTTATATATAGAGTAAACTCACTTTCTCGACAATTTGAAAAAAGTTTAGTTAATAATGGGGTAGGTTATAGGATCTATGGCGGTTTTAAATTTTATGAACGTGCTGAAATTAAAAACATTTTAAGTTATTTACGTCTTTTAGCTAACCCACGAGACAATGAAGCTTATTTAAGAATTTGCAACTTTCCAAAACGTAGTATTGGTGACGCAACTATAAAAAAATTGGAAATAATTGCAGAAAATAATAATTGTAGTTTACTAGAAGCAAGTTTAAGTGAAGAATTAAAACACGCAGGTATAAATGCATTTAATGTTTTTTACAATAATTTAGTTGAAGAAACTAAGAATAAAATATTGCCAGACATAGTTTCTAACTTAATAGAAAATCTTGATTTTAAGTCTATATATTCAAACAATGATGAAGAAGATCAAAACAGATTATTAAACATTAAAGGTTTACAAAGTGCTGTTAATGAGTTTTATGAAAATAATCAAGATGCAACTTTAACGGATTTTTTAGAAAATGTTAATTTAGATGCAATGAAAAATAATGAAGAAGGAAATAGTGTTATAACTCTTTCTACAATTCATGGTGTTAAAGGGCTTGAATTTAATATTGTATTTTTAGTTGGTTGCGAAGAAGGAATGTTACCGTTTAAAAAAAGTATAGATGAAGGCGACATTGAAGAAGAGCGTCGATTATGCTATGTTGCAATTACCCGTGCTAAAAAGAAACTATATATAACTCGTGCTAGAGAACGTTATTTTAGCTTTGGTGGCGGTTATAGTCAAAGTTCAACTAAAAGTAGATTCTTAAAAGAAATGGAAATAGAATCAAGTGATGATGAAGTAAAAATATCTAGAATAGATAACGAATTTAATTATAATTATAATAATAGAAATTCTTATGGAAATAATTATTATAACAATAGAAGTTCTCAATCTACTTATAATTCTAATTTTAATGAATTTTCTAAAACCCAACAAACAACAGGTAAAACAACTAAAGAAGTTTTAGAAAATTTAATTGGTTTAAAACGCGCAAGTGACCTTGTTAAAGAAGTCAAAAAAGAGACCTCTAATTTAGCCGTTGGAACGCATGTTAGACACGCAAGATTTGGAGATGGTGAAGTTATTGAAGTTAACCCACTTAAGCCTGAAAACGCCATTATACGCTTTGAAACAGGCATAGAAAAAGAATTAAACTTAAACTTTGCCCCTATTGAAGTTATTTAAAAGGATTTAATATGGAAGATAAAATTTCTAGAATGAAAGAGCTAATTTCTGAAATAGAAAAACATAATTATAACTATTATTTTTTAGACAATCCTACAATATCAGATGCTGAATGGGATAAATTAATGGACGAATTGATTTATCTTGAAAAAGAAACTGGTACTACTTTAGAAAATAGTCCAACAAAACATGTAGGTGCTAATAATAAGCAAGTTTTAACTGGCTTTAAAAAACATAAACATCAAACACGTTTATACAGTTTAAATAAAGTAACGTCTAGAGAAGATTTATCAAAATGGGCAAGTGACATTTTACAAAATTATAAAGATGCAACCTTTGTGGTTGAATATAAATATGATGGTTTAACCTTAAACATTAATTACAATAATGGGAATTTAATAAGTGCTTCAACGCGTGGAAACGGAGAAGTTGGCGAACTTGTTACTGAACAAATTAAAAACATAAAAAATGTTCCTTTAACAATAAATTCTAAATTAAATCTTGAAATTGGTGGAGAAGGAATAATTAGGCGCTCAACATTTAAAAAAATTCTTGAAGCAGGAGAAGAATTTAAAAGCGAACGAAACACTGTAGCTGGAACAATTAGAAACCTTGATCCAACGATGACTAAAAAGCGTAATGTTGAAATTATGTTTTACTTCATTAATGGCAAGTCGGAGTTTAAAACTTTAACTGAGCAACGTGAATTTATGGTTAATAATAAATTTTCAGTTGGACTTTATTTTAAAACATGTAAAACAGTTGAAGAAATTATTTCTTCAATTGATGAGATTGAAAACAATAAAGATAATTTAGATATTTTAATTGATGGTGCAGTTATAAAAGTTAATGAAAACTACATACGAAAAGAACTTGGACATACCGACAAATTTCCTCGAGGAGAAATTGCATTTAAATTTCCTGCAATTGAAATAACCACTCTTCTAAAAGATGTTGTTTGGCAAGTAGGTAGAAGCGGAAAACTTACGCCAATTGCAATTCTAGATGAAGTTTATCTTGCTGGAGCAACTATTAAACGTGCAACACTTAATAATAAAGGCGATATTGAACGCAAAAAAGTTAAAATTAATAGTAGAGTTTTAATTAGACGAAGTAATGAAGTTATCCCCGAAGTGTTAGGGTTAACTGAACTTACAAGCGAAAGCCATGATATTGTTATTCCAACGCACTGTCCAAACTGTGGCGAACCATTAAGTGAAATTGGCGCTAACTTATTTTGCACTAACGATAATTGTAGTGTAAGACAAAAAGAATTTATGGAACATTTTTGTTCTAGACAAGGCTTTGATATTGAAGGAATTAGAGATAAAACTATTGAAGCAATGTATAATGAACTTGGAGTTACAAGTCCTGAAAAGATTTTTGATTTAACTTATGATGAATTAGAAAAAATATGTTTACTTGAAAGCAGTGCACAAAATGAAAGTTTAAAAGCAAAAAATATTTTAAAAGCCATTGAAAAAGCTAAAAATATTGATTTTAATAAATTTATATTTTCCTTGAGTATTAAAGGGATAGGAACAAAAGCAAGTAAAACTTTGGCAAAAAAATTTAAAACATTAGATAACTTAAAAAACGCTAAATTTGAAGATTTAATTGAAATAAATGATATTGGCGAAATTACAGCATTAGATATTGTAAATTATTTTAACAATGAAAAAAATTTAAATTTTATTAACAGTTTATTTGAACGCGGTGTTGTTATTAATTATGAAGATAATTTACAAAACCAAACAAACAAACTTGAAAACAAAACTTTTGTAGTTACAGGTAGTTTTGAAAAATATTCTCGTGATGAAATGCATTCTTTAATAGAAGAAAATGGCGGAAAAACTTCAACAAGTGTTTCTAAAAAAACAAATTATGTTATTGCAGGTGAAGATGCAGGAAGTAAACTCACAAAGGCGCGCGAGTTGGGCGTTACTGTTTTAACAATAGACGATTTTTTAAATATGTTATAAAAATATTAGTAAATTTTTTAAATGGTATTGAAAATTAAATATTTCTATGTTAAAATATTTTTAATAAATTCAAACGAGGTTTATTATGAATAAAAAGCAAAGAAATTGGTATGAAAACAATGGCGGTTTTGACAAACTTGATGCCGCCAGAGGTTATTTTGCTCACGAGGACAGATTTGAAAAATTAGAACAAATTATTCAACAACAAGCGAATCAAATTAACATATTGGAAATGAAATTAGCTAAAACTTTACAAATTATAAGTAATAGCAATGGTTTTGTAAGTTTTCAAATTTCTGAATTAGTTAATGACACAAAAAAAGATGCTAAAAAACTTAAATAATAAAAAACACTTGCAAAAAAGACAAAAATGTA
>CAMUJQ010000027.1 GCA_947089305.1 uncultured Clostridia bacterium
TAAGTTCCATGACTAGTATTTACTCTTGCAACGTTCATACCAGCCTTAATAAGTTCTTTAAGTTTTTCAACTGAATTACAACTTGGCCCAATTGTACAAACAATTTTTGTTTTGCGCATTTTTAACTCCTTATATAATATAAGTATAACTATTTTTAAAAATAATCGCAACTAATTAAAATATTAAAATATTATTTTATTTATTTAAATTCTCTCTATTGACTTTAAGTTAATCTCAATATATAATAAAATATTATTAAGGAGACAGAAAATGAAAACAGACAAAACATTTGTACAAACAAAAAATGCAAAACAAGATTTATTGATAAGTTGTTTTATTAAACAAAATTATTTAGATGAAGCAATTGCAGGTTATGAAGCACAAAATGGAAAAATTAATAGTAAACTTTTAAAAGCTAGTTTAAAAACAGATTTAGACGATTTATCTTTATGTTATTTAATGAATGGTAAAGTTATTGGATTTCTACATGCCTTAAAATGCCCTATTGAAGTTTTAAAAACTTTTGACCCTATAAAAACTGAGACTGATGAAGTTTTAGCTAAAATAAAAGACTATCATCCTGAAAACAATGATGGAAACAGTAAATATGCTATTTTTATACCTTTTATATATTTGAACCCAAAATTTAAGCAAAAAGCTGTTTTGAAAGAAATGCATAGAAATTTAGGAGGAATGATTGCCTTTAATGCAAGCGATAAACGTGACCTTGGTTTAACTGGTAGAGAATTTGCAACACATGTATTTTGTTGCCCAATTAGTAGCAGCATAGAAGAACGTGATTATTGC
The DNA here is from genome assembly GCA_947089305.1 of uncultured Clostridia bacterium. Taxonomy (GTDB): domain Bacteria; phylum Bacillota; class Clostridia; order Christensenellales; family UBA1242; genus CAMUJQ01. The sequence goes on from CAMUJQ010000027.1 coordinate 808, forward strand.
AATTACTTAACAGGAAATTTAAACGGATTTATTTCAGAAAGTTATAACACAGGTTATTCTGGGATACTAGATTTAAGTTCTTTTAATAATGTTAATACTTATAAAGAATTAATTGCTGCCTACAAAAAAGCATGTTGCAATCAAAATAGTTCACTTTCTACAAAAAAGAAAAAGTAACAATTATTGTTACTTTTTTTATATATAAATTTGTTTTACAATTCAAGTTTATTAATGTAAAATAAGAACATAAAAGGAGGTACAAAATGGCATCTAAAAAAAGTAAAGCTAGCGCAAAAAGTTTTGTTTTTGTGGGACTAATGCTTGCATCTTTAATCGTTAGTGTTGTAGGTTTATTTTTAAGTTTTGCAACAACTGAAAGTTTTAAAAACATCTTAACTGGAAAAACTGAAAGCTTCACTATAGGCTTATTTTCATTAGAATCTACTGCTGGAGTTTTCACAATTATTTTTGCTATATTAGCAGTTGTATTAGCTCTTGCATTAATTGGAGTTACACTTTACACATCATTAACTGGAAAAAAAGCAAAAGTTTTAACCTTGGTTTTAATTATTGCTGCTTTAATTGCTTCAGTTCTATTCTTAGTGTTAAGTTTTGTTAGTTGTGCAGAACTTACACCAGAAATAGTAAGTGGTATTACAGATAAAAAAGCTTATACATTAGCCGTTGGTGCATATTTAACATTCTTCGGCACTGTTTTAGTTCCATTCTTTGCTATAGCTAATAAATTGGTTAAGTAAAATAAATTTCATTTATTTTGCCACCACCAATGCAGATTTCATTTTTATATAAAACTGCATATTGACCAGGAGTTATTGCTCTTTGTTTAATTTTAAATGTAACTGTTACAGTTCCATCTGAATTAAACTTGGCAACCACCTCCTGGTCTTTTTGTCTATGCCTAAATTTAGCAGTGCATTCAATTACCTTTCCCGCTTCAATTGGTTTTGAAGTAAAATTAAAATCGCAAGTTTTTAAACCTGAGCTAAATAAACGAGGGTCATCTTCGGGAGCAACAATCAAACTATTTGTTTTTAAATCTTTTTCCACAACAACACGTTTTATATCTCGCTCTCCTTTAATTCCTCCAATACTTAAACCCTTTCCTTGTCCCAAAGTGTAAAAACAAAGTCCATCATGACGACCAACAACCTTTCCATTAGTTAATTTAATATCTCCTGGTTTAGAATAAATATAACCCTTTAAAAAGTTTTTAAAGTTTCTCTCTCCAATAAAGCAAATGCCTGTGCTATCTTTTTTATGTGCAGTTACTAAATTATTTTCTTCAGCAAGTTTTCTAACCTCTGATTTATCTAAGTTAGCTAATGGAAATAAAGTTTTGGAAAGTTCAAACTGACCAAGCTGATTCAAAAAATATGTTTGGTCTTTATTTTCATCGTGAGATTTGCATAATGCATAATAGTCACCAATTTTTTTTACATCTGCATAATGCCCTGTTGCGATATAGTCAGCACCAAGCTCAAGTGCATAATTCAAAAACGGTTTAAATTTAATTTCACGATTACACAAAACATCAGGGTTAGGTGTTAACCCCTTTTCTAAATCTTTTAAAAACTCACTAAATACATTATCTAAATAATCTTTACTAAAATTAACTTCATAAAAAGGTATTCCAAGTTTTTCACACACCTCTTGTGCATCAAGACTATCTTTTGCTGCCGTGCAATGTCCATCGCCCTCATCTTCTTCCCAGTTTTTCATAAACACGCCAATCACATTATAGCCTTGTTTTTTTAAAAGAAGAGCAGCAACTGAACTATCTACTCCACCTGAAATTCCTACAACAACTGTTTTTATATTTTCCATTATTTTCTCTTGCCTTTATATGCATTGGCCGATTCATAAAATTTATCAACATCAATATTTGTTTTTAATTTTGCCGGATATTTAAAGGATTTGTTTGTTATCATTATTGCATCCACTATCCACATAATAAAAGGAATTAAAACAACAATTGTGCCAATAGATAAAATTGCTTCAATTTTTTTGGTGTAATAAATTAATTCTAACGCAATTCCAGCAATTGCTAAAAGTAGCATTGTGAAACCTTTAAAAAACTTTCCAACATAAAGATTTCCTGCTCCAAAAAAGCCAAAAAGATATGTTAAAGTTTTAGCCGTTGGCACATCAACATCCTTAGGTGGAATTTTAGTATAAATTATTTCATCTTCAAGACTCTCAAAAGGCTTGCGATTTAGTGAGCGTTTTTTTGCTTCTTTATTACTTGCTTCACTGAGTTCATCAAATTTTAAACCACAAACTCTGCAAGTTTTTTCATTGTCACTTCTTTTTGCCGTTTTACAAAAAGGACATGTAACATAAACTGGTGCTTCTTTTTCCATGAAGTAAGTTTATCACAAACCAAAATTTTGCGCAAGAGTTTTGAACAAGTTAAAATATTGACAACTTTAAGAATATAATTTATAATATAAATACGTTAAAAGAGGAGAAAAACATGAGCAATGAACAAAAAGACAAATTAATACACAACATTTTTGAAAAACTAGTAGACGATATGAGTGATAAATGGAACAAACTTGAAGATGATATTACAATTGGAAAAATTTCTATCAATCAATATCATAAAGAATTAAACGATTTAGATGATAAAGTTATTAAATTTCTTCAAATGGCCCCTTATGAGGTTGTGACTTATAGAGATGAAGATGGAAATAACTTAGGTCACTACACAGCAGTTTTTAGTTTAAAAAAAGCTACAAATATGTTATATCAATATGGCAATTTAAGTGAGCAAAAAAACTTTAGTGGTGACACAATAGCCACTTTTGCAGAAGACAATAGAATTGAACTACAACCAAAAATTAAAAAATAGTTTTTAATTTTATAAAAAAAATTTTTAAATGCGCTAGTTTTTGGCGTATTTTTTTGTATATAATTAAATTATGAATGAATATAGTACACGAACAGTTTTACATTGTGATCTTAACAACTTTTATGCTTCTGTTGAATGTTTGGATAATCCTGAAATAAAAGACAAAGCTGTTGTTGTTACTGGAGATGCTGATGCTAGACATGGTGTTGTTTTAGCTAAAAATCAAATTGCAAAACAAGCAGGAATTAAAACTGGAATGGTTATTTGGGAAGCGAGAGAAAAAGTTAAAGAGTTAGTTGCAATAACTGCAAACTTTAATAAGTACATTAAATACAGCAGACGCGTTAGAGAAATTTATGCTAGATACACTGACTTAATAGAAAACTTTGGAATTGATGAAAGTTGGCTTGATGTAACCCACTCGAAAAAACTTTTTGGAGATGGCGAAACAATTGCAAACAAAATTAGAGAAACAATAAAAAAAGAAATTGGACTAACTGTAAGCATTGGTGTTAGTTTCAATAAAATTTTTGCTAAATTAGGTAGCGATCTAAAAAAGCCCGATGCTGTAACTGTTATAACGCAGCATAATTTTAAAGAGAAAATTTGGCCTTTACCTGCAAGTGAACTTCTTTATGTAGGCAAAAAAACGAATGAAAAACTTGGGCGTATTGGAATAAATACAATAGGGGATTTAGCAAATGCTAATGAATCAATCTTAAATAAACTGCTTGGAAAATGGGGTACTTATTTAAAAATTTTTGCACAAGGCTATGATGCAACCCCTGTAACCAAATTAGGGGAAGAAACTTTAATAAAAAGTGTTGGCAATTCTACTACAGCCGCGCGAGATTTAAACACATCTCTTGATGTGTCACTAATTTTTTCTGTTCTTGCAGATTCAGTTGCGGCTAGACTGCGTGAACAAAATTTAAAAGCAAGTGTTGTATCTATTTGGGTTAGGGATAACAAACTTAAAAGCTTTAGTTATCAAGGGAGATTATCAAAGCCTTCTTTCCTTTCAAATGAATTTTTGGTAAAAGCAAAAGAACTTTTCAAAAAGCATAAGTTTAATGAACCTATTCGAAGTTTGGGTTTAAATGCAAGCGAACTTTGCGTGGCTTCTGAAAATGAAGTTAGCCAACTAGACTTTTTTACCAATGAAAAATTTAGAGAAAAAAGTGAAAAAGTTGAAACTGCAGTTGATAAAATTAGAAAAAAATATGGACACAATTCAATTGTAACCTCTAACCTACTTTTAGATGAAGAATTAACTTTATTTAATCCTAAAGAAGAAAACACAATTCATCCTTATTCGTTCTTCTAAACGGGGAAATAAAAAAATGTCATATGTCATTTTTGTTTGTCTATTGACTTTGAGGCGGGGTGGATGTATAATTAAACTATCAAAGGAGATTAAATATGAAAATAAATATACTTGGAATTATGCACCCAACTTTTGGGAATTACATGAGTAAAGTTGACACAAAGGATTTGGTTCAAGATGACTTTTCGTTAGAACCTATTGATGATGAAGCTTACTTAGAAATGTTAAAATATGAACCTGAACGAGCTAAACAACTTAATCATATTAAAAAGCAAAACTTGCAAGACATTGCGCGTCAGTTTTGCGGAACAATTGGCGGAGAATGCTACAGTTCAGACGGAATGAGCACACTTTATAAACAACCAGCCGAAAAAGCATTTAGTCGCTTTAATAATTGTGCAAAAAGTGGACACTTATCAGTTGCTGGGCATTTTGATGTTGTTGTTGAATTTGACGGAATTCCAAAAGCACTTTGCATGCTATTAAACAACAATCACTTAAATAACACAAGCGAACAATCGGGCAGATACACAAACATGGAAGAAGCCGGCACTCAACTTGATAGAGATTTATATAAAAAATGGCGCCCAAGATTTATTGAAAAATTTACAAACACTTATGGTCAAAAATATCCTAAAATTTTTACTCCTGAAGTTATAGAGAAAAAAGCAAACGAAAATGCTCGTTATCCAATTTCTAGTTATGTTAAAACTCGCATGGTTTATAGAAACGACATTAGAGAATTTACAACAATTTCTAGAAGTATAGATTACATTTTGGCACAAGACGACAAAATGCACCCATTTTACAAAAAAATGGAAAACGAACTTAGAGAATTTAATGAAAAATTAAAAGCATCAGGTCTTGTGTTTGATGAATTTAATATGATACCAAAAGATAACTTTGGTTTGTTAAGTGAAAATAACAAAATTATAACTCCTTATTATGGAGATGTTATTGCCGATACATATAAAATGAGTATGGCAAGTGTTGCGCAAAAACACCGCGGAAGATATGATGACATAAGCATTGTATTTGATGAAAATCCTGATTATTTTGTTCCACCAATTATTGAAGATGACAAGAAACTTAAAAAAGAATTTATTGACGATTGCAAACGCAACGAAGAAGCTATTCCACAAGGAACGCTTGTAAATGTAAATGAAATTATTCCAACTAAACTTATTACAAAAATTTATCACGAAAGATTATGTAATGCAGCCCAAGTTGAAATTTGCAATTCTTGCATGGAGCAAATTAAAAGAATTTTAGCCAATATTGACCCTCGTGTTGAAGGCGTAAGAGAAAAACTAGAAAGAATTAATGGCGCGCGTTGCACTTGGGAAGAAGGTTTTAAATGCAACAAGCCTTGTAGTTTTATTGAAGGAATTAATTGCACACGCAAGATATAAAAAACAACAAAAAAAATGGCATATGCCATTTTTTATTATACTTGTGGTTTAACTTTAACAGCAGGACCCATTGTTGAGCAAATGTTAATTCCTTTAAGGTATGTACCTTTACTTGTTGCTGGTTTTGCTTTAATTAAAGCACTTAAAACTGCGTTATAGTTGTCTAAAAGTTTTTCAACACCAAAGCTTGCTTTTCCTAAAATTGTGTGAACATTGTTTGTTTTATCAAGACGATATTCAACTTTACCAGCTTTAACATCGTTAATAGCTTTTTTAAGATCAGTTGTAACTGTTCCACTTTTTGGGTTTGGCATTAAGCCACGTGGTCCAAGAATTCTTGCAACTCTACCAAGGATTGGCATCATATCTGGAGTTGTAATACAAACGTCAAAATCAAGATAGTTTTGAGTTTGAATTTTTTGAATTATTTCTTCTGCCCCAACTTCATCTGCACCAAGTTTTTTAGCTTCTTCAGCTTTATCGCCTTTAGCAATAACTAAAACTTTTGCACTTTTACCAGTTCCGGCTGGAAGAACAACTGTTCCTCTAACTTGTTGATCTGCTTGAGTTCCATCAACACCAAGCTTAACATGAAGTTCAATAGTTTCATCAAATTTTGCAGTAGCAGTTTTAATAACAGTTGCTAAAGCATCTTTTGGTTCATAAATTGCTTTGTTATCATACATAGCAAGTTTTGCTTTTTCATTTTTAGTTTTTTTCATAATAATATAATCTCCTTCGTGGTTATATCGAGCCCTCCGCTCTCCCACTTTATTTGTTGAATATTTTTTACATTGTTTTATTAAAATGTTTTTTACGATTAAATTTTTTACTGAACTTAGGTAAATCAATAAATTCAACTACAACTTAACCAAATAGTAAACATCTAGAAGAATTTATGAAATTTAACAATATTTCAGTAACAAAGATAACTTTAAAAATTATTTTTCAGTTTCTACACCCATACTTCTAGCAGCCCCTCTAACCATGCTTTTAGCAGCTTCAAGGTCTGTTGTATTAAGGTCTGGAAGTTTTGTTTTAGCAATTTCAGTAACTTGTGCATCTGTTAATTTTCCAACCTTATCTTTATGAGGTTTTGCACTTGCTGTTTCAATTCCCAATGTTTTTTTAATTAATACTGCAGCAGGTGGAGTTTTTAAAATAAACTCAAAACTACGATCAGTATAAATTGTGATTTCGCAAGGAATAATTAAACCTGCTTTATCAGCTGTTCTATCGTTAAAATCTTTAACGAATAAACCAATGTTAATACCATGAGGTCCTAACACTGAACCAACTGGTGGAGCTGGTGTTGCTTTACCGGCTGGAAGTTGTAATTTTACAATTGACTTAATTTCTTTAGCCATTTTTTTATCTCCTTTATAAATTTCATTGCAAGTAAATTTGTTGTAAGAAGCCTAACAAATTTACTGAGTATAGCTTATGCTTAAAAGCATTTGCTCCGTCTTATTAAGCCGTAATACTTAACAGGCGTATATATTTATGGACTTACAGCTTTAGTAGCCTGCCAAGAATATCTTAATTAATAATTTTAATTTGATTAAGTTCAAGGTCAACTGGCATATCACGACCAAACATATTAACCATAACTCTTAACTTACCATTTTCAGCATCAACAAAAGTTACAACACCGATTTGACTTTCAAGTGGACCGTCCATAATTTGAACTTTATCATTAACTTTAACATCAACTTCAACTTTGATTTTTTCTAATTTCATTCTTTGAACATCTTCTTCAGTTAATGGCAATGGTCTACCATTAGGTCCAACAAAACTTGTAATACCTCTTGTTCCTGTTACTCTATGCCAAATATCGTTCCCATAATACATTTTAACAAGCAAATAATTTGGCATAATTTTGCGAGTTACTAAAACTCTTTTGCCACGTTTTTCTTCAATAACTTCTTCTGTTGGAATAACTATATCTAAAATTCTGTTTTCTAGCCCTGCGTTTTCAACTGTCATTTTAAGATTTTCAGCAGCCATTTGTTCATAACCTGCATATGTTTTTAATGCATACCACTTAGCACCTTTATATTCGCTAGCGGCAACCTTATTTTCCATAGCGCTTATAACAGCATTGTCAAGTTCTTCATTATTTATATTTTCATTTTCCTTAACAACTTCAGCCGTTGTTAATTCTTCATTGTTTGCAATTACTTCGTTATTGTTATCCATTTAAAACTTCCTTTTTAGTTTTTTAACCTACAAGCACCTTGTGAAGTAAAGTTAACAAATAATCCATTCCCCCTAGAACAAGACCAAAAACAAGAACTACAGCTAAAACGATTGCTGTATTCTTAACAACTTTACCAAAACTTGGCCAACTAACCTTCTTAAGTTCTGCAAAAGTTTCTTTTGTTTTACTAGATTTCCCTTGTTTAACTTTTTCTTTTTTATTGCTTGACATAGATAAAAGCACTCCTTATAAATTTAATAAAAAATCAACCAAAACAAAAACTATTTGGTTTCCTTATGTTCAGTTGTCTTTTTGCAAAATTTACAATATTTTTTAAGAGTAATACGATCTGGATCGTTCTTTTTGTTTTTTGCAGTATCATAATTGCGTTGCTTACATTCTGTGCAAGCTAAAGTAACTGGTGTTCTCATAATTCTTTCTCCCTAAAAAAAATACACCCCAAATTAGAATGTATTTTTATTATACTAAGATTATTTACCATTGTCAAGAGTTTTAAGCAAATAATCTATTTTTTCTTTGGTCCTTGCCCATAAATCCTTTTCATAAATATAGGATCGTCTTTTCGCACATCAGAAAGTTGCTCTTCATTTGAATTAGAATTACTTGTTATAGTTGTATCTTCAACTTTTGGTGTGGCACCAGATGTTTTTAAGTTAATAAAATTTCTTATAAACGCAGGCATTTCGTTAACTGGCTCAACAATCTGTGGTTTGTTAGGCGTATTTGTTTTTTGCTGGTTTGGTTGATTTTGTTCACGTGGTTTTATCTCTATATTACCAACAGGTATTTGTTCTGATACTTTTTTTTGTTCAGCTTGTTTACGTTTCTTTCTTTCAAAAGCCCGAGCTTCGCAAATTGCCTTTTCTCTTCTACGATTTAATTTAAAACATAGCAAATCCAACTCATTAGCATCAAAAAATTTATAGCCTTTTTGTATTGCATCTTGTGATTCTTGCATCTTAACATTAAGACTTAACTCTTTGTGTTTAGTTGAATAAATTACTGCGCAAAAAATATTTAAAAATGCAGCATTAATAGGCCTTATTTCTTGAGCAAAATTTTTGAACACCACCTCTTTGTTTTTTTCTGCCATATCAAATATTCTATACCAAATAACTCCAGGCATAGTTGCGTGAAGTATTTTTCCCCAGTTTTTAAAATCGCCTAAAATGGGGCTACTCAATTTAACAAATTTTATAGCGTCATCCAATGTTACATTATTATCCCTAAAAGGTACATATTTTCCTTCATAAATATCATAGGCATAAACTATAATTTCATTGTTAACGTTTACAATTTTGTAAAAATCATAATCGTTTAAAATCTTTAATGCTAAATCTGAAAATCTATCATCTAGTTCACTCATTTTAATTTCCTTTTAACTAGTAATTATTATCGCTTATAAATTATCTTCTCATTGTGCGACCTGAAATAGTTTGTGTTGATTGTACAGGGTCAATAGTTTTAGTTTGAAGAGCTGTTTCAGCAGTTGGAGGAACCATTTCTTGTTGCATCCGTGTGTTTTGAATCCCTTGCTTTAATGCATCTTGCTTTTCAACTGGATTATTTAAATTATTATCAAGGGTTTTATCGTCATTATGTATTTTAACAACATAATCTCCTATTGTATAATCAAGCCCTGATAGATAACCTTCCTTATGTTGATTAGGTTTTTCTGTTATTCTATCTTTATTATCATCTACCAATTTTTTTGTTTTTTTGTTGTTACTTGTTGCCAAAGTATTATCTGCTACATCATTCTTCACTTTAGGATCATTTACATGTTGTTCTTTATTTACTTGCTCAGTATTTTGTTGTTCATTTACTTGAGCCTGCGCATTTTTAATGTCGTTATAAATACTTGAAGCAACTGCCATTCCAACAATTTTTTCGCCAATGCTTTTTTTCTTTTGTTTTTCAATCCAAGTTTCCAAAGGTTCAACTGTTGGTGTTGAAGTTTGCACACTTGGCTCTTCAATAGTTTGAACTACACTTTGTTGAGGTTCGATTTGTTTATCCTGCACAGGAGTGATTTGGCTTACTGGCGCCTTAACTTCTGTTTTCTGCTCCACAACAGGTCTGTTTAAAGTTACAGGATATTCTTGACCAACACCTTTATTTATTTGAGCTTGTTCTATGTCTTGTTTTGTTTTAGCTTTTTCAATTCTCTTTTCATCTTCTTTCTTTATTACTTCAACAACAGTTGGCATCCTTTCTTCAATATCTCTAAGAACTTTTTTATGATTTTTTTCTTTAAGTGTTGATATAGTTTCAGAATATTTTCTTACTGGTTCAACTTGCTCGATAAAGAATTTTTGTTGTTCAGCTGGATATTTACCTCTATAGGTTTCAATTGCCTCTTCAAGCATTTCGTTTTGGTCGCGCGCTGAAAAATCTTTTTTAACCATCCCTTTTGCTTGGCCTTTAAGACTTTCGAACTTCTCAAGAACTTTATAACCATATTCGCCTAGCCCGCTTAACACTTCAATACGTTCTAAAAGCAATCCACTTTCAGCACGCTCAATAGCCGGGTCAATTTGCTTACCCATTTCTTTTAAATATAATTTTCGTCTTACAATCCAGCCTTGTAAAAACTTTTCATCTTCAGTTAGATAAAATATTTGATTTTGTTTTATAATTCTAAAATATTCATATGCGTATTTATAATAATTATCAAAAGTTAAACTATTAAAATTATTATATAAATCATCTTCTCTTTTAAAATCTGCAACGAGTTGAATTTGTGTATTCGTTACAGTTTTTGCCATTTTCTTAACATCTTCAAATAAAAATAATTGACTTTTTGCCTCGTTACCTTTTACTTCAGTGGTTACAACAAATTTAAGTTTGCCAAGTCCGCCAAAAGAACTTAGACTTTCCACAAAGGTTGCGTTCTTTTTTCTATTAGTTTCAACTTTAACAATTTGCCTTAGTTCGCTTTCCACATTTTGAGAAATTTCATATTTACCTGTTTCTGAACTAAATTGACCAAGTAATTGATTTTTTAACACATCAATAGATTGTCTATTTTGAATAGACTCAACTTCTTCTTTTTGATTAACTACACCACCAATGGCTTCTAAATAAATATATTCGTCATTAGCGCGAGTTATAGCTTCATCTCCATCAACAATGGAAACTGTCCCAAATATATCAAGTTCGTTATCGTTTACATTATTTAAAGGTTTTTTCATCTGTCCCCTTCTTAATGCTTAGTGATATTTACAATATATAAACAAGAGTTTAAAGCATTTATATATTGCCCACTCTGCTCCTTGTAAACATTATACAATATATTTTGTTACATTGCAATGATTTTTTAAGCACAAATTTTACCATTATTTATGATAAGGCGAATTATTTAAGATTGTAAAAGCTCTGTAAATTTGCTCTTCAAGAACGATTTTACATAAACAATGAGGCAATGTAATTTTACCAAAACAAATTTTATATTTAAAACATGCTTCAAATTCCTTAGTAACTCCATTGCTTCCACCAATAAAAAACTCCATTTTAGAATTATTATCGCGCTTTTCTTTTACTAGAATTGCTAGTTTTTCACTTGTTATTAAATCGCCATTTAAACTTAACAACACTGAAGTTTCTAAATTAAAATGTTTTTTTAACTCTTTACATTCAGCCTCTTTTTTTGCCTCTATACTTAAATTAGAAAATTCTTTTACTGCAACTTTTTCAATTTTGCAAAATTTAGAAAGTCGTTTTTCAAACTCTTTCTCTGCATCCACATAAAACTTTTCATTAAGTTCGCCAACTGTTATTATTTTAATTTTAAACATAGCAATATTATAGCATAAAAAAATAACTATTAAAAGTTATTTTTTCATTTTATAAAAATCCCCAAATTAATGTAAACAAAGTAAGTAAGCCTGTCATAAAGATTGTTAAAACTAAAAACGTATCTTGCCAATGCCAAGTTTTTGCTTTTGCTTTTTGTTTTGGAACAAGTTTTTCTAAAAAGCTTTTTTTCTTTCTATCTTCAACAATTTCTTTAAAAACGGCCTCCTGCATTTTAACAAACACTTCGCCTTCATAGGATTGCTCTTTTAAAGTTTTTTTACCTTGACCATCATACACCACACCACCATCAGTAGAAAATTCTCCGTCGCCTAGGTAATCGTGTGCAATGCCTTCCAGAACATCATATAATCTATTCTTTTTTGTTTGATTGTGAATTTCATTCAT
>CAMUJQ010000028.1 GCA_947089305.1 uncultured Clostridia bacterium
TTTTAAACAATAATATTGTCCTCATTAGGACAATTAAAGACAAGTTTTATTTAATGTACTATAATTATAGTAGATGTAAAGTAAATTTACAAGAAAATTAAAGTGAGTTTTAAAATATAAAGGAGAAAACAATGGGCAATATAAAAACAAATTTAATATTAAATTACATGAGTGAGAATAATCTAACAAAGCAAGCTTTTTATAAAAAGTGTGGTGTTTCACTATATTTATTAAACAATGTTTTAAGTGGAAAGAAAGCATGAAAATGTCAACGGCAGTTAAAATTGCTGACCTTTTAAATATCCGCTTAGAACAATTAATTAAAAGAAATATTAAAGCACAGTTAATATATGTTTGTTTTTTGAGAAAAGCATGGTAGAATAAAAGTATAAAGCAAAAAAGGAAATTAGTGCAATGCAACAGTTTTTTAAATGGACAGCGTGGGCAATGGAGACTCCAAAGCCTTATGGTTTGTTTCACTTATTATTTGTTTTAATTGGTGGCACAATTGCCGTTTTAGGAGCTTTCTTTTTAAGAAAAACAAATGATAAACAAAATCGCATTGTTTTACTCACAGTTGGGCTTTTTCTTATAATTACTGAAATTTATAAACAATTATTTTATTTTTACGCTGTTCACGATAAATCTTATCCTTTATGGATTTTTCCGTTTCAACTTTGCTCTGTTCCAATGTATTTATGCATATTTTGCGCAATTTGTAAAAACGAAAAAATAAATAGTTGGTTATATAATTTTATGTTTGCCTTTAATTTGCTTGGTGGAGCAATATCGTTTGCAGAGCCAAGCGGTCTAAATCATCCTTATATTACATTAACTTTGCATGCATATATTTGGCACATGTCTCTTGTATTCTTGGGTTTATATTTATTTTTTAGTAAACGGGCGTGCAATTCGTGGAAAGATTATTTTAAAGGGCTTGCTGTGTTTGGCAGTTGTGCCGTGGTTGCGCAAATAATTAATATAAGTTTACACAAACTTGGAAAAATAAATATGTTTTACATTTCTCCATATTATGTAAATCCAATTGCTGTTTTTCACGATTGGTACGCAACTATTGGCTGGGTCGGCAATATGTTTTTATTCTTATTTGCGTTAATTTTAGGTGGAGCGATAATTTATTACTTTGCGTTTATGTGTAGAACTCTATATGCGAAACGAAAAACAAAAAAACAACTTAGTTAAGTTGTTTTTTTAATTTGTTTTTACTTTAAATATTTTTCATAAGGTTCAACTGTTTCACGCTTGTTATAAGGCATAAAGTTGCGACGACGAGTAGAGAAATCTTTCTGAGTAATTTTTGCATTAATTTTATTATCTTCAATATCAATATCAATTATATCTTCATCATAAATTAAGGCAATTCCCTCGCCAGATTGAGTTGCTTTTTTTACACCTGCAACAATAATATTTGCAAAATAAGGGCTTGCAATTCCATCTGTAACAATTGCCACATCTTTTTCTAGTTTAGCAGCATTAATGGCAGCTTGAAGTTCATTAATAACATAGTTGCCTGGAACAGGAGTGTTTCCTTGATTTTTTACAACAACAACATCACCTTTTTTAATTCTTCCCGCATATACGCTGTGGCAAGCTTCTTCTTCAGTATCAAACACTTTTGCATAGCCACTAAAACCATTAAGATTTCTAAAAATTCCTGAACGATTTAAATATGCTCCTTGTTCTGCAATGTTGCCAGATAAAAGCGCAAGAGGTTTGTTTGCAAGAATAGTAGACTTTTTAGCATTATTAATAATATCTTCATTAATAATAACTGCTTTATTAACTTCATTTTCAATATTTTCAAGCTTTACATTTGTTCCACGCGTATTTAACACATTAACAGACGCAAGGCTCTTTAAACATGCAAGCACTCCACCTGCTGTGTGAAGAGAGGCAATATAGTTTGTTCCATTAGGATAAATTGTTGAAATAAGAGGAGTTTTATTTGCTAAATCAGTTAAAGCTGAGTTATTAATTAAACTGCCTGCAAGGCTAGACCAATTTACAACAATATCAATTACTTGATTATTAAAACCAAGAGCCATTAAAGTTGCAAGAGCATTTAAAAAGTTTGCTTTACTTAATATTTTTTTAACAACAAGTTGGTCTTCAATTAAATCGCAAATGCATTCGCCAGTTTTAAAAGCAAGATTATATCTTTCACTAGTTTCGCTTAAAATAGTTCCATTTCCTCTAAGTGCAGTGCCCAAAACTTCCAAAGCAATGTTCAAACCATTACCATAAGTTAAGCCTTCACCCTCAGCTAAAGTAGGAATGTAGTTATCAAGTAATTTTTTAAAGGTTTTATCATCAATCACATTTAAATTATGTTCGCTAATTAATTCAAAAAACGAACCGTGTGTGTAAACTCTTCCATTAACAAAACTAGGATAATTGCAACCTGTTCCAACAAATAAACTTGGCATATTAAGTTTTATAGCCACTTGCATAAAAGCATTAATTGCATTTTCTCCAAGAGGAATGAACACAAAGCCATCAAAATTATGTAAACTTTGAGTTACTTCAACAAAGTTAATTATGCTATTTATTTCAATTGGTGCAAAGTTCTCTTTTTTATTTGCATATAAATAAAGCGGGTGAGTTGTTTTAACAGGGATTAAATTTGGTGTAAAACCTTTATTTATAATTCCGGCTTTAACGCTTTTTGCTAAATTATAAACTGTATTTTCATTTCCACTTACTGCGCCTGAAGAATAAAAAACACCAATGCGTTTATTTTCTACTTTAATATTGTCGCCTTGTAAGAAAAATAATTTATCTATTATATTTTTTTCATCAATTATAACTTCTTTTGCCATAACTTATCCCCTTAAATAATATAAAATAATTATATATTTATATCCTAAAAAAGTCAATTCAAAACCTTGCTTAAACTAATAAATTGTGCTAAAATTATGCAAAGTAAGGAGTATTATTTATGGAATTACTAGAAATTAAACGTCACAGCCTATCACATATAATGGCTTATGCTGCGAAAGAATTGTTTGGAGATATTCATTTTGGGGTTGGTCCAGCTATTGAAAATGGGTTTTATTATGACCTTGATTTTTTAAATGCGAAAGTTGAACTTCAAGATTTAGCAAAAATAGAAAATAAAATGCGTGAGATTATTAATAAGAAATTAGATTTCAAACGTGAAGATATTTCTAAGGCTGAAGCTAAAAAATTGTTTAAAACTCAACCATATAAATTAGAATTAATTGCCGGTTTAGAAGGCGACACTGTAGCTATATATACTGTTGGCGACTTTGTAGATTTATGTAAAGGTCCTCATGTAAACAACACTAGTGAACTTAAAGGAATGGGTATTAAATTACATAAACTTAGTGGGGCTTATTTTAAAGGGGACCAAAACAACAAAATGTTAACTAGAATTTATGGTTATGCCTTTAACAGCGAAAAAGAATTAAAAGAATATTTAAATCAACTTGAAGAAGCTTTGAAACGTGACCATGTTAAACTTGGAAAAGAACTTAAATATTTTACACAAGTAGATTATATTGGTAAAGGTTTACCTATTTTGTTACCTAAAGGTTCAAGAGTTGTTCAAGGACTTCAACGTTTTGTTGAGGATGAGGAACAAAGACGTGGCTATTTACTTACAAAAACACCTTTATTTGCAAAGAGTGATTTATATAAAATTTCAGGACATTGGGACCATTACCAAGATAGCATGTTTATTTTTGGAGACGAGAAAAAAGGGGAAGAGGTTTTTGCGCTTAGACCAATGACTTGTCCTTTCCAATATCAAGTGTTTTTAAATGAACCAAGAAGTTATAGAGATTTACCTATGCGCTTAGGGGAAACAAGCACTTTATTTAGAAACGAAAGTTCGGGTGAAATGCACGGGCTTATTAGGGTTAGACAATTTACAATTAGTGAAGGACATATAATATGTAGAGAAAACCAAGTTGAAGATGAATTTGCTGAATGTCTTAAACTTGCTAAATATATGTTAACTTGTGTTGGCTTAATTGAAGATGTTACATTCAGACTTTCTAAATGGGATGAAAATGACAAAGCTAAGTACATTGGAGATAAAGCTAGTTGGGAACGTGCTCAAAATAAAATGCGTGAAATTTTACATCATCAAGGTATTGAGTTTACAGAAGCTGATGGGGAAGCTGCATTCTATGGCCCTAAGCTTGATATTCAATATAAATCAGTTCATGGAAAAGAAGATACTTTAATTACTATTCAACTTGACTTTGCACTTGCTGAAAAATTTGGCATGCTTTACACTGACGAAACAGGCGCTAAAAGAATGCCTTATATTATTCATCGCACAAGCCTTGGTTGTTATGAACGTACTCTTGCATATTTAATTGAAAAATATGCTGGTGCGTTGCCGTTTTGGATTATGGCTACTCAAGTTGGAGTTGTTCCAATAAATGCTGAAGTTGAGCCTTATGCAAAAGAAATTTATAATAAACTTATTGCAGCTAATATCAGAGCTGAATTTCAAAATGGTGAAGCTGGCTTTGGTGCAAAACTTAATGAAAATCGTAAACAAAAAGTTCCATTTAGTTTAATTGTGGGAGCTAAAGAAATGGAAAGCAAAACAATTAGCATTAAATCTAGAAATGGAAAACAAATAAATAATATTAGTTTAGATAAATTCATTAAAGTTTGTCGTGATATGATAGATAATTGTAAAATTGAATTAACAGAAGATTTTTAGTCACACCTCCCTTAAAAAAATAATATAGATAAGAAAATATAAGATAAAGAGAGTGTTTTATGAAAATTAAGAACTTTATTAAAATGGCTATGTTAGGAGTGCTAACTACATGCTTAGCCATTTTTTCTTTTGGTTGTGAAGATTTGTCTTATTTTAAATCGAAAGCGTTAAATTTAACAGATGAATATAGCTATGGAATAAAACTAAATAGTTTAGAAGAAATACGTAACGAAAAAGTTACGAAGCGAGCGCCTCTTATGGAGGTATTGGAGCGCAATTTGCCTCGAACAGAGCCAGAAGTTTTAAGCGACACATTCTATTTGCCAAACTTTTCAACTGGAGAATTAACAAATGCGCATATTACTTTTAATGGCTATCCAACACCAGCAACTCCAAAAGCACCCGTTACACCTAAAGATGAAACTAAAATAACAGATGCAAATCGTCTTGCAAGTTTTGAAAATTATATGCTTTTAAGACAAAATATGTGGTATAACTCTAATGCTTTAAAATTTGCTGAGGAAGGAAAAATTAAAAAACATCCTGCCGCCGACTTGTTATATGGAACTATTCCTGTTGAAGATAATGCAGTTAAAAAACGTATTGTTGTTGACCCTGATTTTGTTGGATATGGCGATTGTGGTTTAACAACAGGTTTATATTTACCAGCTGGCGAATATGTTAAAGTTAAAGTTAGCGGTTTAAAAGCAGGCGAATCAATTAAACTTTCAACCCATATGCAAAGCAGCTTTGGCTGGGCAATGGATTTTGCGGGAACGGATAGATTAGTTACAGAAGCTTTTGAAAGTGATAGTCCAGATTTAGCAGGTTTATCTAAACGCATTAATTTACATGGGCACTATAACAGAGATGATGCATGGCATGCTTTCCCATACATTCAAGCGTCTTTTACGTTTACTGAAAATAGAGAGTATACTATTGCAAGTATTTATGGTGGCATGCTTAACATAAACAATTCAAGAAATACTTCGGCAGTTGAACTTGTTGTAACTGGAGCCGTTGAAACACCACATTTTATTTTGGGTGTTACAACAGTTGATTATTTTGAAGAATATTTACGTAACGCACCTGGTCTTATTGGAGCAGTTGACACTGAAATAGGTCAATTAATTGGACCATCAATATATATAAGACAAACAGACGATATTGAAAAAGTTGCATATTTGTGGCATTCAATTTTTAGTTTAAATGTTTCGCTTATGGGAAGATCTTACAAGTATGGAGTTGTTTTAAAATTTGATATATTTGTGCCATCGGGAGCAGCTGTTGCGTTATCTGGAAACGATGCAGCACATCCAGCTGGATGGATGGCACAATGCCTTAAATATAACAATTTTATTACAACGGGAAGTTGGGGTGTTTTACACGAACTAGGTCACACTCAACATATGGCACATGGAAAAGCATGGGGTATGGGTGGAAGCCAAGAAGGCGAAGTTATGAACAATGTGCTTGGTGTTTTAGGTTACACTATGTTTTGTAATATAGATGTTTATCATTACACGGTAGAGCACGAAGATGCTATTCATCCTTACTATGCTCTTAATAACCTTATAAAAGTTATGAACAAGCAAGAATATACTGATTATAACAATTTGGGATATTTTGAAGCAGTTTCGTTTTATTCTATTTTAATAAACACATTCAGTCCACAAAAACTTGTTGAAGTTATTTACACTTATAAAACAAACCCAGTGTTTTGTGCTAACTCACGCGCAGATTTTATATATAGATGTGCAATTACTTATGGTTTGGATTTTAGGTGGTATGCAAATGTTATGGTGCATGCCAACATAACTAATGATATGTTTACTGAAGAACAAATTAAATTTATGAATGGGCTAAAAGAATTTGTTCCAATAGCATGTTTTTACTCTAATGGAACAAACGATGTTGAAACCTTGAGTAAATATAAAGTAAATGCTAGAAAAGCTACAACTTTTGATTTAAAAACTAATATTAACTGTCCGCGAGAATATGAAATAATAAAGATTGAAAAACCTAAATATGGAAAAATAAAAGTTGATAAAGATGGCACAACTGTTACTTATACGCCACCTGAAAAAATGCTAGCAGATGATGAGTTTGGAGTTATTGTAAAAATAAAAGATAGCGTTAATGTTAAGTTGCCAATAAGATTATCTTTTGATTATAACTCGGCATATTTTGCAAAGTATGAAAATGTTAATTCAACAACTTTAGATGACGCAAAAAATGAAATAAGCAAGTTAAGTCCAAATTCAATAGATTATACAGCTAGCGCAGGTAAAAACACTTATTCTTTTGAAAGTGGAAGACAATTTGATAATTTTAAATTTGCATTTTTAGCAAGCCAAGCAGGTGAATATAAATTCTCTCTAGCTAGTGTTGGCCAAGGAGAACTTGAAGCCGGAACAAGTAAAAAGAATTTAAACTTAAAATTAAGTGCAACAACAAGTGGTTATAACGACGAAAAATCCATAACTTTAAATTTAAATAAAGGTGACTTAGTTTATTTTAATGCAAATTTACTTACTAATGTAAAAAGTGGCGGATTATTAGTTGGTGTTAAAAAGCCAGGTCAAACAGGCTATAACACAATACCTTCTACTGATTTATATAGCTTTAACTACACAACAAGTGATATAGAAAATATAAATAAGTTTGGTTTTAAACCTAAATTTATTAGAAGCATTAAAACCACAAGTAATTATAGTTTATTAGATAAATCAGAATGGAAAATTTTAAAGGCACCAAATGCGCAAGCAGGTGATTCAAACAAACTTGAAAACATGATTGACGGCGATTATAACACAATTTTCCATACAACATATAGCGGTGGAGAAATAACTCCAATGCCACATGAAATTGTTATTGATTTTGGAAAAGTTAGCATGATTAACTGGATTCAAATTGCAACTAGAAGTAATGGAAATAGTTTAATTAAAGAATATGAATTATACACATCTACTGATGAAATAAATTATTCCTTGGTTTCTAGCGGCGATGAAATGCCATATAAAAATCAAAGAGCTGATTTAAATTTTAATTGTATTCAAGTTAGATATATTAAACTTATAATTAAATCTACTAGCGGTGTAAGATTTAGTGTAATTAGTGAATTAAGTGCTGGTTTAAAAAGTTCAAGCGAACAAATGGTAAAACCTAGCGGAAAGTATACTTTTCAAAAAGGTTTTGAAGAATATAATGCAAGTGGAGCTATTAAAGCAAATAAGAAAAACAGTAAAGTTTATTTTGAATTCAAAGGAACAGAATTTAGTCTTTATGCCAATAAAGGCGTTGGCTATGGAGATGCTAAAGTAACAGTTGATGGAGAAGATTATGGAACATTTTCATTAGATTCTAGTGTTTCATCAATTAATAGTTTGGTGTATGCGCTTAATGGACTAAAAAATTCAAAGCATGTTGTTGAAATAACAACGTTAAGTGATAAGGAGGTAAATATAGGATTTATGAGTATTCCATTTGAAAACACATTAATTGGTGCAACAAATATTCCAGCTAACAATGGTTTAATTATTTCTTTGATTGTGTTCGTGCTTTTATTTGCTTTGGTTTTAGCTTTTGTAATTGTTTACTTCACTGTAGTTGGTTTTAGAAACTTTATTAACAAGTTATTTAAAATAGATAATAAAAAAGAAAAGTTTGTAAAACCAGTTGAAAGTCATGAACTTGAAACAAAAAAAGCAACTAAAGAAAAAAGCAAAAAAAATGTTTCAACTAAGCAAACAAAAACACCTGCAAAGAAAGAGGAAAAAAAAGTTACTAATAAAAATAAAAAATAGCGCATTTTAAAGCGCTATTTTTTTATAGTTCATGTTAAAAGCATAATCTATTGCATTTGCTATTTTGTTTCCTAAATTAAAAACTGTTGAAAGTCTTGTTGAAAAAACATTAAGTGGGTCTTTATAAGCTTTGTCTACAATACCAAGTATACTATAGTCGCCATAATTTTTATTTACTTTTTTAATAGCACTTCTTGCAAAAAGCCCTGTGTTTGTAAATTTAACGAACCCAATATCTTGTTCAAGACCTACACATGCATCAATAGCTAAAATTTTTTGTGCTGGATGCTTTAACGTAATGAATGAGTAAACTTCTTCAATGTTTTTTGCGTTAACACTACTTTCAAGGGTGCCATAAACATAGGTTTTTATATTATATTTATTTCTTAACATTGTTCCAATAAGTGGGGCTAGTGCATCGCCCGTTGCGCGTTCACTTCCAATGCACAAAATAATTGGAGGCTTATCTTGAAAAGCTTCTTTAAAATAAATGTTAAAAATTTCATTAAAGCTATTACACATTGAATTGATTTTTATCATAAAACAAGTGTTATCATAATTAAAAATTTTAAAACTTATTTAAATATAATTTACAAAATTTACTTAATATTTTATAATAAAAATATTATTACAAAGGAGAGAAAAAATGAAAAAGTTTTGGAAAGAATTTAAAGCATTCATAACTCGTGGCAATATTATGGACATGGCAATAGGTGTTATTATAGGTGGGGCATTTTCTGCAATTGTAACTGCATTAACCAATCAAATTATTATGCCATTAATTAATGCGTTATTATCTTTAATAAATGGAACGGAAGGTTTAGAAGGAGCAATCACAATGCTTCGACCAGCTTATGATGAAGCTGGAAAACTTGTTCTTGCTAATAGCATTTATATTGATTGGGGTGCATTTATAACAGCAGTTCTTAACTTCTTAATTATTGCATTTACATTATTTATCATTTTAAAAATTGCAATGAAGAGCAGTGAACTATTTAAATCAGCTTCTAAACAAATGACTAAAAATGTTATTTCTAAAGAAGATAAAATTGAACTTAAAAAACGCGGAATATCTAGAAAAGATAAAGTTGCAATAGCTTGTTATTTTGAAGAGAAAAAAGCAAAAGCAGAAGCTGAAAAACTTGAATTAGAAGCCAAAAAGAAAGAAGCAGAAGAGGAAGCAAAAAGAAATTCAACTGAATATTTATTAAAAGAAATACGAGATTTGTTAGTTGCTCAAAATGAGAATAAAAAAAATAAATAAAAAACACTCAACTTAATGAGTGTTTTTTATTTTTAAACTTTTGGTTGATTTATTTGTTGTTCTTTCTTTTTCATTATTGCAGTTTTACATTTTTCATAAATAAATTCAATAATGCTTGCAACTAAGGAACCCACAATAATAAAGAACCACCATTTTAAAAATGTGCCAGGTAATATTGGCAAGTCAATATACATTGTTTCTTTTATATGTAAAACATCAAGTAAAAATAAACCAAAAATTGTGTAAGCGCAAAGACCTAGAGGTAACATATACCATCTTTTCAAAGATGGCTCAAACCATTTAGACATTATTAAAACTACACATAAAATGCTTCCAACCGCATGATGTGCCATTCCACTTAAAGTTGGGAAGAACCAAAAGGAAGGTCCTTGCGTAAGAAAAGTGGGATAAAAGATTGCGGCAAGTCCGCCAAATATCTCAACGTAAATTAAAAAGTCAAACATTTTATCGTGTGGTTTACCAATTAAGGCAAAAATGCTAATTAGAAAACTTGTCATTCCACAATAGGTGTTAGGAATTAATTGTAAGGCATCTTTCATCCAAACTGCAAGTGAAATTCTATTTGCAACAATCCAGGCTAAAAGAAAGCCTCCAACACAACGTACAAAAATATCTTTTTGTTTTTGTGTTTTAAAAACAAATTTAACTAAAATAATTGCAAGTATTAAAAGAACAAAAAATATTCCTAGAAATATTATATGATCTTTGCTATATAGTCCCATAATAAGGCCCTCTTTTGATTATTATGTTTATTGTAGCACTTAATTTTTTATGTGGCAATTAAATATTATATTTATAAGGTTTTGTAAAGCTTTAATTATTATACAATAATGGTTTGCTAGGTTTCAGTTGTTTGTTCTTCTGTTTTAACTTGCTTAGTTTTAAACTTATTTTCAATTTTGTTTATTAAATTTTCTAGTTTTGCTCCCCAGTTGAATTTGTTACATATGAAGAAAGTTATTTCAGCAAGAAAAACAGAGGATATTAAGTCAACAATATAATGTTGTTTTGTAAATTGTGTTGCTAGTAAAATTAATATATCCATAATTAAAATGCCAATTCTATTAACAATATGAATATTTTTTTGTCCTCTAATTCCTAAATAGCAGAAAGCACTAAGCAAACAGTGTATTGAAGGAAAGCACCCAAAAGGGACATAACCACCATCAAAAAGATAAAAGCGACCAATAAAGTTATCTATAGGGTTATTGCTAGCAAGCATTTCATCTATAGGTCGAGAGATTGTTGTTGGCATAAAACAATAAATTATTGCCACAATGAAAAAACTGATTAAAACTGCAATAAACCAATTGCAAAAACGTTTTTTATTTTTTGCTGCAATAATTGGAGCAATAAACCAATAAGGGTAAGCAAGAAAATATGGTATAAAAAATATTTTAAGCAAAGGCACTTTGTCATCAAAACCATGAATAGTAAAATCAAAAACTTTAAAATTTTTTGCAATACCTCTTGTTAGCCAATATACAATGCAGTCAACAAGAAAGACGATTATTGTTAAAATAACAGCATAGCCATATTTTAATATCCAAGCTTTGCAGAAATCTTTAAAATTTTGCTTTTTGTTATTCATCAATTGCCTCCTATGTGTAATGCTTTTTATTTTACCAAGTTAATTAATTTAAGTATAGCATATTGTTTTAATATTGTGTATTATTTTTAAGTAAAAAAAGTGTTTATCTAATTTTGCGACAAGTTTTAAAAACTTATAATATATGTAAACACTTTAATGAAATTAAATATCAAATTTTTAAGGGAGACAACACAAATTTTTTAGTTATACTTAATAGTGAAAGTGCATTAATAAAACCTAAAGAAGTAATGAAACTTAATGCTTTTATACACACTCCACATTACTAATTATTTGTTTTAGTTTGTCAAATATCGGAACATTCATCTTATAGCCTAATGGATTTAGAGGAGAGGTGTGATAAATTGGCAATAAAATGTATTTTTTATTGTCAATTGCAAAATCGAATATTTTACCAACATAGTCTGCATATCTGTTTATTTTTATGCCAAGTAATGCTTGTGTTGGATGTAAACCCATTGTGAGTATAATATTGCATGGAATATTTTTTAACTGCTTTAATAAAATAGGCATACAATTATGAGAACATTTTTTCAATTGTTTTCTATCTTCAATAATGCATTTGCAACATTCGGTAAAATAAATATCTTTTATAGAAAAACCAATGTTGTTCAATAGTTTTTCTAAAACTCTGCCGGTTGCTTGCAAGTTTCCTTTTGTGTTATAGAATGCTTTTTTAGATTCTATCCATCCATCTTTTGCAGGGCTTTCACCAATAACAACAAAGGGAACTGTTCCTATCTGAATATTATTTTCTATTAATTTAGGAAGTTCCCCGCATAGTTTACAACTTTCAATTTCTTTACTTGTATTCATGTTTACATTATAGCATAAATTAATTACTAAACCAAAACATTTACAAAAAAAAATCACACACCCTTTTAAGGATGTGTTTAACTCTCTTTTGGCGGAGTGAGTGTAACCTAAATCGAATATTTACGCTAAATTAAAATAAGTTGAAAATTACTTGCTTTTTATGGTATAATCAAAACACAAGATATTAATTTATGGAGATTTAATATGTTTAATGAAATATGTATATACGAAGCGAAACTAAACAAACTTAATGAAATTGAAGAACTAATGAAGGAAGTAGCAGAATTT
>CAMUJQ010000029.1 GCA_947089305.1 uncultured Clostridia bacterium
ATTCTTGCAACTTCAGCATCAATAACATCAACTTCACTACCCTTAACTTGTTTTAAGTTTCCAGGATTATGCATTGCATTTTTAATTGCTTCAACATCTGTCATTTGAATCATTCGTTTAATTGCAGAATCAGAATAACCTAAATCTTTTAAACGCTTTTTAATTTCTTTAAGTTGTGTTGCTTCACTAACCTTTGTAGCATATTCTTCTCTAGCGAGTTTTATTGCAGTTTCGTTATCAACAGAACCATTTGTTTCAGCTGCGGCTACAGTTATAGGCATTGTGTAAAGTGAATCGAGAAGTTCTCTATTTCCCCATTGAATAATTGAGTGTCCGTCTTTTGCTTTCTTCTCAGTTCTTTCAACATATTTTTTAATAGATTTAAATCTTTTCTCTAATTCTTTACGACGTTCTTCTAAACTTCCAATTAAATTAGTTCTTTTTGCAGATTCTACATCAGATGCAATTAATTCTTTAATGTTTTTTAAAGCTTTTTTACGTTCTAATGCTTCTTTATCAACTTCTTTTTTTTGTTTTTTAGGTTGAACTTTTTCTTCTTCATTCACAACTTCTTCTTGAGCATCTTCATCATCTAGTTGAGGTTGTTCATTATCAAGTTTTTTTCTACCGCTTACTTCTTGAGTTGGCTTTTGAGCTTGTTCATCGTCTTTTTTTGCCCCTGTTGTTTCAGCTTTTTGTTTTTTTGGTTTTGGTTCAATAATAACTTCTTCTGCTAATTTTTCTTTAACTACGTAATTAAGTTCGCCACCTCTTTCCATAGCAAGTTCAACTGAAGATTTTATTTTAGGACTACTTTTACGTTCTTCTTCATAAGCTTTTTGTTGTGCTTCATATTCTTCTTGTTCTCTTGCCTTACGTTCTTCTTCAGCTTTAGCTTCAGCTTCTTCTCTAAGCCTTCTTTCCTTAGCAATTTCTTTTTCTCTTTTTTCAGCTAATTCTCTTTGTAGTTTTTCTTCATTTTCTTTTCTAATTCTAGCTAATTCTTCTTGCGCACGAGCACTTTGATTTTCAAGATTTGCTAATCTATTTTTAATATTATTAATTACATCATAATGATTATCTGTGCGATTGTTATCATGAGTTTCCTCGCTTTCAACAACTGGTTGTTCGTGAGATATTTCTTGTGCTGGTTGTTCGCTTGCCCCTCTTCCTCTATTTAATCTAAGTATCTCTGTTTGAGTTTGAGAGTTAGAAGTTGTTACAGGCTTATTATATTCACTCCAAGTTTTACCTTTGTCGCGACTTACAACTACATTTCCATCTTTATCCAAAGAAATTTCAATATCTATTATATCATCATTATTAGATAATGCATCAATAATCTTTAAAAATTCTTTTTTATTTGGATGTCTTCCAACTGTACCAAATTGCTTATATGCTTTTTCCGCTCTTGTTCTAACACCTGTCACTTCATCTAAAAGAAGATCCCCAATAGATGCACTATAAATTGTTGTTTCATCAATTTCATCAGCTTTGCCAAGATCAACTAAAACATCATCTCTAATTTCATCTACTACTAAATCTGCTATATTTGGAACAAGTCTTACAGCAGCTTGCATAGTGCTATCTTCAAGTAATATTTCTTTAATAACTTGTCTGATTTTATCAGTAGGAGTATCACTATCTCCCACAATTATTTCAGATTGTGCTTGTATTGCATCTCTAGAAATAACATCTTCACGAGGCATGTTTGTCATAAATTGTTCTCTAGCTAATTCTTCACTACGAATTCTTCCGTTAATAATTGGAGGTTGTGTATTTTCAATTGTTTCACTAGCAGTTTGTTCAGGAGTTTCTTTTTGATATTTTTCAAAACCATATCTATCTGCAGTTGAACCAATTTCTCTCATTAATTTTTCTCTAGCTAATTCTTCACTGCGGATTCTTCCGTTTATAATTGGAGGTTGTGTATTTTCAATTGTTTCACTAGCAGTTTGCTCAGGAGTTTCTTTTTGATATTTTTCAAAACCATATCTATCTGCAGTTGAACCAATTTCTCTCATTAATTTTTCTCTAGCTAATTCTTCACTACGGATTCTTCCGTTTATAATTGGAGGTTGTTCATCCATGCTTTGTGAAGTTGTATTTAAAACTTGTGTTTCATCTCTATTAACATTAACTGTGCCATCTAAGTTTAATCCGCGTTCTCTAGCTATTTCCTCACTGCGCACTCTTCCATTTATAATAGGTGGTTGAGTTTCATCACTTGCAGTTTCAGCACTTTGTGCCATAGTTGCATTAGTTCTAGCTATATTATCTGTTTCACCATTACGCATAAATGGTGGAATTCCTGATCTATCTGTATCTGGTTGTTCATTAGTTCGGTAATAATCGCCATTAATTATAGGATTTGCATCAACGGGATTTTGTTGTGCTGCAATACCTTGTCTTTGTTTTTGAACTTTTGAAACTAACTCTTGCCATTTTCTATCTAAAGTTTCTTTTGTGTAACGCAAATTATTATGTTCATCAACATAAACTTCATCTTGCATTTGACTATTTATCACTTTATTATTCTCCCCAGATTTTCCCACTTTAGGTTGTGTTTGCTTTGGTTGTGGCGCACTAGGTTGCGCATTTGTATGTGGATGTAATTCTGGTGGAACAAGTCCATCATTATTATCATTTACAGAAGTTTCAGAACTTGAAGGTTCATTTCCACGTTCAACTTCTGTTTGCTCCATTCTTGGTTCTTCTTGCTCAACGTTGGCTATTGGACTTGGAATGTCAATAGCTTCATCTGGATCTTGATCCTGTTGTGTTCCAATACCATAATAAATATGAGGATAAATTTCTTTTTGTCCTTCTCTTCTAGTTGCGTTGTTATTAACTAATGCGGCGAAGCCTTGTCCATCAACAACTATTTTATTTCCATCTTTATCTTCAATAGTTTTTATGCCGTATGCTTCTTCGTTATTAACCACAAATTGATATAAGCCAGGAATTTGACGAGTGTCTTCTTCCTCTACAGCATAGTTAGTAATAAATTTAGAAACTTTGCCTATTTTTTTATCACTTACCTTTCCAGTTTCATCACAAATTTCAGAAGGTTGAATTCTAAAAGGCGTATCTCCAATTTGAACATCAAATACAGTTTCTCCACCAACTATTCCATCGCTATGATGTTCTAGTAAAGCACTAATAACATCTCCAGCTAAACCTTTTTGATCAATATGATAAGCGCTTCTAATTTTACCTTTACTATCCTTAACATAAACTTCAACTGGTTCATCTAGGAATTTAAGCTCACTATAATGTCTTAATCCTGTAATAACAGATTTTTTTAATGCTTTATTAATATCTGCTTTTAAATCTTGATTAACAGGTTCAACACTATATGCTTTTAAAAAGCTTTGAGGATACCCAATAAAATTGCTAGAAATAACATTATTATTTGATTCACTTACAACAAATCCTGCATTATTAACAACTCTTTTTAAAAGACCACCTAATTTTTTAATAGGATTTTTAGTGTTTTGAGAATTCATTTTAATTATATTATTTTGGAAACGAGAAGTTGTAATACTTTTAACAGGGCAAGTAAGTTTTTTCTTTACGGCCTTTCCTTCTTCTCTACGAGCTTGCTTATCTTGAGACTCTTTTGTAGGAACGGCAAACATCTTTTTACCAGATACAAATTCTTTAATTTTTGAAGCGGCAACACCAACAGTTAATAACCCACCAGCTCCAGCAATTCCAATGGCTGCACCTAAACTAAGGCCTCCTGTCATAACAGCAGTGATCCCAGCTGCAATAGCAGTTGCACCAACTGTTAAAGCAAGCATTGCTCCAGCCCCAATTTTCTTGAATACTCTTCTAATACCAGGTAACCATGCATCACTTGCTTTATATTTTTGAAATTCTGGCAAATGACGTCCGGCAGTTTTATCTAATTGTTTTTCAGTTTTTATTTCTTTTAATTTATAATTTTTAGTAATTGCAAATTGTGGATGTTCTAAGTTCTTTTTGCCACTAACCACATCAATATCTAAGCCTTTTTGAATATCTCTAACAGTAATGCCTGTTCCTGCTCCATTATTTAAACCATCAACAATTGCAGCTAAGTTATTATTACTAATATGAGTATTTACAGTTTTTCTAGAAAGCCCAACTCTTTTACATATCGCATAAGCTAAAGCTTTTTGTTTTCTAGTTAAACTACCTTTACTTTTGTTAATTAATGCATCAACAACCCAATTTGCAGTTATAAACTCATTTTTAAGTTCTGGTCCAATTTCTTCATTTCTTTGCTCAAGTGCATATCTTTCAAGGGTTTGAGTTTGGCTTTTTCCAATTATAATATCACTTTCTTTAGGAATTTCACTAGTATATTTAACATCTTTTTTTCTATCAAAAGTTGGAACATAATTTTTATCTAATCCCATTCTCTTACGCAAAGCAAGTAATTGATACTTGTCTAACCCTAAGCCTTCAACATCAGCAATGATTTTAGCTGCGCGAGCTTTCATAGTGCGACCAAAATCTGGTTCTTTAACTTCTCTAGCAGCAATTAATGCTTCTATAACTTTATAAGCATCTGAGTTTTTATCTGTTTCAGTTAAAATGCTAGCAAAGTTTTGATATTCGCTTGAATTTCTAAGTAGATATTTGTTTCTTAACAATTCAACAAGCGAATTAACTTCTTTATTTGCTTTCAATGGAGCTAAATATCCGTCCACAAAATCACTAAATTCCTCTAAAGAATCAGATGCTAATAATTCTTCAGCTCCTAAATATTTAATTTGACGTTTATATTTTGCTAACTTTTCTTTTGCTTCTGCGATAGTCTTAGCATCTCCAACAAATTCTAACTTTCCAGTTTCTTCATTTACTTTTGTGCATTGTCTTAAATGTTCTTGACTTCTTAAAATTAAATAAACATTGCTTAAGGTGTAAGCAATATTATTAGGTAAATTTAAAGAATCAATTTGTCTAAGATCTAATTTGTTTAAAAACTCTTGTTGAAATCTATTTGGCTCTGTGCAAATTACACGACGTAAAATGTCAGGATACATACGACTTGATCTTGTAGGAAGTTTATTAAAAATTTCTGCTTTAGCATCTTCTGAAATTTCAGCATTTTTTAACAATTTTACTTCTCTCATACTCTTAATAATGCCATAAACTTTACGTCTTCCAATTGCTCTTCTAATATGTTCAAAGGTAGAACCTACAACAGCATCAACTGCTCCATAAATAAGCGCAGGATTAACAAATAAAGGAAGTACAATATTTGATGCTGCAGCAGAAAAGGCTGAAGTTCTAGCAACATTGTAAACATAGCCTAAAAATCCACCTGTTACAGTTGGATATAAAACTGTGCCTATTTTACTAACCTTTTTACCGCGATATTTTTTCTTTTTATCTTCTTTGCTAATATCATTCATATAATTTACCTCGTAAATTTATTTTGTAGACATTTTTTGTTGTTACCTTATTTTACCACTCTTATAGCAATTTGTCAATAGGGGGTTTAATTTTTTTTGTTCACATATATCAAAATAATATTAAAAAATTTATTTTTAATATTTTACCCATAAATATGCACAAATATGAATATATGCACCATAATATATAGTGTTTTTCACTGTTAAAAACAAATGCTTGAAATAAAAAAAGGTGACATTTTTTACGCAGATTTTTCTGGTGCTATTGGAAGCGAACAAACAGGCCTTAGGCCTTGCATAATAATTAGTAATAATACAGGAAATAAATTTAGTCCATGTGTGGTAGTGGCTATGGTTACAAGTAAACTTGATAAGCCCAAACTTCCAACCCATGTCATGCTCCCCGCTGACTATGGCTTAAGTGCAAAAAGCATTATCTTATGTGAACAATTGCGCACAATAGATAAACAAAGACTGAAAAACTATTTAGGCACTCTTCCAAAAAATAAAATGCTTGAAGTTAACGCTGCATTAAAAATTAGTCTTGATATATAAAAAAAAGCACAGCGATATGCACTGTGCTTTTATATAATTAAACAAATTGCGCTTGCATTGTCTCCATCATGTGTAATGCTCAAAGAAATATGATTAATATTAAATTTAGTTAATATTTCTTTTTGCAATTCAATTTCAGGTGCTCCATTTTTATTATGAACTATTTCAATAGCATTTAACTCAATACCATTTAATACTCCAATTTGTAAAGCCTTGAGAAAAGCTTCCTTTGCGGCAAATAAGCCTGCCAAACTTTCAATAGGATTTTTTCTAGACTTTACATAATCAACTTCTTTTTTAGTAAAATTAAGTTTTAAAAAGTTTTGATTATCTATTAAACAATCAAAGCGTGAAATTAAAACTAAATCAATTCCTACTCTCACGCTTTTGTTTCTCCTTTAAATATTCTTCAAGCGCAGTTGTTCCTTTGGCTTTTAAAATTTTGCAATCAGCCACACCAACTTCACCTTTCAATAGCCTTTTTGCAAATTCTCTACAACTAGGATTTCCACATGCTCCACAATTGACATTTGGTAAGTGATTTAATAACTCTTCAGCTTCATCATCAATTGAATTCTTCTTGTTTTTATCAATAAGTTTATTAGAAAGATATATTATAAGCGAACACACTAACATTATAGCAAGAAGAATTAAGCCTGCATACAAAATTGTGATTGGTTTAGCAACAGTTTCACTAACAACTAGTTTATCTGTTGAAGGAGTTTTTATCATACCTTTAAAAACATCAAAAGCCATAGCAATTAAACCTGCAAGCACCAAAACTATAGGAAGGCCCTTAGAAATTGCTGGTTCTTCTTTTTGATTAATGCTTTCCCTAATGGAAGCAAGCAAACAAATTGCAAGCATAAATCCAAGTGCATAACAAATTGACTTAAGTAGCGCTATTCCAAAATTAACTTCAGGAACAACAAGTTCAATAACGCCTAAAATAACACAGTTAGTTGTAATTAATGGCAAATAAATTCCTAAAACTTCATATAATTTTGGCGCAAATCTTTTAATGAATAAATCAACACATTGAACAAAAGTTGCAACAATTATAATGAATGCAATTGTGCTTAAATAAGTGATTTTTAATGGAACTAAAACAAAATTAAATACAATGTAATTTATAATAGTTGAACATGTTAAAACAAATAATACAGCTAAACTAAGTTTAAAACTTGTTGATACTTTTTTACTAACTCCAACATAAGGACATAATCCATAACTTTGACTAAGAACAATGTTATTAGTAATTATTGCAGAGAGCATTATCATAATAATTTCCATTATTTTGCCCTCCCTTTATTGCTTAAAAGTTTAACTCCATTAATAAGCATAACAAAAATGGCAAGAACAAATAGTCCGCCTGCCGGACTTGTCAAAATGCTAAGCGGAGTGAAATTTGCACCAAACACTTCGGTTACCTTAAATAGAGAAATAGCATTCATTCCAAATAATTCACGAACTAATCCCAAAATGGAAATTACAACAAGAAAACCAGCTCCCATACTTAAGCCATCAATTGCCGCTTTTCCAACACTATTTTTACGAGCAAAACTTTCTGCCCTACCGAGTATTAAGCAGTTAACAACAATTAAAGCTATATAATTTCCAATTTCAGAATAAATTGTAGGTAAAAATGCTTCTGTTAAAATCTTTATTACAGTTACCATTGTTGCTATAATTAAAATATAGGCAACTATTCTAATTTTATCTCCAATTATATTTTTAAGAGAACTTACAAGAATGTTTGAAAGAAACAATACAACTAGTGTACATATGCCCATATATAAAGCACCTTTTAGTGTTACACTCGCTCCAATAACAGGACATAAACCAAGCGTAAGTACTAAAATGGGATTTTCAAATATTCCATTCAACCAAGTACTTTTTTCGTTTTTCAAAGTTCTCTCCTTTTAAATTTTTATTTTTACAAAGCCCCATTCTTTACAAAAGTTTGAGCTGCTCTTAAAGCATACCATACCGCACCTGCAGTTAATGTTCCGCTTGAAACATTAGGATTATCTCTATTTGCTTCAAAATCTTTTAATCCTAGAATTTTTTCTATTTGTTCAGGTGTTTTATAACTTGTAGCATTTGGTGAACAATAAATTTCTAAAATTTTATAATCTTCCACTTCCTTATTTTCATCAAAAGTTACATATAAAGTAATAGAACAA
Organism: uncultured Clostridia bacterium; assembly: GCA_947089305.1. GTDB lineage: Bacteria > Bacillota > Clostridia > Christensenellales > UBA1242 > CAMUJQ01. The sequence continues at coordinate 8,150 of CAMUJQ010000029.1, forward strand.
TAGTGTGTCATGCCATAATGTTCATCAGCTGTTGCTTTATCATTAAGTGGCGTTGTTTTAGCAATAACATAAGTTTTATTGTTTTCATTTACACTACTTAAAATTTCATTTTTGTATCTAACTTGATTTGTTTCAACAAGTTGAGAAATTTCATTTGAAACAATGTTATTCTCAATTTCATATTTTACATTAGCTTTAATAAAATTATATATATTATAATGTGCATTAATTGCTTTAGGGTTGTTATAATCGTATGGACCAAACATATCCATTAAATTAAAACTTACTTCATTATTTTTTAAAGTGTTAAGCTTATTTTGTAAATTTTTTAAATCTTCATCAGATTTTGTAGACCCTTCACATTTAGTAGCTACAATATTGATATATCTATCTCCTCTTATAGCAGAATAAATTTCAAATGTAGGTGTTCCTGACCAAATCTCTTTTGTTTTAATAACATAAGTATTATCATTTACAATGTAGGCTTTAAGAAACCCTTCAGGTTCAAGTTCAGTAAAAGGATATTTATATTCAACATAATCTCCTGTTACCCCCTTAAGCACTAATTGAATGTCTGCATTGTCAATTTTCTTTCTACAGCCTGCAAAAGATAATGACACACAAAGTGCACAAACAATTAAAACTGATGTTAATAAAATTGATTTAAACTTTTTCATTACAATTCTCTCCTTTAAGCGTTTTCTGCCATGCTAACAGATTTTGTTAAAGCATCTAATGTGTAAGATGCAGAACTTGTTTTTGGAATATCACTAACATTCATTTTGTTATTTTCTATAATGTAACCATATTTATCACTAAGCCACGTATTATTTGTTTTTGTAAAATAAATGTAATCTGCTGCATTATTTTTAACTACAATATACATTTCAAGATTAACAAGACCTGAAGCAACAGCTGTTAGTTTAACAATTTTTGCGCCATCATTTACAATAACTTTTTCTAAAGTTGTAACTGAACCATTATGAGTGTTTAAAGCTTCAGTTTTGCCATTAAAACTTTCATCAACAGCATAACTATAACTTTCTCCATAAACAGTACGATAAACATCTAAATCTACAGGTTCTCTGCCTTTAGCTTTAAAATGCGTTGCAAACCACACTCCACCTAATATCAATCCACATATAAGAGCAAGCGCAAGTAAAAAGCCTAATTGATACCAAATATTATCCTTAAATTTTTTTGTATCCATTAGTTACCTCCTTTTTGGGAAGAAAGTGCTAACTCTTTTTTTTGCATGCGTTCAATTTTACGTTTTTGATAATATCCCATTGTTGTTTTAATGCTAATTTTATTTAAAGCTGGAACAAGCAAGTTTGCAAAAATAATTGCTAAACTAACACCTTCTGGATATGAGCCATATATTCGTACTAAAATTGTTAAAGCTCCAATTATAATACCATATAACACTTTTCCAACATTACTTCTAGGACTTGTTGTATAATCGGTTGCCATGAAAATTGCGCCAAATATTAAACCACCACTAAGTAAGTGTGGTAAAATAGAATTAACTCCACCGCAAATTAAAGCAAATAATGCACTTGCACTAAGAATTGAAACAGGTATAACCCAATCAATAAACTTAATTGCACATAAAACTATTCCAATAATTAAAATCATTAAGGCACAAGTTTCGCCTATAGACCCTGCATGTGTTCCAAAAAGCAAATTAAGCATTGATGCCCCTTCAACATTAGAAGCAAAATTACCAGCATTAATACTTGGCAATACTGTTGCTGTTGAAACGTTAAACATATCTTTCCAAACATTGCCCGCTAGCACAGTTGGAAAAGCAATTAATACAAAAACTCTTGCTGCCGCTGCAGGATTAACAATGTTTTTACCAATACCACCAAACATTAATTTACAGAAAAACACTGCAAACACTGCCCCAACAATTGGGGCATAAAGAGGTACAGTTGGAGGAAGAGTTAAAGCAAATATAACACCTGTTACAACAGAACTTAAATCTAGCACACTAAACTTTTTAGTAAAAATATTATAAGTTGTTTCAGTTAGCACACAAGTTATAACGCTAGCTAAAATTATAAAAAATGCATTAAACTCAAACAAATAAATTGAATAAATAACAACAGGCAAAAGCGCAACAAGCATAATTGCCATAATTTTAGTAGTGTTATTTTTAGCTTTCAAGTGAGGTGCTGTCGATAATGCTAAAGCGTTCAAACTTGTTATCTCCTTTTATTTTAATCTTTTAGCCTTTACAACTTGATCTTTTAAATTAAGCTTTGCAGGACAAACATAAGAGCAACATCCACAGGCAATACAAGCAATCGGATTCAAACTTTTACAAGTTTTAAAATCTCCCATTTCAAGCGATTTTGCAATGTCAACTGGTCTTATTCTTACAGGACAAACTGCAATGCATTTTTTACAATTTATACAGTTTGATGGTTTGCTTTCGTTATACTCATTTTTTGTTAAAAATAATACTCCACCATCTCTAAGCCCAAGTGGAATAAGTAAAGAAGAGGCTGTTACGCCCATCATTGTTCCACCAATAATGATTTTACTTACTTCACCTTTTATTGCTTCATTATGTTTTTTAACTGCTAATTTAATCTTTTTTTCTAATTCAATTTTTTTATTTTTATCAACTGTCGCACGTTCTTCATCTCTAAGTGCTCTGATAGTATTAGAATATTCAACAAGTTCAGCAGTATCATAAGTTTCGTTACCAAATGCTTCTAATAAATCTAATATTGTTGTACCATTTTTAACAATTGTTGTGCCTCTTTTTTTTACACCAAGCCCAGATACACAAACATATCTATCCGTTAGTGGAAGATTGTTAATTGCTGCATTATAAAACGCATATGCTGTTGCCACGTTATTTACTATAACACCCACATCAGCTGGTAAACCACCAAGTGGCACAACACGCTTTGTAATATGTTTAATTAAAAGTTTTTCAGCTCCACGAGGATAACGAGTTTTTATTTTAACTATAATAGCTTTAGCTCCCTCTAATTTAGAAGCAGCTTCACGCAAAATATTAATTGCTTCTTTTTTATTATCTAATACTCCAACAAAAAATGTTTTTAAACCAAAAATACTGGCAAGAAGTTTTCCGCCAATTAAAATTTCAGTAGCTTTAGTTTTCATTAATACATCATCACATGTTAAATAATTTTCGCATTCACAACCATTTAAAATTAAACAATCTATTTTTTTATCTGTTTTATATTTAATGTGTGTTGGAAAGCCTGAACCGCTTAATCCAAAAAGCCCTGCATCAAAAATACGCTTTATTAAATTTTCTTTAGAAAAATCTTTTAGTGGTGAAAGTTTTTTAATTGTATTTTTTTTATCATTTTGAATTATTACATAAGGTTTCCCATCAAATTCAGTAATTTCTTTAACTACACCTGAAACACTTGAAAATACATTAATTGAAACACCTTCTTTAGCTTTACCAATTAATGAACCTATTTTAACTTGGTCCCCAACTTTTACACAAGCTTCACTTGGAGCCCCAGTATTAGGATGTAAATTAATATAAACAAGTTCAGGTTCAACTTTTATTTCATCAACAAAAAAGTTACTTAAATATTTTGTATCTTTAAATTTGACCCCTCTCATCTATAAATCATCCTTTTATTTATAGATACAATTTTAACAAATATTTTTTTTCTTGTCATCTTTTTTATTCAGTTTTTTCACAAAAATTTTAATTAGTTGAATCACGCCTATTATAATTAAAAAAATACCAAGAGATAAACGCAAATATTTAGCTTCTAAATTTTTTGATAAAAATGCAAATCCAACCGCCGAAGCACAGGCAATAATTCCACATATCAAACCAACTTTATAATTTACCATCTTATTTTTTGTGTGAATTATTAAACTTATTGCTCCAAGTGCAACAAATGCTGCCAAGTTAACAGCTTGCGCAAAATGCTGTGGAAAATTAAATATCAAAACGAGCGCGGGAATTAAAATTGTTCCGCCACCCATTCCAAGCCCGCCTAACATTCCACTTGCAATGCTTACAAGCCCTATCCATAAATATGTCATTAATTAAACTCTCCTATTTTAAAATCATACTAATACCAGCAACAAATAAGACGGCAATAAAAAGTAATTCTATATAAATTGATTTTAATTTATTTAATAATTTTGCGCCAAAATATGCACCAATCAAGCTACCTATTAGAGCGGCTA
>CAMUJQ010000030.1 GCA_947089305.1 uncultured Clostridia bacterium
ATCTGTTTTGATTTTTGTGTGCAGCAAAATAAACATTATCCATTTCAAAATCTAATTTTTTTATGCTTTTAATATCAAAAAATCCCGTTTCTTCAGTCATTTCGCGAATTGCAGAAACAAAAGGATTTTCACCCTCTTCTATTCCTCCTTGAACTAATACGTTCCAACCAAACTTTTTGTTATGTAAATATAAATATTTGTTTTCAGTTGGATGTTTAATTACAAGCATTATGCAATCTCTATAAACTGTTTTTGCACTGGCATTTAATTTATTTTCGTCTATGCTTTCAATAATTGGAACAATTGTATTTTTCATTTTGTTCTCCTTTTAAAATTTATTTTAAGTTATTACTTTCTTATCAATAATTAAATTCTTGCTTGGTTATCTAATTTCTGTAAAACCTTTAAAAGCTTTATATAAATTAAAAATCCTTTTCATCTAATAATGGATAAATATCAATTGCAGGTTCTTCATAGGGATGCACTTCTCTAAGTTTTTTAATTACTTGTTTAACTTTTTCAACGTCGCAAATAAACTCTAACTTTTCTTCCTCTACAAATTCTAATTTATTTTGTGTTCCTATATATGGATTTGCTTTTTCATTTGGTCTAAATGTTCCAACGCTTTTTACTGAGGATGTGCAATAATCATAATCTCCAATTACACCTGCCCCTTCTCTACAAACAGCAGTTCTAACTTTTTCTACGTCTTCAATTGGAATTGTAACAAAAATTTTCACTCTTTTTATTTCAAAATTCATATTTTCTCCAAAACAACTTTTGATTAAATAAATGGAGCTCCTGGGCGGATTCGAACCGCCGACCTATTGATTACGAATCAATTGCTCTACCACCTGAGCCACAGAAGCATTTAGTTAATTATATGTTTTTAACATATTTTAGTCAAGTATATTAAAGGTTTTAAAATATTAGTTTATAAAACAAAATTATGTAAACAATTATAAAGATATAGGAGTTTTCTATGAAAAATTTTTTTAATAAAACTAACACATTTTATATAATTAGTGCTTTACTTTATTTAGCCCTAGGATTAGTGTGTGTTATAATTCCAGCACAAATTACAACAGCTATTCCCTACATTATAGGATCAGTTTTAATTGTAAACGGCGCATTAAGATTGATTGGATATTTTACAAATCAAAAAACACTTGCTTTTGGCTTTACAGTTTATGGTTTAGCTGAAGGAATTTTAGATATACTTTTAGCCATAATAATTTTTATAAATGCAAGCATATCTTTAGTTGTTATTGCTGTTATAATCGGGATATGGGCGCTAATAAGTGGCATAGTAAACATCAACTATGCCATAAATAAAGCCACAAATAAACAAGAATGTATTTTAAATTTTGTGTTTGCTGTTGTACAAATTGTTATAGGAATAATTCTATTCTTCAACTTTAAAGGTGGCATTACCGTAAGTATAGTAATAGTTGGAATATATCTACTTTTCTTATGTGTAAGTTTAATATTAACCAAAGTTATATTGCTTAACAAATTTAATGAAGTTAAAACAAAAGTTGAACATGCAATTGACCCAACTCATGTTGTTATAAATAGTAAAAAGAATAATGCTCAAACTGCTCAAATTGAAAATCAACAAGAAGCTTCAACTTCTACACAATTAAATAAAGATACTAATAAACCTAGCAGTAAAGCAAATACTAATTCTAAAAAAGAGCAAACTCCAAGTTCAAACAAAAAAATAAATTCAACTCAAGAAAAACAAAGCACTCAAACACCTTCCTCAAATAAAAAAACTAATACTTCCAAACAGCAAAAAGACCAGGCAACCAAAACCAACCAAAGTGAAACAAAAAATAAAAATCAATCTAACTCAAAAAAAAGAGCGCCTACACAAAGTAAAAAAAGTAGTTCTAATTAAACTACTTTTCTTTTTTAATTAATTTAACAACTGTTTCAATATGTTTTGTTTTTGGAAACATGTTAAAAGGTGTAATTTCATCAACATTAAAAGCATTGTTTGTTAACTCATCTAATAATTTAATATCTCTTGCAAGAGTAGTTTCATCACAACTAACATATATAATTTTATTTGGCAAATTTTTTGCTATAGTTTCAATAACAGAAGAAGACACACCTTTTCTAGGTGGATCTAAAACAAGAGTATAATTTTTTAAATTTAAATTTGGTAAAATTTGAGCTGTGTCTCCTGCATAATTTTGTATATTTGTAATATTGTGCAATTTACATAATTTGTTTGCACTTTCAACAGCACTTTTTACAATTTCTATTCCAATAACTTTTTTGCAAGTTTTTGCCATTAAACAACTTAAAACTCCTGCCCCACTATATGCATCAACCACAAGTTCTTCATCTTTAACAAGCTCTAAAACTTTGTTATATATCATATCTCTAACATTGTTATTTACTTGTAAAAATGAAGCTGGTGTAATCTGTAAATTTAAGCCTAAAATATTAACACTTAAAAATTCCTCTCCACTTAAAAATCTAAAATCAAATGAAGTTATTAAACTTGATTTTTCTGTGTTTATGTTTTGATATAAACTATACTTAATATTTTTTTCTTCTAATAAATCAGTTAAAAATTTAATATTTTTTAATTCATCTAAGCCATTTGTCACAATTGTAATTTGAAAAGCCTTATCTAATTTTCTAAGTACAATATGTCTAATAAAACCTTTGCAAGTTTTAGAATCGTAAATTGCCACATTATTTACTATTAAATATTTTTTTATTAAATTCAAAATATCAAAAAAGTCACTTTCTACTAAACTACAATCTTTTATAGCTATATAGTTTTTACTATCTTCTTCAAAAAGCACAAACTCAATTTCATTATTAATTTTTCTAACTGCAAGAGAAATTTTGTTTCTATACTTATAATCAAGTTCTCCACTTACACAGTTATTAACTCGCACGTCTATACCAGCAATTTTTTTAAAAGTATCTTTTACTTTATTTGTTTTTGCTTCTAATTCTTTTTTGTATGCAAGGTGTTGATAACAACAACCACCACAAACTTCAAAATATGGACATTTAGGCTCAATTCTATCCAAACTTTTTTCAATAATTTTTAAAAGTTTAGCAACAGCAAAATTGCTTTTAATTTTTGTTATTTGAACTTTAACTTTTTCACATGGTAATGCTCCGGCAACAAAAATAGGATAACCAAAGTTTTTGCTTATCCCTTCTCCATTGTAGCCAAGTGCAACAATATCTAATATTAAAATGTCATTTAACTTTAACTCTATCATTTAAATATGCTTTTTAAAAGGTTTAATTATATCTTTAGAATATTCATAGAATTTTTGAAAATAATTTGTTCCATTTTGCTTATCATAAATTTTGCTTTGCATAACAGCATCTAATTTATCAATAGCCTTCACAAATTTTGCTTCTCGCGTTCTACCTTCTTCAAACTCTAACCACAATGTTAAAATTTCTGGCATGTTGCATTCGCGAGCAATTCGTTCAGCACAAGCTTTTTCTATATTATATTTTTCTTCTTTATTTATTTCTTGTTTAATTACTTCTTGTGGAACGTGGTCACCTGCATCAATTTCACAAAGTTCGTGATACATAGTCATTTTTAAAACTTTTAATTCGTCAAGGTTAAGTTTTTCTTTACTCATAATTTCAAGAGCAAGAATTGCCATAGAAAAAGTATGTTCAGCATCACTTTCAACTCTTCCTGTTTGTTTATCTGAAATATTTCTAATAATCCAACCTTTACGTAATAAATTTTTTAATTTATAAATTTCCTCATAGAGTATACTCATTTAATTTTCCTTTCTAATTATATCAAAACTAATTTTAGCATTTAATAATTGCAAAATTTTATTCTTATCATGTCTTAACCTAGCCCTTTCAAAAAAGAATAAGTCAACGCATTCCCACATAAATACCCATGCAATAATTTCAATTATTAACGTTAAAATTGCAGGAGTGTTTACCATTTCAATTAACCACCAAAAACCTAAAAATGCAAGAGCTAAAACAAAAGTAGATAAAACAGCAAACAAATTAGATTTTAATTTTCTTTCAATTTCATAAAATTGGTTTGTGTAATAATTTTTAATTGATTTAGAAAAATTATCTTTATTATTTTCATTAATATCAGCACATTTTATTTTTAAATGCAAATTACTTGTAACTGGTATTGCATTAGTTGCGTTTTTTAAATAGCCTGCCATTTCCTCACTAATTACAACATTTTCTCTATCTCTATATGGAGATAAAAAATCGTCATCTTCATCAACCCCAACATTAATAATTGAATTTCCTTCTTCATCAAGCATAATTGGTTGAGTTTTTGCATCTTTAACAGCTTCGCGGCGTTTTTTTCTTAAAGCAAAAAATTCTTTAATTTTCATATATTTCCTTTTTTAAAATTTTAATTATTTCAAAGTTTGTTTTATTAAATCGAAGGTTATTTTTGCATCCAAAATTTGCAATACCTTATTGCGCCTATGCCTTAGCGCGCTTTGCTTTACAAATAATAATTCAATAGTTTGCCCAACAAATGCCCATGCAATAATTTGAATAACCATTCTAACCACTGCTGGAAGTTGATATTTTTCAGCAAAAACCCAGGCTGTTAAAAATATTAGTGCAAAAAAAATTGTTAACATCATAGTATAAATATTTTTTCTAATAAGACGCTTTATTTCAAAAAGTTGATTTGCATAATAATTTTTAATTGCCTTAGAAAAATTGTTTTTATTAGATTCATCAGCTTTCTTATATCTAAAACGCAAATGCAACTTATTTTTAACTGGAATTGCGTCTGTTGCATTTCTTAAATAACCAGCAAGTTCTTCACTTATAGCCATGTTTTTTCTATCGCTATAGCTAGATAAAAAACTTTCTCCTTCATCAACACTAATATTAACAACTGAATTTAATTTTTCATCAATGTAAGTAGGTCTTGAAGTTACTTGTTTTTCAATTTCATTTCTTCTTTTTCTTTGTTCAAAATATGCGCCCATTTTCTTTTGTATCCACCTAATTATATTATAACTATTAATTATATTTTTGCAAAACTTTTTCATAAAAAAATTTGCAAATTATAATTAAATTAAAAATAAATTAACAAAAATTTATTGCAATATAATTTTTTTTGTGTTACAATTTAACTACATGGCGCAGTGGTGGAATGGCAGACGCGACAGACTCAAAATCTGTTGAAGGCAACTTCGTGTGGGTTCAAGTCCCACCTGCGCCACCATAAAATGACCTTTTGGTCATTTTTTTATATATCTTGTTGGACTTTACAAATGCACCGCATTTGTGTGTGCGTTGCACACTGAACCCACACTCGTGTGGCTGACGTACGAAGCGTTTGAAAGCAAGCTTTCCGCTTCTTCTATATGGCAAGTCCCACCTGCGCCACCATAAAATGACCAAAAGGTCATTTTTTATTGACTGCCACACGAATTTATGATAAAATTAATTTATGAATAATATTAGATTTGAACCAGAAATTTATATAAATGCAGTTATTAATATTCTACATAAAGAATTTGTTACTATTGAAGAATTAAACACGGTTTTAACAAAATTACAAACTGAATTTAAAAACAATAATATAAATTCTTATTTTGACCACTCTCAAAATATGTGTAATGCTTCTAGATTGATGGGCTATGGAATTGAAACCATATATGCTGATGGTACCAAAAACTCCATATTAGGATATAAAAATTCTCAAGATTTTTCAACGCATTTTAGATGGGCAGCATGTTTACCAATTGATCATATTGTTATTTTTCGCAATGTTGAAAAAGCCTTACATAGTCAAACCACTAAACCTATTAAACTTAATAAAATAAAAAGCCAAGAAATTGGCTTTTTATTTTTTTCTTTTAGTTTTAATTACAAACTGAGTTTTGCGAGGTTGATTTTGTTTTTGCTTTTGTGGCTGTGTAGTTAGAGATGTTGTTTCCATCGTACTTATTGTTTCCTCTCTTACAGGCTCAGTCTTAATAGCTGTTACATTACTATTTGGCAATGCCTCTACTTCTTCTTGTAAAATTTTGTGATACATTCTATATGCAATTTCATTTAATTTTTCCATCTCTTCTATATCAACTGTAACTCTATATTCTAAAGCTGTTTTATCAATATCTTCAGGTTCAGAATCATTCTTAATAAGAGAATAATAATGGAATTCATCCGTTGCTGGATCATAAAGATAATTCATGTGAACAAGTGCGTTACGCATAAGTTTAATTGTATTCGAGCAATTTCTATCTGTTACTTTCTCTTCATTTTTCTCATACATTGCAGAAGCAATTGATTTTACAATATCATTGTTAGCAAATTTATCAAGACAATCCCTTGCTTCAAAACACTCCAATAAACTCACAAGCTGAGTAGTTAAAAGCTCTTGATAAATATTATCTAATTTAGCACAGTATAAAGCTCTTGCAACATTTTCAGCTTTATCACTATCTTTTTTAGTATAGCCTTTAATTGCATTTGTAATTAAATCTTTTTGACACGCTTTTAAATTTGCTTTTGATATGCTAATTGCTTTAACGGTATTTTCTAAATCATCTAGCCTATAATTAACAATTGAAGGAAGCAAACATGTTTTAGTAAGTGCTGTTTTAGTTGCAAAATTAGAAAGCGTTTTTTCTGTTTCATCTGAAAGCAAATTAATTAAATCAGAATCATAAAAACTTATTATATCTTCAACTATATTTTGATATGTTTTTGATTTAATATTATCCATTAAATTTTTGTTTATAATTTCCTTTGTATTTAAATCATACTCGTAAGCTTCTCCATCTTTTGGAGAAGTAATTGCTAAATTTCTTTTTTTAAAATATTTAGAAACTAAATTATTAATTTTCACTATTTTATTTAAGTTAATAGGAATATCATAAATAAGTGGTTCAAGTTCGCCTTTCTTTTTCGCAAAATAACCATATCTGAGTTTAATTCTAATTGTTGAAAGTTCTGCGATTTTATCTGCAGTAATAACTCCTTCCTTTTTTTGCCACGCATTTTTAATATACTTTAACTGTGATACCCCATAAGCTTGTTTTAGTAATTTTCTATAACCATCAAAATCAAATGAGCCTTCAGATTGGCCATGAGCAATAGAATTACAAATTCCAACAAATAAATCTTTTGCTGAAATATTCGCAAGTTGTGGATATTCACCTGTAATTTCCTTTCTTAAAGCTTTAAAGGCTTCATCTTGTTGCAAACCAACAAAATCTATTCTACTCATTTTATCTCTTATATAAGTTACAAATTTTCTACGCCTTAAAGCAAGTTGCAAAATAGTTGGAATAAGTTCTTGATCTTCAACTTTTCCATGAACACCTTCACCAAGATATTCAACTTCTTCGTTATATAATTTTCTAAAAGCATTAACACCTTCGTGAAGTTGTTCATTGTATTTCTGCTCGTTTCTAATATCAACTAATTTCATTTTAACCTCTTAAATAAATTTTAACATATTATATAATTTTTATCAATAGATACAAATAAAAAGTGTAAAATTAAATTTACACTTTTATTTTTTAATTTTCCAGTTTTTTCTTTCATCGTCTATTAATGAACTAGTGTTAAAATTTGTAGAAAATTTATCCCAAAACATTTTTGCTCTTTGATTTGTTAAACAAGTAGAAAACTCAAAATCTCCATCAAATAAATTAATAATTGTATTTGCAAACCAAATTGCATTTCCATCTTTTCTAAAATCTGGACGAACATAAAACTCTGCAACTTCAAATAACTTATCATCCAACTTGCGAATTAAACTCATTCCAGCAATTTTATTGTCAACCTTTAAATAAATAGGATAACGAGATTTTTCTTCAAAATAGCAATCAAACCACTTATAAATTGGTTTGCCGTTTTGCGCGAATTCTATATCCTTATCAAACTTAGATAATTCAATTAAATATTCGTTTAAAATTTCTCGCATTTCTTCTCTTTGTATTTTTTCCACAATTTCAATATTACGCATATTTTTTCCTTATAACATAAGTATATTTTATTTAGTTTTAAAACCATCTTTTAAACTAACGATACTATTAAAAATTAAATTGTCTTTTGTTGAATCAGGGTCAAGTGAATAATAACCTTTTCTAACAAATTGAAATTTATCTAATACCTTAGCATTCAAAATAAATTTTTCAGCTAAAGCATTTGTTTCTATCAAACTATTTTCTTCAAGTAAATCTTCAAGTTCAATTCCATCATTTAATGCTTTATCTGGCTCTAAATATTCTTCCTTAGTTAAGTTTTTAAAATTTCTTATTGTTATTTTAACTGCATTATTTTTTGCAACAAAGTGAATTGTTCCTTTAACTTTAATTCCACTATTATCATTACCACTTCTTGTTTCAGGCAAATATTCGCATTCTAAATAATCTATATCACCATTATTCTTATAAACAACATTATTACATTTAATAATATAAGCATTTTTAAGACGCACCATTCCCCCTAACACAAGTCTATTATATTTAGGAGGAGGATTTAAACTAAAATCTTCTTTCTCAATGTATAATTCATTACTAAATACGCTTTTATGTTTTGTTGAACTTTCTAAACTAGGATTATCTTCAACAAATATTTCTTCATCTGCTACTAAGTTTGTTATTTTAACTTTTAAAGGATCTAAAACAACCATAGCACGGGTTGCAACTTTATTTAAGTCTTCTCTAACAAAATAATCAAATTGTTGTTTTGGAATTAAGCTATCAACTTTTGTAACGCCAAGTGATTTAACAAAATTTTTAACTGCCGCTGCAGTAATTCCTCGTCTACGCATACCAGCTATTGTAAAAAATCTTGGATCATCCCAGCCCATAACTTTACCGCTGTTAACTATGCGTTTTAAATAACGTTTTCCAAGTAAAACATTTTCAATGGCAAGTTTAGAGAACTCCATTTGGCGCGGTAAATATTTTTTACCTGGAAAAGCATTTTCAACAAACCAATTATAAAGCGGTCTATGATCTTCAAATGAAATATCACATAAACTATATGTTATTCCTTCTAAAGCATCTTCAATAGGATGTGCAAAATCATACATAGGATAAATACACCACTTATCGCCTACTTTATAGTGATGAACACGCATTACTCTATACATAACAGGATCACGCATATTCATGTTAGGATGTGCCATATCAATTTTTGCACGTAAAGTAATTGAGCCATCTGGATATTTTCCAGCGCGCATAGCTTCAAACATTTTTAAACTTTCACTTGCTTCTCTATTACGATAGGGACTATTCTTACCTGGTTCAGTTAAAGTTCCACGTGTTTTACTGACTTCATCTCCACTAAGTTCACATACATATGCAAGTCCACGTTTTATAAAGTCACAAGCTATTTCATACATTTTTTCAAAATAAGCTTCACTACTATAAATTACATTTTTAGGTGTATACCCTAACCATTTTAAATCATCAACATAACTATCAGCAAAATCACCATCTTCTTTTGTTGGGTTTGTATCATCCATTCTTAAATTTGTATATCCACCAAATTTAATTGCTGTTTCAAAATCTATTGTCCATGCTTTTACATGCCCAATATGCCAATGTCCACTTGGTTCTGGTGGACAACGTGTTATAACTTCTTTATTTTTTCCAGCTTTTAAATCTTCAATAATTGCTTCTTCAATAAAATTCTCAGCCTTTATTTCCTCTAAATTCATAATCTTCTCCATGCTTGTTATTTTAACATAAATTGCTTATTACTTGCAAATAAATTAACAAATAATATAATATATTTTTTCAACAAAAAAACTGATACAAATTTTAAGTTGTCGACTACACTTAAAATTTATAACAGTTTTGTTGTTTTATTTTTTTGCGCAACAAAAATAAAATAGTTTATAATTTTCTCACAAAAATAAACTAATATTAATTTATCACATTTTTTTACAAAAATCAAACAATTTTCTATTATTTTTAAAAATATTATAAAATTTATTGACAAAACTTCAATTTTAAGTAATATATAAAATATAGTGATGACGAAGGTTGGCAACTTCTGAGCTAAACGCGGGTCGGCGATTAAAGACGTTAATGAAGGTGGATTTCCCACGAATTAGGGTGGAACAGCGAAAATTAAATTTATCGCCCCTATGTTAAGTTTATATAGCTTACATAGGGGCTTTTTATATGTAGGCACAAAAATTAGGAGGTATTTATGACAGAACTAAAAAATTTAGACAAAATTGTTAACCTTTGTAAAGGCCGTGGATTCGTTTTTCCAGGGAGTGAAATTTATGGTGGATTTGCAAACACTTGGGATTATGGTCCAGTTGGAAATGAACTTAAAAAGAATGTTAAAAATGCATGGTGGAAACGCTTTGTGCAAGAAAGCCCAAACACATATGGTGTTGACGCTGCAATTTTAATGAATCCACGAGTTTGGGATGCAAGTGGCCACACTCAAAACTTCTCTGACCCACTTATGGACTGCAAAGAATGCAAACAACGTTTTCGCGCTGATAATTTAATTGAAGATAACTCTAAAGGCAAAGTTAGTGCTGAAGCCATGACAAATGAACAAATGGAAAATTACATTGCTGAGCACAAAGTTAATTGCCCAAACTGTGGTAAATTTAATTGGAGTAACATTCGTCAATTTAAACTTATGTTTGAAACTAGCCGTGGAACAGTTGAAGGTCAAAAAGATGTTGTTTATCTTCGCCCTGAAACTTGCCAAGGTGAATATGTAAACTTTTTAAATGTTCAAAGAACTGCTCGAGCAAAAGTACCTTTTGCAATTGCTCAAATTGGTAAAAGTTTTAGAAATGAAATTACTCCTGGAAACTTCCTTTTTAGAACAATTGAATTTGAACAAATGGAACTTCAAATGTTTTGCAAAGAAGAAGAAAGTTTTAAAATTTATGACGACTATAAAAAACAAGCTCGCGAATTTTTACTTAATTTAGGGTTTAAAGAAGAACACTTAAAATATCACGATCACGAAAAACTTGCTCACTATGCAAAAGCCGCTTGCGATATATTCTATAAATTCCCTATTGGCTTTTCTGAACTAAATGGTATTCACCATCGCTCTACTTGGGATTTAAGCCGTCATAGCGAATTTAGCGGAAAAGCAATGCAATATGTAGACCCAGTTACTAACGAAAAATTTACGCCAAATGTTATTGAATATTCAATTGGTGCAGATAGACTTACACTTGCAGTTTTGTGTGAAGCTTACGACGAAGAAACTTTAGAAAATGGTGAAACTCGCGTAGTGCTACACTTCCACCCTGCTCTAGCACCTTACAAAGTTGCAATTCTTCCTCTTCAAAAGAATCTTGGAGAAAAGGCACGTGAAGTTTACGCAAAACTTTCTAAAGAATTTATGTGCGATTACGACGAAGCAGGTTCAATAGGTAAACGTTATCGCCGTGAAGATGAAATTGGAACTCCATTCTGTGTAACAATAGACTTTGATACACTTAACGACAACACCGTAACAATTCGCGACCGCGATACAATGGAACAGATTCGCTTACCAATTGATGACCTTGTTGACTATGTTTCAACAAGAATTAAATTTTAATTAAAAACTATGCACAATGCATAGTTTTTTTTAAAATCTAAAATTGACATTATTATATTTTTATGATATAAAACAATTAAGGAGTTGTTATGATAAACAAAACAATTAATATTGACATTGATGTT
>CAMUJQ010000031.1 GCA_947089305.1 uncultured Clostridia bacterium
TTGCACCCGTTGGTCCTGTTATTCCATTAGATGGTCCCGTTGGACCTGTTGGGCATGGACGGCAAGGGGGACAAGGAGGGCATGGAGGGGGACAAGGGCGACAGCAATTATTTACAGGTTCGTTGCAATCTCCGCCACAATTTCCACAACAATGTGGATTGTTAAAAAAATATGACATATTTTACTCCTTTTATTTATATGCCTTTAGTTATAGAATGGAGTGTTTGCAATTAAAGGTTAAAATTGCTAGTTTGTAAATTTTGCCATTATATAACTATCTTATAATATGCAAATTTTATAAGGCAGGTTAAAAACTGATTTTTAAAGTGTTTCAAAAAATTGTTCATTGTTCAACGCATTTTGATTTTTAGGGTTAAATTTTAAAGCAAGGTTGTTATATTCTTTAGAGGTGTTTAAATCGCCCAAATTATAGTAAGCTAAGCATAGTTGCAAGGCAGGGTATATGCCAAAATAATCTTCGTTTATAAATGCGCCACTGTTATAATTTTTTGATGAGCTTAGGGCATTTTTATACCAAAAAATACTTTTTTTAAATTTGTTTTGATTTAAATAAATGTCACCAATTAAGCATAAAAAATTAGCACGTGGAGCGTCTAAACTAAAACTTGAATAAAGTGTGTTTAAAGCAAGTTTTGTTTTATTTAAGTTTAGTTGGCACATTGCTTTAATTTCAAGTGCACCAAGTTTATCTTCAATCCAAGCATTATCAAATTTTAAAAACCTATTAATTTCAGTAATTGCTTTTTTATATTGACTGTTGTAGTAAAGTTCGCGAGAATAGTAGTATTGTTCGCGTGCATTTAATGTTTTTCCATTTTTTAAAAGCAATTGATATATTTTTAAATTACGTTTAGAGTTTGTGTGTTCTTTTTTTAAGTGTTTAATTGCAACGTCTATGTATTCAATTTGTCCGTGCGGTGTTATAACTTCGTGAACGGCTCCTTCCCAAAAAAAAGTGCCGTTGTTTTTTATAATACGTTCGCGATTGTATGTAAAAATAGAATTGTTTTGTTCGTCAAAGGCAATTTCATATTTTAACATGTAAACATCGGTTTTGCCGTCCATTTGCTTTTTTAAGTTAATTAACTTTTTGTAGTTATCAGGAGAAATGTAGTCGTCGGCATCTAGCCACATAATATAATCACTGCTTGCTTTACTAAAAGCAAAGTTGCGGGCGGAAGCAAAATTGTTAACCCAAACAAAATCGTAAATTTTATCAGTATATTTTTTAGCGATTTGTTTTGTGTTATCGGTTGAACCTGTGTCTACAATTATAATTTCGTCAGCAATGTTTTTAACACTTTTTAGGCATCTATCTAAACACTCTTCCTCGTTTTTTACAATCATACATAAACTAATTTTTTTCATAGTTTAATTTATGACTAAAACTTTTAAAGGGTTAAAAGATTTGCTTAAATAAACTTTTTATTTTATAATAAATTATAGGAGTATAAAATGAAAGTTGTAAAAAAGGCAAAAAACAGTGTTAAGTTAGAACCTGCTCACGATGGTGCGGAAAGCAGAAAACTTTTTGTTGCAAACGATGAAGTAAAAAATATTCAAGGTATAACTCATGGCTGGTTAAAAGCTGGAGGAGTATTTGAATGGCACAAGCACGATGATTGCAATGAGTTTATGTATGTTTTAAAGGGTAGTGGAATTGTTAAAGATGAAGACGGAGAGTATACATTTAAAAAAGGTGACTTTTATATTTTTCCGCGCGGAGTTTATCACGAACAATGTAACACGGGTAAATGCACCTTTGAAGCAATGTTTATAAGAATAAAATAATTAGAGCCATTTTATAAACAAATTAAAGCATTACTTTTAAATTCAAAAATTAATTAGGTAAGTTTATGAAAAAATCAGTTAGAGCGCGTGGAATTATAATAAAAAACGGCGAACTTGTTGTTATGTATCGCGAGTTTGAGGGGCGCAAGTTTTACACGTTTCCAGGTGGTGGAATGGAAGACGGCGAAAGTGAGACTGAATGTGTTAAGCGAGAAGTGTTAGAAGAAATGGGGCTAATTGTTGAACCTATAAAAAAAGTATATACATACATTGACGATAAATCTATTCAACATTTTTATATTTGTGAGTGCACCGAAGTGAAACTTGCAAAACCCGAGGGTGAGGAGTATTTACAAAATCGAAATAGAGGCTTGTATCTTCCGTCCTTAATTGAAATTTTTAAAATTCCTAATCTTCCGCTTATGCCGAACGAAATCGCAAACGAGTTTTATAACGATTATTTATTATTCGGCCCAATGCTTAACAGAAAAGTAAAGAAAATTTGTTCAAAAAATAAAAGGTGAGTGCAAATGAAAGATAAAGAAATTGAAGTTAAATTTGTAATAAATAAAACAACAAAAAATAAACTTATAAAATATTTAGAAAAGAATGCACAAAAGGAAAGTGAGTTTAGATTAATAGACACTTATTATGTTCCAAACTTTAAATCTTTTGAGGTTGATGGAGAAACAGTTGAATGTGTAAGAATTAGAGAAAAAGGTAAAGCACAATTAACTTATAAAAAAATACATAAAGATGCAACACCAGTTTATTGTGACGAATTTGAAACTGAAATTTCAAGTGCAGAACAAACTGAAAAAATATTATTTGCACTTGGTTTTAGTGTTGATATTAAAATAGACAAAACTCGCACTACCTATAAAATGGGTGAGTTTGAATTTGATTTTGATTCAGTTAAAAATTTAGGAGAACTACTTGAAATTGAATTAAAGGAAGAAAATGCTGATATAAGCAAAATTTTTGATTTTGTTAAAAATTTTGGGCTTTCTAAAAAAGACGTTACTTATGCAGGTATTCAAAATTTAATGAAAGGAAGTAAATAAAATGAATAACACACACGAGATTTTTGATGAAAGTTATGCAGATTATATTATGCGTACAATTAATGTAGATTATAGTGAAGATTATAAAAACTTTTTAAAATATATTAAAGAGGGCGGACATATTTTAGATTTAGGTTGCGGGAGTGGAAGAGATTCGTTTCACTTTAAAAAAATGGGTTATAAAGTTACTGCTATTGACGGTGGAAAAGAACTTTGCAAGTTTGCAAGCAATTTAATAAAACAACCCGTTAAGTGCATGCTTTTTCAAGATATAAATTTTGAGAATGAATTTGATGGTGTGTGGGCTATGGCGTCTATTCATCATTTAGATAAAGATGAACTTAAAAATGTTATAGAAAAGGTTTATAATTCTCTTAAAGTTGGTGGAGCATTTTTATTTAATGCTAGGCTTGGGGAAAGAGAATATGATAACAAGCTTGGGAAACATTTTTGTGAGTTTACACAAAAATCTTTTAGACAGTTTATAAAAGAAAACAAAAATTTAAAAAGTTTTAAGTTTAAAGACGAATTCACGCGTGGCGATTATAGAGAAGGTCGCGATGAAAACTGGTATACGGCAATTTTAGTTAAAACAAAATAAGAGTGAAAATCTCTATACAAAATTATAACTTTGTGTTATAATTTTTTTGTAAAAGGAAGAAAAAATATGGAAATTGAAAGAAAGTTTTTGGTTAAAGAAAATTATATTGAAGAGTTGAAAAAATTAAGTAAACAAAAATTTGATATTGAACAATATTATGTTCAAGTTGGAGATGTTGAAGAAAGATATAGATGTAAAAATAATAAATGTTTTCATACTTTTAAAAAAAACATTGATGAGGGATTAAAAAGAGAAGAGGTTGAAACTCAATGTTCTAAAGAGGAATATGAAAATAATAAAAAAAGGATTGTAGGTTACTTAATAAAAAAAGTTAGATATAAAATTCCATACGATAAACATATTCTTGAATTTGATGTTTTTGAGGGAAGTTTAAATGGATTAAATGTGTGTGAAATTGAATTTGATTCTGAAGAAAAGGCATCGAACTTTAAGCCTTTGGCTATGTTCTCAGAAGATATTACATTTGATAAAAGTTACAAAAATCAAAATTTAGCAATTAATGGATTACCTAACAAGCTTAAGAGAAAAAAATAAAAAGGGAGAAATATAATGGCTTTTAATGATTATGAAGAAGAAGATGAACTAAAATATCGTTATGATACTCAATTATTAATTGAGGGTAAAAATTTAGATGAGGAAACAATTAAAACTTACTTTAACACAAAATTAGTTGGGAATTGTTTACTTGTTGTTGGAGATCCAGAATTAATTAAAATTCATTTTCACACAAATGAACCATGGAAGGTTCTAGAATATTGTGCTAGTCTTGGGGAAATTTTTGATATTGTCGTTGAAGACATGGTTAGGCAATCGCAAGGTGAGCAAGGTTAAAATATAAACTTGCATATTTTACTAGCCAAATTAATTTTTGAAAGCTATAATAAATCTAATTTATTATTTAATAATTTTTAATACAAGTTATTTACATACTAAAGGAGAAATTGCATGAAAAGAATATTTGTATGTGCTGGCACTGGGTTAGCTCAAACTCAAAAAATAAATGAGGAGGCTACTTTACTAGGTAAATTATTAGCTGTTAACAAATATACTTATTTACAAAGTGGTTATGCATTTGGTTTAATGGGGTTAACTTTGCGTGAATTTGCAAAACACAGTAATGATGTTGAGTTTTTTATACCCGATGTCTTTTATGATAAAGATGCTCCTATTTTAAGAGAGATAGTTGGTGCAGATAATTTTAATGCTGTTAAAACACATGGAGAAGCTGATAGACTTAGAAGAATTAAAACTTGTGATGAAGTTATTGTTTTACCTGGCGGCACAGGCACATTAGAAGAACTTTTATATTCTAATGAGGCCGCTAAATCTCAAGAATATTCCTCTAACATTACAGTAGTTAACATTGCAGGTTTTTATGATGGGTTATTTGAACAACTTAGACGAAATCAAGAAGAAGGCCTTGCAATGGCTCGCGATGATTTAAAATTTAAAGTTGTTGATAGCGTTGTTGACATTCCAGTTTTGCAAAATTTTATGAGATAATATTTAACAAATTTAGTGTTTTTATATAATAACTTTTTTAACTATAAAAACAAAAATAACATATATCTAAATATGTTAAAAAAAGTTGTTGAAATTAAGTCTTTAAAAGAAAATGCTGATATAATAAAAAAAATAGCAGGAAAAAGAAAAGTAGGTGCCGTTGTTAAAGCGGATGCTTATGGGTTTTCCATTGAAGCTGTAACATTGACTTTACAAAATAAAGTCGATTTTTTTGCTGTTGCAAGCAGTAGTGAAGCAAAAAAAATAGCCGATTTAACAAATAAAGAAATTTTAATATTAACTCCAAATGAGCAAATTATTAATTTTAAAAATGTCAGTTATACAGTTTCAAGTTTTGATGATATTAAATATATTGAAGAAATAGCTTTACAACAAAGTCGTAAAATTGGTGTTCATATAAAAATTGATACGGGAATGTCACGAATTGGATTTAATAATAAAATTGAATTTATTATTGGTGTTGCATATATAAAGAACAGTAAAAGTTTAATATTAAAGGGAGTATTTACTCATTTTGCTTCTTGCGATGTTAAAAATTTAAAACTGCAAAACAAAAAATTTAGGGAATATTTAAGGGTTGTTAAACTTCCGCGAAAATGCTTAATTCATAGCGCAAGTTCTTATGCACTAATAAGCAAATATAAAACAGCTGGGAATGCTGTTCGATGTGGCTTAGCTTTTTATGGTGGAATAAATAAATATGGACTAAAGCCTATTTTTAAAGCTTATGCAAAGGTTGTTGATATAAAATATATTGAACAGGGCCAAAAAATTGGTTATAGTGGAACATATGTTGCAAAAAGTAAAATTAAAATTGCAGTATTAAATTGTGGTTATTATGATGGCATTAATAGATTGTTAAGTTCTAATGAAAATTCTAAAAATTATTTTTATATCAATAATAAAAGATGTGAAATTTTGGGAAGAATAAGCATGAATTTAATTGCAATTAATGTTACACAAATAAAAGATATTCAAATTGGTGATAGGGCATATTTTATAAGAAATCATTTCGATGCAAAAAAAATTGCAAAAAATTCTAAAACAATTATATACGAACTTTTTACAAGTTTAAAAAATTGTGATATAATTTATATATGAGAATTATATCGGGAAAATACAAAGGGAAATTAATGCTTGAGCCACCAAGTGAGATAACTAGACCTATGATGCATAGAGTTAGGGATAGTATGTATAACACACTTGGATATTCAATTAAAAATGCAAAAGTGTGTGATTTGTTTGGTGGAAGTGGAAGCCTTGGGATTGAAGCTGTTAGTCGTGGGGCGCAAAGCGCTGTTTTTGTAGAACGAGATAAGGGCGTTGTTGAAATTATTAAAAAGAACTTAGCTAATTGTAAACTAGAAGCAAAAGTGTTTAACATGGATTATATGCAGGCGCTTGAATGGTTTAAAGCTGAAGGAGAACAATTTGATTTATTTTTATTAGACCCACCTTTTAAAAGTGATTATGGAATAAATGCAATAAAATTTATTGTAAAAAATAATTTACTTAAAGGCGAAAAACAAATTGTTTTTGAAACAAATATTGCAGGGTTAGAAAGCGAGTTTGATAAGTTAAATTTAGAATATAAAACAAAATCTTATGGTAGCGGTAAACTAGTACATTTTATAAAGGTTAAATAAATAAACTTAAAATAAATGCAAATAGTGTTGCAAATATGGCATGCACTATTTTTATTAAAACGAATTTTGAAAATTTAACTTTGGCTTTTGATAAAAAATAATACGCTTGCATTATAATTGAAAATCCACCAAAGCTAATTAAAAAGGTTCCTATAATTAAATTTAAATTAAATGGTAACATTAAGTTATTAAGTTCAATAAGGCCTCGAGTCATCTCTATTCCACCACTAATTAAGGGCTTTAAAATTCCTGTAAGGGGAAATAAGTTAAGAACAACGTCAATTATTATAAAAAAGCAAATAATGAAACCGCCTACAACTAATATTGAATTAATTGAACTTGTCATGCTGCTATTTATTATAGTTGAAATTTTTGGCTTTTCTATTATTTCATTTTTAGTGTTTAACTTTTTTACCTTTTGTTTATGATAGTTGCAAAAAACAAGACCTGTTGCAAGAGCACCTAAAACATGACAAATTAAAATTAAAATTCCTAGTTTTGTATTATTAAACATTGCAGCGCCAACAGTGCCTATAACAAACATTGGGCCACTTGTTGAAGTGAAGGAGGCTATACTGGTTGCTTCATTGCTTGTTAATTTGTCATCTAAAAATAAATCACTAGTTATTTTTGCTGAAACAGGGTAGCCGCAAATTAAACCAATAATAAATATATAGGCACCTTCTGCTTTTGTGTGAAAAAGTTTTTGCATTGGTTTATTAAAAAATTTTGATAAACAATCTAAAACATTTAGTTCAATTAATATTTTTGTTAAAAAGAAGAAGGGAAATAAACTTGGGAAAACTTTTGTTCCAAAAGTTGTAAGTCCGCTTATTGCACTATTAATATAAGTTTTAGGATTTATAATAATTACTATAATTATAAAAAATACAAAAAAAGCAAAAATATAATTAAATAAGTTAAAATGTTTTAAATTTAGTTTATTTTTTTTAGTTGCTATCATAAAAATATTATATTTTTTGGTTAATAAAAATATAAATTCGTTTTACTAAAAATTAAAAAAAGGTTATAATACTCTTATGTTAAATTTTCAAGAGATAAAAAGAGATGAACTTTTTAATTTATCAAATGAATATATTTATCACGGAAGCCCAATTTTAGTTGGAGTTTTGAAGCCTCACAAAGCAAAATGTGGAACAAATCTTTGTCAAAATAATTTGACGGCAGTTTATGGAACTAATAATATTGAATTTGCTTTATTATTTAGTTTTGAAAAATTGCCTAAAAACGATTTTTCCTGGAGTGCGAGTTTTGAAAGTGGGAAACATTGTGCTAAGTTATTTAATTCTACTTATATAGATGAAAATGCTTGTGGCTATATTTATGCGCTTGATAAAAAATATTTTACAAACACAGAATCTATTGGAGGAATTCAATATATATGTAAGCACAGTTTAAAACCTAAACAAATTTATAAGGTATATTATAAAGATTTTAAAGATTACTTTAAGAATATTAATAAATAAAGGAATTATTTATGAATTTAATTAAGAATATTTTCAATATGGCAAAAAAGAACTTTTCTATTATTGTTTTGCCCGAGGCTGAGTATAGCGAACGAATACTAGCGGCGGGACTAAATGCTGCAAAAATGAACTTGGCTAAAATAATTTTTTTTGGCACAGAAGAAATGCGTAAATATGAAAACAACAATATAAAAGTTATTGATATAAATAGTTATGAAAATTATGACATTTTAAAATCAAAACTTTATGAAAAAAGAAAGCATAAAGGCTTAACTTTAGAACAAGCAGATGAACTGTTAAAAGATCCTATTTATTTTGGAGTTATGCTTGTTGAATGTGGTTATGCCGATGGACTTGTTGCGGGAGCTGTTACAGAGTCTGCAAAAGTACTTAAACCAGCACTTCAAATTATAAAAGGGAGAGAGGGCATAAATACCATTTCATGCTGTTCAATCTTAGAGGGAAAAACAATTAATAATAAAGCACATGCTTATGTTTTAGCTGATTCTGCTCTTGTTGAAAAACCAACAAGTGAACAGTTAGCTGATATTGCAATAGCTAGCGCTAAAACATGTAAAGATGTTTTAGAACTTGAGCCTGTGGTTGCGTTTTTAAGTTATACAACAAAGAGTAAAAAAGAAAATGAAGTAACGAATTTAATTAAAGATGCTATGGAAATTTTAAAAGAGCGAAAAGTTGAATTTGTTTATGATGGTGAAATGCAAGTTGATGCAGCAATTGATCCAGTTGTAGCAAAACTAAAGGCGCCAGAAAGCACTGTTGCAGGAAAAGCAAATTGTTTAATTTTTCCAGATTTAGTGTCAGGCAACATTGGTTATAAACTTATGCAAAGAGGTGGTAATTTAAGGGCCGTTGGACCTGTTTGTCAAGGCTTAAATAAACCAATAAATGATTTAAGTCGTGGTGCAACAGTAGAAGAAATTTTAATTTGCATTGCTTTAACGGCAAGCGAAAAAAATAAAATTAAATAATAAAGGGGATAAAAATTATGAAAATACTTATTGTAAATGCAGGGAGCTCAAGTTTAAAGTTCCAAGTTATTGATATGCCAAGTGAAAAGGTTTTGGTTTCAGGTTTATTTGAAGTTATTGGAGGAAGTAACGGTTTTGTTAAATATAAACTTGATGGCCAAAAAGATAAAAAAACAATCAACAAACCATGCGCTGATCATACAGAAGCAGCTAATATGATGGTTCAAATTTTGAAAGATGAAAAAGTTATTACTGATCCAAATGAAATTTCAGCAGTTGGTCATCGTGGAATTCATGGTGGGCCAAAATATATTAACACTACTTTAATTACAGATGAGATAGTTAAAGATTTTAGAAATTATTTTGAATATGCGCCTCTTCATAATCCAGCAGCTATTATGGGTGTTGAAGCAATTAGAAAAATTTTTAAATGTCCTAACTATTTTGTATTTGATACATCTTTTCATCAAACTATGCCTAAAAAAGCATATTATTATGGAATCAGTTTAGAAGATCAAGATAAATATGGCGTAAGAAGATATGGTTTTCACGGACTTAGCCATAAATATGTTAGTAAAGAAGCAACAAAACTATATGGAGAAGGCAAAGTTATTGTTTGTCATTTAGGCAGTGGCTCAAGCATTACAGCAATTAACAATGGCAAAAGCGTTGATACTTCAATGGGATTTACTCCTCTTGAAGGGCTTATTATGTGCACAAGAAGTGGAGATATTGATCCTCAAGCCGTTTTATTTCTTGCTAAAAAGAAAGGTATGAGTCATGAAGAAGCAATTAATTATCTTCAAAAACAAAGCGGGTTTAAAGGTATTTATGGCTCAGCTGATATGAGAGATATTATGGTTAATTTGGGAAAAGACCCAATTGCAGATTTAGCTTTTGATATGTTTGTTTATAGAGTAGTAAAATATATTGGTTCTTATGCAGCTGTTTTAAATGGTGTTGATACAATTTGCTTTACAGCTGGCATTGGAGAAAGAGATAAATTAACTCGTGAAAAAATATGTGAAAGTTTAACATATTTAGGGGTTGATTTTGATAAAGAAGCAAATAATAAAATATTTGCTGAATTTGGTGTTATTAGTACTAAGAAAAGTAAAGTGAATGTAGTTGTTATTCCAACTAATGAAGAACTTGAAATTGCAAAAGAAGTTTATGATACAATAAAATAACTAATTTATAAAAAACAATTGACAAAATTCTACGTTTATTTTATAATATACGAGTTAGTAGGTAAGAAATATGAGTTTAGATACTTCTAAATTAAAAAATGGGCAAATTATTGAGTTTAAGCATTTAGCATTAAATATTGATAACGCGCAGTTTGAAACATATTTTGTTAAACTAATAAATTGCTTTATTTCAGGTTATATTAAAAAAGTTGATTATAGCTTTGAAGTTAAGTTGAAAATAGAAAGTGAATTTTCTGGGTTATGCTACAAATGTGGAGATGAATGTACATTTAATGTAAATTTAGATTTCTCTAACATAGTTGATACTTTAAACGATGATGTATATTACAATAAAAAGGAACTTGATTTGGATCAAATGGTTAGCGAAGAACTTTTGCTAAACATGCCAAGTAAAATAATATGCAAAGAAGAATGTTTAGGGTTATGTGGAGTTTGTGGTAAAAATTTAAATTTTGGCAAATGTAATTGTGATAGAGCAATTAAAAATAATGCTAATAATCCGTTTAATGAACTAAAAAAATTATTAAAGAAATAAAAAGGGGAGATTGATTATGGCAAGCGTAGGTCCAAAACAAAAACTTAGTAAAGCAAGAACAGGTAAACGTCGTTCTGCAAATTTAAAAATTGAAAGTTCAAGCGTGAACGTTTGCAAAAATTGTGGTGAAGTTAAACGCGCTCATTTTGCATGCCCTAAATGCGGAACATACGACGAAAAACGTAGTGTTAAAGTTAAAACAAACGAAAATAAAGAAAGTAAGTAATTTTTATTTTACGAGTTTAAATAGAGCAGTGTTTAACCACTTGCTCTTTTTTTATATTAATTGGGTTTAGATTAAAAAATCAACTTTAAAAGTTAAGTGATTAAAATTTAAAATTTTAATTAAAGTGTTAATTAAATGCAAATTACTTGCGTTATACTATAAAATTTGATAAAATAATATTTAGTTTAAAAGGAAAATATTTATGTTAGATAAAAAATATAATGCCTTAGAAAAAGAACAAAAATGGCAAAATTATTGGCAAGATAATGAAATTTATAATTTTGATAAAAATTCTAAAAAACCAATATATTCAATCGATACTCCTCCAC
>CAMUJQ010000032.1 GCA_947089305.1 uncultured Clostridia bacterium
GGCTTTTCTTCCTAATGAAACTAGTGCAAAACAAAAGTTTGCTTTCACTTTACCTGTTCCAAATGTTTTATTGTCTAAAAATAAAGATGAGGTAAAAGAAGGTACACTTGAAATTAAGGTAACAAGCCCAAGTGGAAAAAATGTTTTAACTTATGCTAGTGGTAATACTTACACAACTGATGACGAATATAATGATAAAGTTGAAGCTTATGATTATAATGGTGGAAAAGTATTTAAAGTTAATACTCGTGAAGATGAAATTGGTATTTATAAAGTAACATATAAATTTAATGACGGAACTGAAGAAAACAACGCAATTGAACAAACTTATGATATTCAAAATAGAAAGTCAACTGAGTTCACTCCAGATGATGAAGATGATAGAGTTCTTTCTGCAACTTTAGAAGGAACAGGTGTTCCTACTAAAGCTTCTATTGGTAGCGAAGTTAAAATTCCTACACCTAAAGTTACTAACACAAAAAATACTAGTGAAACTGTAGATTTTAGAACTGAAATGTCCGTTTGTTTTGTTGACCCTAATACTGGTGTTGAATACCAAGTTGAAGAAGGTAAAACAAGTGAACAAGGAAGAACAGATATTTCTGATGACTTTACATTTATACCAACTAGAAAAGGCGGGTATAGAGTTTATTATAAAGTTTTTGATGCTTATGGTAATGAAACAAGAAGAAGTGCTCACTTAATAGCAAACGTTAGCGATAGTGAAGCTCCAGAAGTTAAATTTGTTGAAGACTACAAAGTAGAAAGCGATGGCACCGTAACTGATGAAACAGTTGCTAAAATTAAAGATGGCGCACACTTATTGCCAGAACGTGTTAATGAAGGTACATATACAGCTAAATATTACAATGGTGGAGAAGATAGCAAAGAATATAAAGGTAAAATTGTTTTACCAGCTGTTTATGCAATTGATAATGCTGCAAGTTATAAAGATATCACATTAAAAAGAACAGTTAAAATTAAGAGTGGTTCATTTGATAATGGATTAACAATGTTTACTGTTGCTGACGAATGGAAAAAACAAAATCGTAATGATGATAAATCTGAAAAAGAATATCCTGGTGAAAATAGTGCAGTTGAAATTTTACTTGAAAAAGCTGGTGAATACACAATTGAATATTCTGCAAACGATGGTTCAAGAACAGCTTATGCTAGTTATACTGTAACAGTTAAAGGAAGTGAAGAAGATGATGAACTTCCTAACTTTGACCCACTTAAAGTTCCATATTCTTATAAACCTGGTGCTGAAATTAAATTTAGCAAACCTACAGCTGTAGACAATATTGATACACGCGTTTTAGTTGAAACAAGATATTTCTTTGCTAAAGATGCAGGTGTATATAAAAATGAAGCTACAGAAATGACTGATGATTTCTTAGAAGAATTTAGAAAACTTAGAGAACCAAGTAATAGATCTATTGATTTTGGAACTAAAGACAAAGATGACACTGCTAATTATTACATTGATACAAATGAAGCAACAGATAATCTTTATATTGTAACAATTGCAACAGACTATTATAATCGTTCTGTTGTAGGAAAAACTGAGGGTGATACAAGAACACCTAAAATTAATGTTATGGTTACAGTAATTAAGCCAGATGCTAGTGTTAATGATAAAGACGCTGTTGTAGCTGGGGAATTTACAAGTACAGTTCCAAGCAGTCCAGATAAAATTGGTTATTACAATACTTCAACTCAAAATTTTGAGAATGTTCATCAACATTATGAAGTTCAATTGCCAAGTCTAAAATTTACAGATAAAGAAGATGATAACTTTGATATTACAGTTTATGTATCTGAAATGACAGATGAGGGCTTAGTTGGAAGAACAGAAATAAGTTCATCTATTAAAAATGGAGAAGATTCTGATTTTGTAGATGGAAATTATGTTAGAACAGTTAATGGTGGAAAATTTGTTCCAGCTAAAGCTGCAAAATATTTGGTTACTTATGTGGCAGTTGATGCTGGTGGCCATGTTACAAGTGTATCTATTCCTATGATTGCAAAAGATACTGAAAAACCAAGTATTATTCCACAAGGTTACAAAGAAACAATGGAACTTGGCGAAAGTCAAGAATTCTATCAAGCAGTAATTACAGATAACGGCGAAAGAGTTTATAACCCTCAAGATGTTGTTATGTTCATGGTTGATTATGGCGATGATAGACCAGAAGGTGTTAACCCTACAAACGCTGGTTTTAATGCTAGAGCCAAAACCTTTACTCCAAAGGCAATTGGTGAATATCACTTTAAATTTAGTTATAAAGATGCTGCAGGCAATGTTGGCGAAAGCGATTTAATTAAAATTACAGTTCAAGATACAATAAAACCTACAATTTATTTCAGAAATTTAACAAGTAATAATAAAGGTGTTAATATTAATACTAATACAAATACTTATAGTTATCCAGATTTAGAAGCTGTTGATAACAGTAAATCTGAATATAAGCCAATTTATGTATCTAATTTCTATGCTGAAGATAATGATAAAGATTCTAAACAATTTATTAGTTATAGCTTTAGTGTTAAGAAAGATGGTACTCAAATTTGGACTGAAGGTGAAGTTAGTAAAGGTGGAGATTTAAGTTTCACTCCTGGAAGAGCTAAGAGTGATTATGGTGTTTCTGCTAACGGAACTTATGAAGTAACTTACACAGCTACTGATAGAAATAACAATGTTCAATCTTTAACCTTTAGTATTAAAGTTGGCGATGTTGAAAAACCTACAATTCACTTTACTGGAACTGATGCTCAAAATAAAGCAAACAAACCAAGTGGAGAATATGAATTAAATAATAAAGGTGTGTTTGAACTTAAAATTGATAGTTCAAAAATTATAGCTAAAGATGATAGCGATAAATTTGCTTCAAGTAACGCAAATGATGATGGCTCATTCAAAGCTATTACAGTTTATCTTTCTGGACCACAAGGTGAAGTTAAAAACTCTGGTGAAGTTGTAAATGGTGTATATACATTTAAAATTGATAAAACTGGGGATTACACTTTAAGATATAGTGTTACTGATGAAGCTGGTAACTACACTAGTGAAACTTATTCTTTCAAAGTTAAAGAAAGAGAAGGTAAAACAAGTGTTGGAACAATTTTCTGGAGTGTTGCACTTTCAATTCTTGCTCTTTGTGGCTTAGGTGTTGCTATATTCTTCTTATTAAGAGATAAAAACAACAAAAAAGGCAAAAAAGAAAAGAAAGATAAAAATAAACAAGATGACGATAAAATAGTTGTTTAATAATATAAAAAAACCGAAGTTTAATATTTCGGTTTTTTTACTTATATAGAAAAGTGGGAAAAAGAGTTTTAGGTATCAATTAAAGGCTGTAGTTATTTTACCAGTTTATACTTTTCTATGCTAGAAGTTGATTCAAAAGGTTTGGAGAATTAAAATTACCCAAATCTCTTAAAAGACTTACTTTATGAAAGTACGTAAATATTGGGTATTGTGTCACTTTTTTAAATTATAAAATGGCTTAAAAAATTTTAAGTCAAATTACTTTTCTTAATATATAAAGATTTTTTAAATGAGATTTTTATTTAAAAATGTATTGCAAAATAAATATTTTGTGGTATAATATGTTATCTAATAAAACTAGTTAAGTTTGTGGAGGAAATATATGAAAACTTTTGCACTGATAGAAATTGCAAGCAGTTATGTTAAAATGACAATTGCTAATATTCAAGGGGAGTTTTTTAATGTAGTTGACGAAATTGTTGACTATGTAAAACTTGCTGAAGATGTTAATATAGATGGATTTTTAAAACCAAATAGAATTAATGAGACTTTAACAATTCTTAAAGGATATAAAAAATTAGCAGAAAGCTATAAAGTAGAAGAATACTTGGTTGTGGCAGGTTATGCTGTTAGAGAAGCAAAAAATCAAAAGAGTTTTATGGATGAAGTGGCTTCTCAAATTGGACTTAAAGTTAAGCTTTTAACTGAACAAGAAGAAGTTAACGGAGTTTATACAGCTTGTATTAATACATTAGATGTTCCAAAAGCATTATTAATTGATATTGAAGCTGAAAGCACTGTTTTAGCTGTTTATGTTAGAAGAAATGTTTTATATGAAAAAATATTTCCATTTGGAGCAAACACTTTAACTAAGTTGTTTGAAGGTGAAGACGTTTTAAAACAAAACGAACAAATTTACAATCATTTATTGAAATCTT
Source organism: uncultured Clostridia bacterium (assembly GCA_947089305.1). Taxonomy (GTDB): domain Bacteria; phylum Bacillota; class Clostridia; order Christensenellales; family UBA1242; genus CAMUJQ01. Next base: position 4,210 of record CAMUJQ010000032.1, read on the forward strand.
TAAAAGAAATTCAAGAACTTGAACTTATTGAGCCTGAATTTCAAATTGTTGGCGCAGGCAATGCCTTTGAAAGTTTTGCTAAACTTGTTAGAGGAGTTAAGAAATATCCACTTGACCTTAATCATGGTTTAGTTTCAACTAAAAAAGATATTGAAACTGTTTTCAATTTTATTAAAGGCCTAGATATTTCTAAAAAGAAAAAGTTGCGTGGTATTTCTGAAGATAGGGCTGATGTGGTATCTGCAATTATTGCTATGATTAAGGCAACAGCTGATGTTTGTCATAATGCTGAAACTTTGGTTACAAGTAGTTATGGTTTAAGTTATGGTTTGCTATTAAATATTGCTAATTTGTCTACAACTGAAAAACCTATAACTGATATTTTAGGCAATAGTTTAGAACGTCAATATATTTTTAATGAAACTAGCAGAACAAATAGTGAACATGTGTATGAACTTAGCATGCTGTTATTTAAACAACTTAGAGTTTTACATAAATTACCTAGAACTTATATTAAAAGTTTACGTGCAGCAAGCTTTATGCATGATGCGGGAACAAGAATTAATTTTGTTAATCATACTAGAAACTGTTTTGATATTGTTTTAAATGAGCAAGTTTTTGGTTTAACTCATCGTGAACTTTTAGTGGCAGCTTTTATTGCAAGTTCTCAAAATTTGAATGATTTTAATTTAGCTGAATTTGTTAAATATCGTGATATTCTAACTGAAGAAGATTTAGTTGCGGTTAAAAAAATGGCTGTTGTTGTTTCTATTGCTGAAGCTTTAGATAGATGTAGTACGGGAGCAGTTAAAGATATTAATTGTGATATTTTAGGGGATAGTGTTATTTTAAAAGCAATTGCTGAAACTGATGTATCATTTGAAATTAAAGAAGCCACAAAATATGCGCAGGACTTTTTAAGAGCTTTCGGTAAAAATATTGAAATTTTATAAGAAGGGGCGAAAAGTGAAAAAGCACGAAATTGCCGTTAGTTTTGGAAGTAGTGAAACAGTAATCTTTTTAAAAGGTGCTGGTATTGTTTTAAGAGAAGCTACTTTAGCTATGCGTCAAAACAATGGGAGTTGGATTTTTGGAAATACTGCAAAAGACCAGCTAAGCAAAAAAGGTAGCATGGTTACTTTTATTAACCCAATAGTAAATGGCGCAGTACAAGATGAGGAAATTGCTAGTGCATTCTTAACATTTTGTTTAAATAAAATTATTGGAAGAGGGATTTTTGAACCTTCTATTAAGGCAATGTTTTTAGTTCCTTGTGGTTTAAATTTAAAGGAACGCTCAACTTTAAAAAATGTTGCTTATAAAAGTGGCATTACAGAAGTTGTTTTTATACCAAATGTCATTGCAATTAAATTTGGTTATGGCTTACCAGCTTACAATAAAGACACATGCATTGTGTGTGATATTGGGGGTGGAAAAACTGATATTGGAATTGTTTCATCAACTCAACTTTTAGGCGGAGTTACGCTTGGAATTGGTGGAAAAGCAATGGACTTTGCTATTACTAAGTATATTGAAAGAAGTTATGAACTTAAGATTTCAGATAGAACGGCAGAAGAATTAAAAATTGAAATTGGAAGTTTATACGAAAGTGATAAAAGTAGTTTTGAAGTTTCTGGGTTTGAAGTTAATACTAGAATGCCACATACTGAAGTTTTATATTCAAGCGATGTAAAGTGTAGTGTTGAAGAATTTTATAATGAAATTATAAATCAAATAGATAATTTAATAAAAAGTATTGGGATTGATATTTCAGAAGATTTGCTTAATAATGGAATTTTGTTAGCTGGTGGCGGAAGCAATATAAGCGGTCTTGATAAGGTTATTAAAACTAAATTAGGTTTAAAAGTTTCTCTTAGTGAAGACCCTGAAAATGTAAATATGCTTGGTGCAAAACAAATTTTGGCTAGTCCTGAATTTGAAAAACAAATATTGGCAGATAATTAACGAACAGTTCTTGTTCGTTTTTTTGTTTATTACATATTTCTAATAAAAGTAACAAAAGAATATATTTTTTTTGACTTTGTATAAGTTAAAATTTTTTTATAGGAGGCGAAAAATGGCACGAAAAATTGTTATAACTTCGGGGAAAGGTGGCGTTGGGAAAACAACTATTTGTGCAGGGTTAGGTAGAGCATTAGCAAAAGTTGGCACAAAAGTTTGCATGATAGATTTAGATACACAACTTAACAATTTGGATTGTGCACTAGGTGTAGAAAATAAAGTTGTTTTTGATATAGTTGATGTTGTAAGTGGTCGAGTGCGCTGTACTCAAGCAATTCTCAAAATTTGCGATAATTTATTTTTATTGCCTTCTTGTCAAGGTTTTTTAAGCAATGCTTTAACTAAAGAAAAGCTTAGTAAAATATTTAATATATTAGATGAAATTTTTGAAGTTATTTTAATTGATTCTCCAGCAGGGTTAGAAGAGGGCTTTTTAAAAGCAATTAATAATGCAAGTGAGTCTATTATTGTTGCTGCACCTCATATATATTCTATTAGAGATGCTTCAAAAACTTTAAGGGTATTAAAAGAAAATGGTATTGAATTAAATTATCTTGTTATCAATAGAGCTAGAGGAGATCTTGAGTTGTCGGGAGAGGAAATTTTGCCTGTAAATGCGGCAGAACTTATAAACGCTAAACTTATTGGAGTTATTCCTGATGAAGATGAAATTGCTTTAAATGGTTCTATATATTGTGAACCATTTGATATATTGGCTGAAAATTTATTATGTGGAGGTAATCAAATTTTCGACGCAACAAAAAAATATAAAGGTTTAATAGGAAAAATTAAAAGGGTATTTAAAAGGGCATAATTATGCAAAGTAATAGAGAACAAAGAATTTTTGAATGTTTGAATTTTGATAAAAAGAAAAATCCAGAAGGCTTAAATGAACTTTTAAAAAGTGATTTATTAAAAACATTAAATAATTATTTTGAGGTTAATGAAAATAATTTTGTTATCAAAATTGATGTTTTAGATGATGGAACTTATAGCCTAAAAGCTGTTGCAAAGGCTGATTCTATTAAACCATTGAACTTTTTAAGGTAAATTTGTCGAAAATTTGTAAAAATACTTGATTTTGTTTTATTTACTATATATAATAGATATTATGAAAAAATTTATTGACAAGTTTTTTTCCAACCCTAATAGGTTGTTGAATATATCATGCACTATTTTAAGTGTATTAGTTTTTGCTTTATGTATCCTTAGCGTTGTTGCTGGTTTTTTTGGTGGCACATACGAAGGCTCTACAAATCAAATGTATGTTGAAGATAATTATCTAACTAATGATTCTTATATTACTGAAAGTAACAATATTTCACGTGACAAAGTATACTTTACTAAAGAAGCTGATGGTTCTTATGGACAAACTGCATTTTATGAAGTATTAAATGTTCTTGCTAAAGAAAAAGAAAAAGTTAATGCAGAGGGTGGAGTTTATAATGAAACCAATGGTTTAACTTATGCTGAGTCCGTTGGAATGACAGTTGTTCAATCTATGCTTTTACGTGCTGGAATTGATTCAACTAAAGATATTTTTTATGAAGAAGCTACCAAAGAAATATCTTCATCAGGTTTTGGGCCTGAATGTAGTATGAAGGTTTATGTTTCTGGAGGTAATGCGCGTTATGAAGCCTCAAATAAAGCTACTTTAAGTGGAAATAAAGTTCTAGGTGCATATAATAATAATATCAAAGAACTTCCTTATAAAGATTTTAAAAAGAATGTAACAGGCTTTTATGATGTAATGCCACTTAGTTTTTCAACAAATGAAAATGAAATTGACATGTCTAGTTGCTCATTAAGTGAAAGTTTTTTAGGTTATACTTTTATTTATAATATAAAAATGAATGGCAATGATTTTACTAAAATTTATGAAAATAAATTTGGCGCAGCAGCAGGTGCAGTAGGAAATTCAACAAAATTACATTCTTATCAATTTGTTATTAATTTTAATAAATATGGCCAAGTTTTAAATTATGATTCGAATTATTCATTTTTCTTGAAAAAGAAAGCTATGGGTATGATTTGTGATGTTGAAACTAAAGGCAATTTAAAATCAGTTATTTCTTATAAAGGCTCAAATTATTTAGTAGAAAAATTCTAAAGGATATTTTATGAAGATTAAAAAGAAGAAAAGAGGTAAATTAATTGTTACTTTGTGCATGTTGTTATGTACTCTTCTTTTAAGTGTTGGAGGCTTAACTTTTTTAAAAGGTGTTAACGCAAATGAAAAAACTGATAACAATTTATTGGAATTGGATGAAGTTATATCAAATGATTTAGTTAATGCTGATTATAATGATGTTAATGGTCCCTCAAATATTAAAATCCCTGTTAAATTAAACTCTGTAGATGAATGTGTAGATCAAATTTACAAATTCATGGCCGAAAGTTGTTATGTTGCAAGCTCAGCTGGTAAAATAAATTTGCGTGGTTCTGTTAAGGGATTAGTTTCAGATGTAAATGTTTGTGACTTAGATTGCATTGATGATTTTGAGCACGATTCATTGGGAAGAACTTATTGGGTTGAAGGTTTTAAATTAAAATCAATTAATAATTCAGTAATTGAAAGCTTATTTGATTTATATAAAGGTTTGTTTATTGATGCTATTATGCAATATAATAGATTTTACTTTATTGATGATGATAATTGTTATAAGCAACATTTTAAAAATAGTGAAATAGAATTTACTGATGGTTTTAATATGAGACCAGATATAATGGAAAAAACAAATATTTATAAACAAAATAACAATGATATTTATAAAAGAAAAAAATATAAAGAACGCGCATTCAGATACGACATTAATAGTTCAACAATTGAAAATGCTAAATTTACAAAATTAATCAGTGGCTATAAATTAGAACTTGATTTAAATGAAGCAGGTGCAAGAGACTTTTATAAAAGATTTGTTTCGAGTATTCCTAGTGCATTTTTAGAATTTTGTTATCCAAAACAACTTCATTATGTTTTTAATCTTGATAGATATGGTAATGTAATTTCATTTACAAGAGAAGAAATTGTTTCAATTGGATTAAACGGAAGCTCAAAAGGAATTAATATTAGTGCTACAACGGATTTAAAATTTAATTATCAATATAATTTTAAAATTAAAGATTCAAATTATAAAATTAAATTAGATAATAAGTTTACTGATGCTTTAGATAAAGATAAAATTCCATATTAAAAACTGCGTCTGCAGTTTTTTTAATACGCATAATAAGCTTAAAAAGCACATAAATTTTAATATGCATAAGTTTGATGGATTGGATATTGAAACTAAGTATGAAGAGAATTTAGAAGAAAATTTTTTTGATGTTCAAAGCAGTGAAGAATTTGAAACTAATACTTTAAAAACTTTAGAAATAAAGCCACAAAAAAATAGATATAAATTCTTTTTTGCGTTTTTAATGATTGTTGGAACAATTTTTATTGTTTCTTCAATTTATTTAGGAAATTTTAAAGAAATTAAGTTGTTTTTACAAAATGAGTATAATTATAAGCACAAAGAATTAATTAGTTCAAGTGAGTTCGTAGATAATTTTTGTGAATTTTTTAATATTTCACAAAAAGTTAATACATCTCAAATTAAACAAATTGAAATTAAAAAACCATTTATTGCAGTTGATATTTTGGTAGATGATGGAGAAATAGTCTTTAAAAATATAGAAAGTGTTTTTTTAAAAGCAGGAGTTAATGGGCGTGTTGTAAAAATTGATAACACACTTGGTGGCAGACGTGTAGAGATTTTATGTGATAATGGTTGCATATTAATTTATAAAGGTTTGACCTATATTGGAACTCAAATAAATAAAACTTTAAAAATCGGGGATTTATTTGGAGCTGCAAACGGTGATGTTGTGTTATCTCTGTTTTATAAAAACAATAAATTAAATTTAAACTTAGATGAACAAGGAAATATTATATGGGAAAGTTAAAAGTACATCCGCTTTTTATTATTCTATGTATTCTTTCCTTTGTATTTGGGTATGCAAATGTTTTTTTTGTATATATAATTGCAATTTTGCTTCATGAAGTGGGTCATAGTACAATGGCAAAAAAATTGGGATATAGTTTAAATAATTTTTGCCTTTTACCGCAAGGAGCTTTAGTGTATGGATATCAAAAATTTAGAAATCCAATAGATGAAATAAAGATTGCTGCTGTTGGTCCAATTGTAAATATAATTTTAGTTATTTTATGTTTAGCCTTATGGTGGTTGGTTCCAGATATTTATTCTCAAACTGAAAATTGGGTTTTTTGTAATTTAGGGATTGCCATATTTAATTTGCTTCCAATTTTACCTCTTGATGGTGGACGAATATTTTTAGCTTTTTTTACTATTAGAAAAAAAAGAAAACTTGGAATTATTATTGTAAATATTTTAGGCATAATTATAAGTTTATTTTGTTTTATAGTTTTTATATACTCATTATTTATCAAACCAAACTTTAGTTATTTAGTTATGGGTATATTTATCTTTGTTGGAGTTACTCAAAGTGGAAAAGAGCATATGTATGTTAACATATTATCGTTGTATGAAAATAAGTTAAAGAATGCTAAATATTTAAAAACAAATAGCATTATAATTAATGAAAATAAAAAACTAATAGATGTTTTTTATGGCCTAAGCAAATCAAAATATAATATTTTATATGTATCAAGTGAAACCGGAGAAGTAATAGCAAAACTTTTTGAACCTGAAATTTTAGAATTACTTGAAAGTAAACCATTAAATAGTAGACTTGGGGATTTCGTTAGTTAAAAATGTTTTGATTAGCATGTAATTTATGATATAATAAACCTATTAAGGGGTTATATTGTGCTTTATATTAATAAAGATTATGGATTTGATGGAAAACCTCCATATTTTAAAGAATTTTATGAGGAAGCAACTAAAGGGCAGTTAATTAAAAAAGTAGATTTTCCAACAAATAATTTGACTGGAATTAGTTTGGATTATAATCATTGTTGTGGAGCTTTATTTATTCATTCTAATGGGGCAATGTTTGGTGTTAGAATAGCAATTCTAGACCATGATGAGTGGATAGATAGTAATGAATTTTTATTT
>CAMUJQ010000033.1 GCA_947089305.1 uncultured Clostridia bacterium
ACTTACTTTTCAAAAAAGAGAAAGAGATTTACAAAGCAAACTTAAAAGGCAAATAGAAAATTTGCAAATGCTAAATGAAGGTTTGGCAATGGAAAATAAGAGATTAACAGAAAAAATTTGTGGTAGCACTTTACAAAGCAAGTAAAATATGTTATCATTAAAGTATGGAAGATGTTAAAGCATTTTTTAATGATGTTGGCAATTGGATTTTTAATAATCTAATAAGGCTTAATCCACAAGTAAAAACAATTGTATTATTTATTTGTTTTGCCTTGCTTTTTTGGTGTATTCGTTGTTATATCTTAGGCGTTGGGAAAAAAGTTAAGGGGCTAGATGGAGTTGAGCGACATAGCAGTCAGACATTATTCTCTATTATTTTCGGAATTCTGATTTTACTATATGTAGTTTTATTGCTAATTTACTAAAAATTGTTTTACATTAATTAATTTATATGTTAAACTATTTAAATTAAAAATGTGTTATTTTTTAAGGAGATATTGCTTGTATGTTAAATTTTTTACTTGGAGTTGATGTTAGCCCAGATGCCTACACATGGCTTTCGATTTTAAAAATTGTTATGTTTGCATTAATTGCTGTTTGTGCTGTTGTTCTTATTATTTGTATAATATTACAAAGCAATTCAGGTCAAAATGGAAATATTCTTAGTGGATCATCTGAAACATATTATTCAAAAAATAGAGGGTCTACCAAAGAAGGTATTTTAAAAACTATAACTATTGTTTGTGCTAGCATAATATTTGTACTCGCTATTGCACTCACAATTATGTTGAAAAATTAAAAATTGGCGGGCGAGTGGCTCGCTTTTTTGATTTTAGGATGGGGAATGATTATGACAGATTTTCAAAAAGATATTTTAAGACAAATTAACGAAACTTGGGAAAAGGAAATTGATCTAAGATTTGTTGACAGAGATTTTGATTTAAAAACTCTAAGTCGCGATAAAGCGCTTAGAGAAATTTTTGATTTAATTGAAGCTGGGGATCTTGTTATGGTCAATAAAAATTGTTACACAACTTTAGCAAATAGTGGTTATATGCGAGGAACTGTTTCAGGAACTAAAAATGGATATGGCTTTTTAGAAAGAGAAGGTAATCTTGAAGATTTATTTATTTTAGAAAGAGATTTAAACGGAGCACTTAACGGGGATATTGTTCTTGCAAAAGAAAAACGATTGTCTAATAGAGCGGCTGCAATTGTTGTAAAAATTTTAAAGAGAAAGGTAAAAACTTTTGTTGGAACTTATAAAAAAGTTCAAGGAGGAGGTTTTGTTACTCCAGATGATAATAAGTTAAATGTTGATGTTTTCATTAAAAATTCAAATGCAAAGAATGCTCAGACAGGCGAAAAGGTTTATGTAAAAATTATTAGTTATAATGGCGACCGTGGCAAGGTTGAAGGGCAAGTAATTGAAGTTTTAGGAAGTCTTGAATATAAAGGCGTTGATATATTAAGTGTTATTAGAAACTATGATTTATTTGAAGAGTTTCCATATAAAGTAGAAAGAGAAGCTTTAGTTATGCCTAAAACTGTTGATAGAACTCGCTATCCAAAACGTAAAGTTTATGAGGGCAATATTGTTACTATTGATGGGGCCGATGCAAAAGATTTCGATGATGCCGTTTCAATTGAAAAAACTGAAAATGGATATATTCTATATGTTCATATTGCTGATGTTACAGAATATGTTTTAGAAGGTAGTGAACTTGATAAGGAAGCTTTTAAGAGAGGAACAAGTGTATATTTTCCTGATAGAGTTTTACCAATGTTACCTAAAGAGTTATCAAATGGTATTTGTAGTTTAAATCCACATGTTGATAGACTAGCGCTTTCTTGCAAACTTGTTTTTGATAAATCTGCACAATTAATTAGTGGAGATGTTTTTGAATGCGTTATAAAAAGTAAACATAGAATGACTTATAGCGAAGTTACAAAAATTTTTGATGGCGATAAAGAGGTTCAGGAAAAATATGCTGACATGGTTGAAGACTTGTTTACAATGAGAGAACTTGCTTTGAAGTTGGAAAAATTGAGAACAGCGAGAGGGGCTATTGATTTTGATATTCCTGAAGTTCAAATTGATGTTGACGAGAAGGGAAAAACGAAAGATATTTATAAACGACCAAGAGAAGCAAGTCATAGATTAATTGAAAGTTTTATGATTGTTGCTAATGAATTTATTGCTGAAAAGTTTTGTAAACTTGATATACCTTTTGTTTACCGCGTACACGGAGCGCCAGACCCAAGAAGAGTGGATTTATTTGTTGAATTTGCAGCAGGTTTTGGAGAGGCTTTTAAATTAAAGGGAGACGAATTAAGTAGCAGAGAACTTCAAAAGTTTTTAGATACAATTGAAGGAAAACCTTATGGAGATGCATTAAATAAATTGGCTTTACGCACTATGCAAAAAGCAAAGTATTTAGATTTATGTGAAGGGCACTTTGGCTTAGCTAGTGAGTATTATTGTCACTTTACTTCTCCAATTAGAAGGTATCCAGACCTTATTATTCATCGTATAATTAAAATGTATTTGAATGGCTTAATTACTGCTTCAAGAGAAGAAGATTTAAGAAGTTTTGTAAAAGAAGCTAGTGAAATAAGCAGCGAAAGAGAAAGACTGGCTGAACAAGCAGAACGTGAAGTTGATGAAATGAAAATAGCTGAATTTATGCAAAGATTTATTGGCGAAGAGTTTGATGGCGTAATTACTGGAGTTACAAACTTTGGAATATTTGTAGGTCTTGAGAATACAGCTGAAGGCTTAATTCGTACTGAAAGTTTACCAAAAGATAGTTATATTTATGTTGAAAATAAATTCATGTTGCAAGGTAAAATGCATACATATAGGCTTGGGGATAAAATTAAAGTTAAATTAATTAACGCTAGTCCTGTTACAAAGCAAATAGATTTTGAACCAGCCAAAGCAAAAAGCAAGGTTCAATTTAATAATAATGACATAAATGTGCAAGATAAAAATGCAAAAAATAAAAAAATTAATAAAAATAACAACAAAAAGGCGTTAAATAGCTCAAAAAATAGAAAAAAGTAAAAAAAATTTGTTTTCCCTATTTACAAATTAAAAAAAAAGGTGTATTATAATAAGGAGAGAACGATGGATATTGTCGCTCAAAATAAAAAGGCGCAATTTAACTACTTTTTGTTAGATAAATTTGAAGCGGGAATAGTTTTAGTCGGCAGCGAAATTAAAAGTTTAAGAGAGCATAAATGTAGTTTGGTAGATAGTTTTGTGTCAATAATTGATAATGAAGTTTATCTTAAGAACTGCGAAATTGCTAACTTTAAAAATATTGCTACTGCATTTAAACCTGATCCTAAGCGTGAGAGAAAGCTTTTATTAAATAAAGACGAGATTAAGAAACTTAAAAAAGCGCATAGTGAAAAAGGGCTAACTATTATTCCAACTAAAATTTATTTTAACAATAAAGGTTTAGTTAAAGTTGAAATTGCCGTGTCTAAAGGAAAACATACTTATGATAAAAAGGAAACTTTGAAAAATAAGGTCTTAGACATAGATGCCAAAAGAGCAATGAAAAGCATCAAAAACCTTGCCTAAACCCAAGGAAAAATTTGGGGGCGACTTGGTTTCGACGGTTAGATTTGTTCAAATCAAATTGCAAGTCGCAGGGCAGTCTGCGTTATCAATAGCAAAAAAAATAAATGCAGATAGCAATAATGCTATGGCATACGCTGCTTAGTTTAAACTAAGATCGTATCCCGTTTTTTAGAAAAGTGCTTGCGTATTCTAAAAGGCGAAAACACTAGCAAGCTTTTAAATGGATTATGCTAAGGAATCTATTTATAAAATCTACTTGGCTTTAAGTTAAAACATTTTGTTTTGTTTTGAGTTTAACTTTAAGTTTTTAAAACAAAACTAAGCTTGTAGTAATTTGTTTTAGCACTAATCGGACGCGGGTTCAATTCCCGCCGCTTCCACCAAAATATTAAGGAGAATTTTTTAATATGACACCACTAGAAATATTTTTATCAATTTTAGCAATAGTTGCAATTATCGCAGTTGTAAGTATAGTTTTAGTTTTAATCACAAATTTACTTTTAAATGTTTTAGATAAAAATAGAAATAAAGACATTGTTTCTGTTTACTCTGAAAAAAAGAATAAAAAGAAAAAGAAAGAAGAAGTTGTTGTAAGTTATGATGAAGCTGAAAAAGTGGAAAATAATAAAGAGGAAATAGTAACTTCTTATGTTGGTTACGATGAAGAGATTGCAAAAAAAGAAGAAGAAGAACTTTTAAAACTTAGAGAAGAAGAAAAAAATCAAAATACTAAAACTATTGTTAAAGAAGAAAAATATGACGATTTATTTGACGATGAATTTTTTGAAAAATATGGCGTAAAAGAAGAACCAAAAAGAACTAAAGAAGATCGTATTGCTGATATTTTAGAAAAATATGAAGATATTGTTGCAGAGCAATCTGATATTGATGATGCTGAGGAAGAACTTAACGATTTAAAACTTATTGAAAAAAGCATTAAAGATGCTGAAAAAGAACATAAAGCTGAAATTAAAAACTTAGAAAAAGAAATTAATAGTTTAACAAAATCTGTAAATAAAGAAACTAATGATGAAGAAAGAGAAAGACTTCAAAAAGAATTAGATGAAATTATTGCAGCGAAAGAAGATCTTGTTGAAGCTGTTGAATTTGCTAGTGATGAATTAATTAGAATTAAGAGTGAAAAAGAAGAAGTAACACGCGAACTTAGTTCTAAAAATAAAGAAATTGAAAGACTTAGAACAGAAATAGAAGAAACAAAACGTCTTGCTGTTGAATCACAAAACATTGAAATTGAAAGACTTAGAATTGAACTTGAAGAAGCTAAAGGAAATAGCGCTAAAGCAGATGAAGTAGAACGCCTTAAAGCAGAACTTGAAAGAATTAAAACTGAAGCTAGTTTAACTAGAGATGAAGAAATTGAAAAATTAAGAGCTGAAATTGAAGAGGCTAAACGTGCAAGCGAACTTGATAAACAAGCTGAGTTAGAAGCACTCAAAGAACAACTTGAACGTGAAAAAGAATATGATTCTCTAGAAAAAGAACAAGAAATTGATAAGCTTAAAGTTGAACTTGAAGAACTTAGAAAATCTAATAGTGATGCATTTGCAGTTGCTAGTGAACTTGAAGAACTTAAAGAAGAATTAAGACTTGCTAAAGAAAGCAAAGAAAATAACGAAAATGCTAGAATTAAAGAACTTGAACAAGAAATTGTAGAACTTAAAAATCGTAAACCAGAAGTTGTTACTGAAACTGAAAAAGTTGTTGTTGGTGGCGCTATGGATGAACAAGAGTTACTTGAAAGAATTGATGTAATTAAAACTCGTATGAAAGAAAACGACAAAGAATTAAAACGTGTTAAGAAAGATTATATTCCACTTGAACGTGTTAGAAAATCTCTTGAAAGTGACCAACGTAAACTTCGTCGTAAAGAAGCACTATTTGTTAAAAAACATACATTGCTTTATGGGGTTAACAATTATGCCGATATAGACGATGAAAAAGCAAAAGAACTTACTGAAGAATATGAATGGCTTGAAGGTCTTAAAATCAGCGTTAAGCAAAGTGAAGAAGTTTTGGCTAAGAATAAAGATAGATTACCAGCTCTTGAACAAGCTTATAAGATTTTAGTTAAAAACGAAAAACAATATAAAGCTGATCTTGAAGAATATGAAAAACAACTTGCTGAACTTAGAGTAAACGATAATAATTAAAAATAGCCCGCAAGGGTTATTTTTTTATTTTACAAAGTATATAATTTAACATGGATTATTTAATTGCACTTATTTTGGGGCTCGTGCAAGGGGCAATGGAGTTTTTGCCAGTGTCATCTAGCGGGCACATAGTTCTTCTTAGCAGATGGTTTAATATTAGCGAAACTTTAACTTTATCTATTATTTTGCATGTTGCAACTTTGCTTAGTGTTTTAGTTGTTTTTAGGCGTCAAATTTGGGAATTAATTAAGCACCCCTTTTCAAAACAAAGTTTACATATTATAGTTGCGTGTTTGTCAACTTGTGTTGTGGCAATTATATTTAAAAAGTTTCTTGAAGATAGTTTTGGCGGGACACTACTTCCTTATTGCTTTTTAATAACAGCCATATTACTGCTTGTAACTCAATTTGTGTCAAAAAAAATTAAGTTTGGGAAGCCAATTAATTTTAAAAGTTCTGTACTTGTTGGTCTAATTCAAGGAGTGGCAATTTTGCCGGGGATAAGCAGAAGTGGCTCGACAATCTGTGGAGCGCTTTTAGCAAAAACAGATAGGGAAGAGGCTGCTGACTTTAGCTTTTTAATAAGTTTGCCAATAATTGTTGGTTCGGCAATATTAGATATAATTAAAATTGCAACTTCTAATAATTCTTTAACTCATGCTTTACCATTGCCTGTTGGCGCACTAATTTTATCTTTTGTGGTTAGTTTTATTGTTGGTGTTATTTGTGTTAAATTAATGAGAAAACTTACTCAAAAAAATATATTATGGCCATTTTCTATTTATTTAGTTGTTTTAGCAATTCTTGCTTTTATCTTTTAAAAAAAACTATTCGTAAGAATAGTTTTTTAATTTTGATGGTTAACTTCAACAGTTGCATCTACATCTACATAATTTAAAAAGTCATCATTAATGCTAAGCTTGCGTTTAAGTTTTTCATATTCTTTATTTTTGTTTTTGTAAAATAGGTCTTCAAAATTTAATGCATCAACTTCATTGATTTTACAAAATTGAACAGCAAGGTCAACATCGTTAATAATTTTTTCTTTCATTTTTTCTTTAAGTTTATCAGTTAATAAATCTTTATAACTTTTTGTTATTCTTTTAGTTTGTTTATCTTGAGTGACTTCGCTTATTTCACCCCAAATTTTAATTTTTGATTTTAAAATAAATTTATTATTTTCAAAATCAACAATTGGTTTTAAGGTAACTGTGGAATTTTCTACAGTGAAAGTTACTGTGGCATTGTCAAGTTCCTCATCATTTACGTTATCAACTTGTATTACTCCAAAGCGGACACGGTTATCAAAGAAATTAAAGCCTTGGTTAATATCTTTGTTGGCGCGAACTAAAGCTCTTCCATTTTTATAAATTATGCTTTCACCGTTGTTTTGAACAATACTAACATCTTGTAATTGTTCGCCACCAGCGCCGCCACCGCCACCGCCGTCACCGCCCGAGTTATTCTCTTGGCTAGTTTTTTCGCCTTTAGCATCTCCACTTGCTTCGCCTGAGTTTAAACTTTCAGCTGGCTCGGCTTTTGTTTGTTTATTGTTCATATTGATTTCAGCAATTATGCAGCTAGAACCTTTTTTAAAATATTCGTTAAAGAAGGTTCCTAATGTAGATATTTTGCTGCTTCCAAAAAAGTCTTTGTTAAAATTAAAGTTATTTTGAATACTACCGCTTGATAGATTGTTTAATTCGCTAGTTTGTTTAATTAAATCAACTGCAGTGCCCTTAACATTTACCATAATTGCATTTAAGCTAATTGTTCCTTCACGATAAAAATGATCAATAATTGGCATTAAATCTTCGCCTGTAAGGCTTTCACCAATGGCAATAACAGAACAGTGTTCAAAGCCAATTGTTTTACCAAGTTTTAAACTTAAGTTAGTTAAAGAGTCTGTAATGGTTTTTCCTTTTTCGCTAACTAAAGCAACTTTTTGTTGATTTTGTCCGCTCGTGTCAGGAGATATAACTTGACATGTAATTAAATAATCATTACTTTCTTTTTCCCTATCTAAACCAACACTAGTTATTACTGCAACTAGCTCGCCTTGATTTTCTTTAACTAAACTTTCTGGTAAAAATAAGAACACTAAAACTGCTAAACATGCAAGCATGATATAATAATAAATTTGGTTTCGTCTAAAACGTGGATGGTTATGCTCATGTGTTTTTATTTTTGTAAGTCCACTAAGCGAACCTTTTTGAACTTGTGGGGCTGATTCAAACTCTATATTTTGTTGTTGAGTGGAACTTTGTTTTGTTTGAGAATTTTGCTTTGTTTTGTTTGTATCTTTTTTATTGTTTTCTAATTGTTCTTTTGTTTTATTTTGCTTGGAGTTGTTGCTCATTTTTCACACCTCCTTTATTACTTTTTTTAACTGCAATGTATATTACCAATAATATTGGAATAATTATTTCAAGTGTTAAGTTTAAAATTGCATAAAAGTTAGGTATGATACTTAACATTTGATAAACAGAAAGGGAAGGTATTAGTTTAATTGCAAAAGTAATTAAAATACCAGTTATAACACAAATTGCAAAATGTTTAATGTTGAATATATTTTTTAAGCACCAAGCTGCGGCATATAAGTTTATTGCACTTTCTAAAATAACTATAGGAATCCATCCAATAATGATAATTCCATCGACCTGTGTGTTTTGTCTAATAATAGGGCTAAAGTGAGTTAATTTAGTTAAAGCATCTTGAATAAATCTTCCAATCTCACCAAATATTGCTGCAAACACAACAAGGAATACAACAATAATTGCAAATGCAATTGCACTGTAAGTTAAAACGCGTGGAGTAATTTTTGTTTTTTCACTAAGATTTTCAATAAATATTAATATAAACAAAAATTCGCCGCTCATTCCAAAACCTGTTATTGCACCATTAATAATACTTTTTGCGCCGTTAGCTCCCATGGGAAGTAAATTATTGAAATCAATATTTCCAATTGAACTAAATACTGCTAATAGTAAAACAGCAACAGCAATCGGAAATATTATTTCAACGGTACGTCCAATTGCTCTAGGTCCTTTGAATGCTATAAAGGCAAACACAATATAAAAGGGTATTACAAAAATAATCCAGTTTAAATTCTCATACAACACTTCATTTAAGAAACTTTCAATTTGATAATCAATTAAGGTAACTTTACTTATGAAGAATAAAAAGAATAAGAATAGTATAAATTTTGCTCCAGCCGTTGAAAACACTTGTTTTAATAAATCATAAAAACTTTTATGAGTTGAATTTTTAGCTATATATACACAAAGAACCACAGACAAGAAACATACGGCACTTGTTATTGCATAGCTTATAAATGCGTCTTGGCCAGATATAGAACTTATTAATCCGGGCATTAAAATAAGTTTTGTTGCAATAATTGAAACAAACATTAGTATTGCAACTTGTCTGGCATTAACTGTTTTACTACTTCCATTATTTTTCATTGCTATGCACCCTATTTCTATCTATATTTGGAATGGAGCGCGGTCGTGTTTTCATTTTACCTACACTCTTTTTAATAATGGCGTCTTTTAAATCACCTTTAATGCGCGGAGCATATGGACCTAAATAAGCTGCGCCGTAGTTGTCAAAGTCACACAAGTAAGTTACTAAGAATAAAAGTCCAAGAACAATACCTATAATGCCCATAACACCGCCAATAATTGTTAATGTAATTCTAATCATTCTAAGCACACTTGTTTGGTCGGGAACTAAATAAAGAGCAATACTGCTTACGGCAACAACCATAATTGTTGGAGCAGAAGCTAGGTTACTTTGAACAGCTGTATCGCCTAAAATAAGTGCGCCAATAATATTAAAACTTGAGCCAAGACCTTTTGGTATTCTAACGCTGGCTTCATACAATATTTCAAATAATAAAAAGGCAAATAACACTTCAGCGACGGGTGCAAAAGGAATGTTATAGGCGGCATTTAATACCGTCACTAAAAATTTTAGTGGCAAGGCCTTGTAATGATAAACTTGAAAGCTTATGTAAATTCCCGGCATTATTGTTGCAATTAATACGCCTAATACACGTAAAAAGCGAATAAAACTAACTTTAATATTTGTGTCGTAATAATCTTCGCTAGATTGTAAATCTTCTATTAAAATAAATGGCAAGGTTAAAACAAAGGGGCTACCATCTACAATAATTGCAACGCGACCTTCAAGCATTTTAGCCACAACAATATCGGGCTTTTCAGCAGAACCACACTGTTTAAAAAAACTTTTTGGATGTTCAGATAAAAACGATTCTATGTAATAGCTATCAATAATGCCGTCAATTTTAATTTTTTTAATTTTCTTAATGATTGAGTTTACAACATCGGGAGAAGCAATGTCTTTAAGATAGGTAACACAAACTTTTGTTTTTGTTAAATCGCCAACATCAAGTTCAATCATTTTTAGTTTATTTGTTGTTAATCGTGCGCGAATCAAACTAATGTTGGTTTTATAATCTTCAATAAATCCTTCGCGTGGACCTCTAACTACGCTATTTGTTGGTGGTTCAACAATTGCACGGCGCGGAACAATTTTAACTGGGACTTCAACAAAAAGTTGAGATTTTTCAAAAAAAACTATTCCACTTCCAACTGCAAGTTTTTCTTTTGCTGTATTTAAATTTTGGCATTTGTTTACACTGGCACCTGTAATAACACTTTCTATTTGTTCAAAGGTTAAGGTAGAACTATTTTGCTTAGTTGATTCTTCTTGCTGTAGAGAAAAACTTTGTTGTATTTTTGCACTAGAACTATTTTGTTTTGATTCCAAAGAATTTTGATTATTTTCATTTTGGTTATTATTTTGAGAGGATGGCAAATTTTCTTCAGTTTGCTCAGTTAATGGCTTTATAATTTCACTAGAAAGAAATTCTTCATTTGCAATGCTTTCTAAAAACCACAAAACACATGGCTCGCTAAAAGAAATAAAATTACGAGTTTTAAATTCGTTATTATTTTGAAAATGTGTTTTAAGTTGTTTTGTTAATTTATCTATCTTCATATTTCTAATTTGTGTTTAGCAAAAAAAAATATGCATAGGAAAGAGCATATTTTTATATTTTAATTTAATCTAAGTTTTTAATTTCAGAATTTGATAAAACTGATACAGTTAATTTATCATTTTCTTCATAATATTTGTGATGAGGAAAACCTTTACAACAAGCAACATTTTTATTGTTATTTGTATGTATATAAACATCATCAGCTTGGCTTTTTGAACAAGAATCTTTAAATGTTGTAACATCAGCTGCTTTTAAATTCGAACAATCTAAAACAAATATGGTTGAATCAAATTTTTCATCTGGTCCTTTTTTAACGGCAACAAAACTATCAGATGAAAAATAGTGATAAGTGAATAAATCTTTATTAATTGATGGGTTTTTTGTTGGGTCAGGATTTTTTTCATCGTTCCATTGCACAACCTTGCATCCATAAGCTTCAAGCTTTATTACATTGCCATTAACTGTGATTGTATCACCTGGTTTAGTTATTGTGTATTGATTGGTAATTCCAGTAAA
>CAMUJQ010000034.1 GCA_947089305.1 uncultured Clostridia bacterium
GTGCATGCAATTCTATTAATATCAAAGCCAAGCTTTTTTGTTAAAAAGTCTAAGCTCCATTTAGTTTTTTCTTTTTTAAAATAATCTCCTAAACTCCAACAACCCATCATTTCAAAAAATGTTAAATGACGATTATCGCCCACTTCATCTATGTCAATGGTTCTAACACAATTTTGTAAATTGCAAAGTCTTTTTGAACCACTTGGATGAGGTTCGCCAAGTAAATATTTCATAATTGGTTGCATTCCAGCTATGTTAAATAAAACACCTGTTTCTCCATCTCCAATAAGTGATGCGCTGCCAATATCAACATGTCCAAGGTCTTTATAATAATTTAACCATAAATTTCTAAGCTCAATTGCTTTCATTTTTTATCTCCTAACTTTAATAGATTTTTTGTCAATATTTTGTTTTAACTTTTTATTTTTATTTTGCGGCTTACCCGCGGCTTTTTTATTTTGTTGTTTTTTATTTGAATTTTTATTTTTTACTTGATCAAATTCAACACTAGCTTCAATCACAGGCATATTATTTTTATTTAAACCAACAACCTCTACTTCAGCATTAGTATCAAAGCCAGTTGGAACTTGATCCTTTGTGACGTTATAACCTTTATAACAAATAAGCCCAATAATTAAACTAAGTGCAATACCAATAAACACAAACCAGCCAAGACCATTTTGCACAATACTTGTTTGTTCTGCAACATCTGGATTGAATTTTATTAAGTCTAACATAAAACCAATTCCCAAACTAGCAAGTGCATTAGATGCTTTATATGCAAGAGTCATTGCACTAGAATAAGTTGCTGTTTTTTCTTCTTTAGTTTTTTCATGCTCTATTGCAATTAAATCGTTAAACATACTAACTGGTAAACTATAAAGTGCACCTGTTCCAACTCCTGCAATTAGCACACAAGGTAAAGCGACCCAACTAAGTATGGTCGATGTCATTGAGCCTCTAACTAAAAATATTATAAATAGCCCAAATATTCCAAGTAAACTTGTTAATATCCCCATAATTAGTGCGGGCTTTTTTTCTTTTCTCTTACTAATATATAACCAAAGCGGTTGACCTATAACTGTGCCAAGCAACAGCGCTGCAAGGGTCATTGTAAGTTGAGTGCTTGTATAATGAAAAGTGTATGTAAAGAAATGCATTCCAACACCAGTTAAAATTGCCGCAGATATAAGTGCAATAGCATAGCCAAAAATTATATTTCTAAAATTTTTCTTAACCATAACGGCACCAAAATCTTTTAACACATCAAGTTTGCGCTTTTTAGGTTGCATAAGCAACATTTGTTTTTCTTTTCTTGCTTTTGCGTGAAGTCTTGGTAAATAACTATATGTGCCAATATACATTACAAACCCGCATATTAAACAAATTGCGCTTGTTACATAACTCATGTTTAAATAGCCTTGTGGATTTAACTGCCCTTGCGGAAATTCAGGCGTATCTGGCAAAAATATTTTTAAAAATAATGTAGGTAAAGCTAGTGCAACTAAAAATGCAATAGTTTTCCAAATTTGAATTTCAGTTCTTTCATTATATTCATTTGTTATTTCTGCCCCAAGAGCATTATAAGGAGTTGCAAAAAAAGTATTAAAAGTTTCAAGCAAAATCATTCCAACAAACACCCACATAAATTTAACGGTTGTTGTAAACATTTGAGGCACACCCCAAATAATTAAATTACAAATTGCCATTCCATATATGCCTGCAAGTAAAAAACCATGCCTACGGCCAAAAAGCCTGCTTTTGTTATTATCACTTGCAAAACCAATAATAGGATCTGTTAAGGCATCCCAACAAGTGGCAATTGCAACAGCAATACCCATTAAACTACCTGAAATTTTCAATACAGAGGTACCAAAAAACATTATGAAATTGGTGTAAGTTTGGCTGACTGCGCCATAACCTAAGTTGCCAATTCCATAAAAAATCTTACTAGATATACTACTGATTTTTTTATTTTTTGCCACGAATGCCTTTTCTATAATAAATTTTGCGTAAAATACGCCTTTATAATTATATAACTTAACTCAATTTTAGTCAATCCAATTATTTATTTTAAAATAAAAAACTCTACATTGTTTTGTAGAATTTAATTCAAGCATGTAAATGCAATTCAATTTTTATGCTACTAGTTATAGGCACCCTCATTCATTTTAAACTATATTAACATTTCCATATCATTACAAATTATGCTCTTTTATATTTTTAAAAATTATATAATTTGTTTATGCCCTAATGCTTAAAAAATAACTGAACAATTTTATATTAAAATAAAAAACAACCCAAAGGGTTGTTTTATAAAATTAACGTTTGCTAAATTGTGGTGCTCTACGAGCTTTTTTAAGACCATATTTTTTACGTTCTTTAGCTCTTGGGTCACGAGTTAAAAAGCCTGCTTTTTTAAGTTCTGGTTTTAAACTTTCATTCAATTTAACCAACGCACGACTAATACCATGACGAATTGCACCAGCTTGGCCGCTTAATCCACCACCAATAACATTAACATAAATATCAATTTTACCTTTCATTTCTGTAAGTTCAAGTGGTTGATTAACAATAAGTTTTAAAACATTGTTAGAAAAATATTCGTCTAATGTTTTATCGTTAACTACAATTTTGCCTTCTCCTGTTGGAGTAATTCTAACACGAGCAATACTTTCTTTTCTTCTGCCTGTGCCAAGATAATAAATTTTCTTTGTTGTTCCCATAGCTTTTTTAGCTGCTGGTTTCTTTACTTCTGCCATTAATTTCTTCCTCCAACTAATTCAATTTTAACTGGTTTTTGTGCTTCGTTATCATGCTCAGCGCCTATATAAAGTTTCAATTTTTTAAGTTGTTGTCTACCAAGTCTTGTTTTAGGAAGCATTCCTTTAACTGCTTCTCTAATAACAAAGTCACTTCTATCAACCATTAAGTCTTTTAATGCAGTTTCTTTTAAGCCACCTGGATAAAGACTGTGTCTATAATACATTTTATCAGTTAATTTTTTTCCTGTGATTCCAACTTTATCACAATTAACAACAATAACAAAATCTCCATTATCAACGTTAGGAGTAAAATCAGTTTTTGTTTTACCACGTAATATTGAAGCAACTTGACTTGCAAGTCTGCCAAGAGGAATGTTTGTTGCATCTACTAAATACCATTTACGATCTACGGTTTTTGAATTTGCCATAAATGTTTTCATTTTTATGCTTTCCTTTTTTATGTGTATTTTTTAGTTATTCGCTTTTTTTGGGGCTAACAAAAAAAAGAATATAACACTTTTGCTATTCTACACCTTTAAACAAATTTTGTCAATAAAAAAACCAAACTTTTTGTTTGGTTTTTTACTATTAATTCTCCCCACAAATATCTCTAATCTCTTCAAGCATTTCAATCTTAAAACTTGTTCGGCTTGTTGGACCTGAGATAAAGAATGCTTGTCCTCGAGGCGCTGTTGCAATTTGGTCTTGCTCAGTTTCGTTAATTTCACCCGCATTTTTATAAAGTTTAACAAGCTCCGTTACGTCATTTGGTGATAGGGATAAAATTAAAGAGTATTGGCTAGCTGCAATAACAGCTGAAGATTGACGCACAATTTCTTCACTCCCCATAAAGTCTTGAAGGTTCTGTGTAATAACAATTTGCATCCCGTTATATTTACGAATACGTTTTGCCATGTTGTACATGAAGTCTAAGGCGATTGGATATTTTTTGTTAATGAAAATATGAGCTTCGTCAACGGCAAGAACAATTTTACGATTTGTTTTATATTTTTCATTATAATCTTTATTATTAATAATTTCGTTTTCTAGATATTTAAAGGTTAATAACATTTGCGCTGAAAGAACGCTTTTATTTCTGTTAGCAAGCAATGTTTGGAAGTTAAATAATACAAAGTTTTCGTTTGTTGTAACACTTGTTGGACCATTCCACAAGCCTGCATTTCGTCCGCCAGTAGCAAATTTTGCAATATAGTTAATAACAACACGCAAATTCATTTTTGTATATTCGTCTGTTGTTTTCTTAAGCTTATCTGTTGCAAGTTCATATAAATCATCAAAGGTTGGAAAATCTTCTGGTTTAAGTTCTTTTAATTTTGTTTTTGGCCCAATATTAAACTTCGCATATAAGTCAGGTAGTAATCTATTTAAAGTTTCAAGTGCATCTGAAGCTATACCTTCCAAAATAATTGAAAAGAACTCTTCTAAGAATTGTAGATGTTGGTTATAACTATCACTTATTTCACCCTCTTCGTCTTCCAAACTCTCCATTATGTGAAGAGGATTAAATCTTGCTTGCAAACCAGAACCTACATCGACAATTTTTCCTCCAAGGTTTTCAGCCAATTTAACATATTCTTTTTCAGGGTCAAGACAGAATATACGCGCATCATCAGCTGATAAGTGCGCTAATAAAGTTTTAATAGCATATGATTTACCTGCTCCAGATCTACCAATAACAACCATGTTACTATTAACACGTTCGCTATTACGAACAAAGAAATCTACAAATACAGGATATTGATTATAGCCTAAGTATATTCCACCTTTATCTTGAAGTGAACTATTAATAAATGGAAATATTGCTGCAACCGTTGAAGTTTGCATACCTCTACTATAAGTTTTTAAGTTTTCACGGCTAGATACGTTACTAGATATAAATGCGTCTACTTGGCGACCAAATAATTCGTTAAAGCGAAAGCCACCTTCTTTTAGCATTGCTCTAATTTCTTTTTTCTTTTCAACTTTCGATAAAATATGAATTGTTACATTAAATAAACTTTCGTTTTCACTTTTTAAATCCATCAATAATTGGTTAATTGTATCTAATGCATTTTGCTTTTCAATTCTATCACTGGCTTTAAAGGTTTTATCAAGTTGTGCAGTCATTTCCAAAATTGAGTTATCAATCATTTTCTCAGCATCAAGTCTTGGCATTGGTTTAATATTCATACAAACAATTGAATCATCAACACCAAAGAAATTATAACCCCAAGCATTGTTAACCATTGAAGGATAATCTGCTAAAATAAAATGATTATAAGCAACATTATCAATAACTGTTTGACTGGCTTTAAATTTAATTTTTTGAGGAGTTACCCAATCAAGAAGTTCATCATTTTTTAAATTTCTAACTTCGCGTTCATTAAAATCGCTATTATAAGTACTCTTTAAAAATAAAGCAAGTTCTGAATCTTTTAGAATATGGCTGTTTATTGGGTTAATTGAACCACTTAAACTTGTAACCATACCTTCAGTTGTGTTATTTAATGCTTCTTTATCTTTTCCATAAACAACAATAAAAAAGTGATCTTTATAAATTTTATTTTGATCGTTATAGTAGTTATACAAATCAAAACGACTATTAAAAACTCTTTCGCGAGCAGCCACTTCTTCAGAATTGTAAATTCCACGATAAGCGCTGTTTCTCATTTGATTTTCTTTAACTTGGTCAATGTATTCATATTCATCAAAAAGCATTGGCATTTTAGTTTTATATAAACTAACACTTTGACTTTCGTTTAAACGTCTAAGAGCATTTGCAACACTGTTAATTAAAATATTTTGTTTAAATTCATTTAATAAGAAAAATCCAACAGTATCAACTTCAATAACACAAGCATAATAATCTTTAAAATCTAAATATTGTCCATCGATTTTAGTATATGGTATAAGTTGTCTAACGTCTCCGCCCTTAGCTTTAGCGTTTTCACCAACTTTCTTAGTGTAAGTTTTTCTATAAGCCAAAAATCTAAAACCATAACCGACATTGGCATACATTGCAACGCCATTAGTTTTAACAACCATTAACCCCATTATAACGGTAACAACCAAGCCGATAATCGTTTTTTGAGGAAGGTCGCTTATCATAAACAAAGCAAATATTGCTCCACAAAAAATCAGATATATAAAATCTGCAATTGTTAAACCTTTTATAAGTTCAAGTTTTACTTTTGTTTTGCGTGGAATTAATCTTTCCATTTAATTAATCCTCGATTTAAATATTTATAAATATAGTATACCAAAAATTTACAATGTTATCAAATAAATTACTTAATTATTATAAAAAAAATCACTTTTAATAAGTGATTTTTTATTTATTTTCTATCTTTTTTATCTTTTTCATTAATTTGTTTTTTAGTATTAGCTTTTTTAATGTCATCTGTTTTTAAAGTTTCTGCAATTGAAGTAAATAAACCTGCTACATTTGAAATATCGCTAGGTACAATTATTTTTGTACTTTGTCCGTTAGCAACATTTTCTAAAGCTTTATAACCTTGTAATGTAATATACGCAGCGTTAGGATTAGCATCAATAATTCGTCTAATAGCTTCAGCTTGACCTTCAGCCTCTGTAATAAGTGCAACTCTTTTTGCCTCAGCTCTAAGCAATGCTGCTTCTTTTTCACCTTCTGCAACAAGAATATTACTACGTTTTTCACCTTCTGCAATTAAGATTGCTTCACGACGTTCACGTTCAGCACGCATTTGTTTTTCCATGCTTTCTTGAATATCACGTGGAGGAATAATATTTTTAAGTTCAACACGATTAACTTTAATTCCCCATGGATCTGTTGCTTCATCTAGAATATCACGCATTTTACCATTAACTGTATCACGACTTGTTAACGTTTCATCAAGTTCAAGGTCACCAACAATATTACGAAGAGTTGTTGCTGTTAAGTTTTCAATTGCTGAAATTGGACGTTCAACACCATAAGTAAATAGTTTTGGGTCTGTAATTTGGAAATAAACAACAGTATCAATTTGCATTGTAACATTATCTTTTGTGATAACGCTTTGTGGCTTAAAGTCTGCCACTCTTTCTTTTAATGATATTGATGGCCTAACACGATCAATAAATGGAATTACAAAATGTAATCCTGTTTCTAATGTTTTGTGGTATTTACCAATTCTTTCTACTACTCTAGCTTCACTTTGTTTTACTACTTTTATGCATGTAATTAAAATTAATATAACTACAACTGCAATAACTATAAGTGCAATTAACCAAGGTTGCATAATTTTCTTTCTCCTTTTTATTAATTATTTTCTTTTTGAATTTCAGTTTTTTTAACTGTTAATGTGTTGCCGTTTATTTCAACAACTTCAACTTCTTCATTTGCTTTAATTGGTTCACTAGCTGCAGCTGTCCAAACAATGCCTTTAAATTTAATTGAACCATTTCGGTCTTCAGTAATTTCAGTTAAAAGTTTAGCTTTTTTTCCAATTAAACTATCTGCATTAGTTGCAACTTTTTCTTTTTTTATGAACTTTTTAACTAGTGGTCTTGTTGCTAGTAATAAAGCAAAAGATACAACTACAAACACTGGAATCTGCCAAGCTATTCCAACTTTGCAAGCAGCTAAAATTAACGCAATCAATCCACCGCCAGCAAACCATATGCTAGCAAACTCTTGTGTAATGAATTCGATTATTAAACTAAGCGCAACGACACCAGCCCAAACATAAATCATATATTGCATTAAGTTCCACTAACCTCCTTATAAATTTATTGCTTAAGTAAGCAACATTCTAACCACCTTTTAGAACACTTTTATTTTAACATATTCTAAAAAAATATACAAATAATTATATGCTTTTAACAAAAAAAATTATTATATTACACAAAAAAACCTGCGTTAACGCAAGTTTTCTTTTTAATAATTTTATATTATGTTATTTATATTGAACTTTGTGAAACAATTTTATCCTTAGTAACATTAAAGTTTAAAGTTGCATTTGAATAAGACGAAAAATACTCATTTTGTACAACAATTTTTTCTAGTTTAGGACATTGATCAAAAATTAAACCACCCATACTATCAGGACACTTTCCCAAAAGCCTTACTGTTGTTAAATTACTCATATTATAAAATGCATAACTAGCAATATAAATAATTTTGCTTGGAAGAGTTATATTTTGTAAACTATTACAATTAGTAAAAGCATTTTCTCCTACACTAATAACACTTTCTGGAATTGTAACTGAAACTAAATTCACACAACCATAAAACACCTTATTACTTATACCCGTTACTTTACCAGGCAATACAACATTTTGTAATGCTGTACAGCCATAAAATGCACCATCCCAAATATTAACCACATTACTAGGAATATTAATGCTTGTTAAAGCTGTGCAGTTTTCAAATGCATAGTTACCTATACTAGTTAAAGTTGTTGGCAGATTTACAGTTTGTAAATTTGTGCAATCTTTAAATAAATATTTTCCAACTGCAGCTAGTTGTGAAGGCAATGTTATAGTTGAGAAACCTGTGCAGCCTTCAAAAGCACTATCCCAAATTTCTGTAACGCTTGATGGCATTGTTAAACTTGATAAACTTGTGCAACGAGCAAAACTTAATTTTCCAAAACTTTTGATATTATTTGGAATTGCAATATTAGTTAAACTTGAACAACCTTCAAAAACCGAATTTGATATACTGTCAATTGAAGTTGATAAAGTTACGCTTTTTAAATTTTCACAATTTAAAAATGCTCCATCCCATATTTTTGTAACAGTGTTTGGAATTGTTATGCTTGTTAATCCGCTTTCTGAAAATGCTTTGTCCCATAAAGTTGTAATTTGTGCTGGAATAGAAATGCTAGTTAAAGTATCTATTCCTGCATAAGCAGAGTTCCCAATGCTTGTAACATCATTTGGTATAATTGTGTTAATGCAACCAAGTTTAAGCGTATTAGAAGCAGTTTCTATTATACCATTACAATTACTTCTACTATCAAATTTTGCATTATTAGCTGCAACTGTTATATTTGTTAAACTATCACATCCAAAAAATGCACCGTCCCAAATTTCTGTTACACTCGCTGGAATATTTAAACTAGTTAAACTCTTGCAATCTGCAAAAGAAAATTCACCAATGCTAGAAACACCTTCTAACATTGTTAAACTGTTTAATTTATTACAATTTGCAAAGGCATAGTTATGAATTCCTATCATGGTACGTGGAAAAACAACTTTTTCTAAACTAGTGCAACCATAAAAACCTCTTTCCCATACGTGCCATAAATTATTTGGCAATGTAATATTTTTTAAACTTATACAATTTTCAAAAGCACCATCTTCAATACTTACAACACTATTAGCTAAAACTACATCTGTTAAATTAGTACAACCTGAAAAAGCATATTTTCTCAAACTAATTATATTGTTAGGTATAACAGCACTTTTTAATTTGATACAATCTTTGAATAAATTATAACCTGTGTCAGTTAGTGTTACAGGCAATATAATATTAGTTAAATTAGTGCAACCTTCAAATGCTGATTCACCTAAATAAGAAATACCATGGCCAATTTCAACCGTTTCTAAGGTTGTATTATTTTTAAATGCATCTTTTTCAACTGTAACCCTATAAGTTTCACCATTTATTTGAGTTGCTGCTGGAATTTTAATTGTTGTAGCATTTTCATTAACAAGCCCTGTAACGTTTGCCACTTTTTGCGCTTCATCTGTAATCTCAAATGTAACATCAATTGGCTCATTGACCACTAGGTTCCAATTTAATGACCCTGTACAATTAGCACTTAGCTTAAGATCATCTACCGATACTCTAACATAAAACGTTAAAGACTGGCTATCTGGTATGCTTAAATAACTTAATGCTTGAACATAGTTTTTATTATCATACGAAAATTCAATGTTAACATTATTATCATCTGTATTAACATCTGTGTAGCTAAAGTTTGCATAATAAGGAACAACTCCAGTATTAGTAAACGAGTAAATAAATGTAACATAATTATTATCAGCTGATAAATTAATATCGGCATTTGGTTTTAAATTATTCACATTAGAACTTCCAAAGGTTAAAACTTTATCCCCAGAATCAGTTGTCATATCCTGCGCGGCTAAATTACCTACTTTATATTTAGCACTTACTGAACCATATACTCCTTCTGCAACATAAATAACGCTTACATTTGTTTTAATATTATGTGTAGAAAGCGCAAGAACAATAACTGTAATAAGCAGTCCTAATATAATAAAAATGCCCGCAGCAAAAGCTGTAATTGTGTATTTCAATCGCGTATTTTTTGTCATGATTATCCTTCTTATGTTTTTTGTTAAATATACAAATATTATACACTTTTAAAGCATAAATTGTCAAACCTTTTACTTATTTAAAAAAGTAGGCAAAAATTGGATAAAAAAACTGCATTGTACATGCAGTTTTAATTTTAAATTATTCAATAATTTCTGAAACAACACCAGAACCAACTGTACGTCCACCTTCACGAATAGCGAAACGAAGACCTTTTTCAATAGCAATTGGTTGAATAAGTGTGATGTGCATTTGAATGTTATCACCAGGCATAACCATTTCAACACCTTGTGGAAGTTGGATGTTACCTGTAACATCAGTTGTTCTGAAGTAGAATTGTGGTCTGTAACCATTGAAGAATGGAGTATGACGACCGCCTTCTTCTTTAGTTAAAACGTAAACTTCTGCTTTGAATTCTTTATG
Organism: uncultured Clostridia bacterium; assembly: GCA_947089305.1. Classification (GTDB taxonomy): domain Bacteria; phylum Bacillota; class Clostridia; order Christensenellales; family UBA1242; genus CAMUJQ01. Next base: position 10,495 of record CAMUJQ010000034.1, read on the forward strand.
AGGATTAATAGAACCAGGTTTTGCAAGAACTTGTCCACGTTTAATATCTGTTCTATCAACACCACGAAGTAAAACACCTGCGTTATCACCAGCTTGAGCTGAATCAAGTTGTTTTCTGAACATTTCAATACCAGTAGCAACTGTTTGTTTTTTAGCACCTAAACCAACAATTTCAATAACATCGTTAAGTTTAATTTGACCTCTTTCTACTCTACCTGTAGCAACTGTACCACGACCTGTGATTGTGAATACGTCTTCAACTGGCATTAAGAATGGTTGATCAAGAGCACGTTGTGGCTCAGGAATGTAACTATCAAGAGCATCCATAAGTTCATCGATAGGTTTAATAGCTGGATCATCAAGTTTACCAGCTTTAGCAGCTTCAAGAGCTTTTTGAGCAGAACCTTTAATGATTGGAGTTGTATCACCAGGGAAACCATATTGATTTAATAAATCTCTAATTTCCATTTCAACTAAGTCAAGTAATTCTGGATCATCAACCATATCAGTTTTGTTCATGAAAACGATAATGTAAGGAACACCAACTTGACGGCTAAGTAAGATGTGTTCACGAGTTTGAGGCATAGGACCATCAGCAGCACTAACAACAAGAATTGCACCATCCATTTGAGCAGCACCTGTAATCATGTTTTTAACATAGTCTGCGTGTCCTGGACAGTCAACGT
>CAMUJQ010000035.1 GCA_947089305.1 uncultured Clostridia bacterium
TATGAAGAATTTATAAAAGTAAATTTAAATTCAGATATAAAAGAAATTCAAACAAATAATGGAACTATTTTTGCTAAAACAGTCATATTAAGTATGGGGGCAAGTCCACGAAAGCTGAATTTAGCTAATGAAACTAAACTCATTTCTAAAGGTGTAAGCTATTGCGCAACCTGTGATGGTGCATTATTTAAAAATTGCGAAGTTGCTGTTGTTGGGGGTGGCGAGAGTGCAATTGAAGATGCAATATATTTAAGCAAGTTTGCTAGTAAAGTTTATTTAATTAATCGCTTAAATGAGTTTAATGCAAATAGTGAACTTATTTCATCGGTTACGCAAAATAAAAAAATTGCAATAATATTATCTAGCATTGTAGAAGAACTTATTGCAAATGATAGACTAGAAAAAATTAAAATTAAAAATGTACAAAATAATGAAGAGACTATAATAAATGTTTCTGGCATTTTTGTTGCGATGGGAAAAGGCCCTGATACCAATATATTATTTAATCAAGTTAAGTTAAATAATAATGGTTACATAGAAGTAGATGAAAATCAACAAACGAGTATAGCTGGTGTTTTTTCGGCAGGAGATGTAACAAATGTCAAACTTAAACAAGTTGTAACTGCAGCGTCTCAAGGTGCAATTGCAGCAACAAATGCTCGCATTTATTTGGCTAGAAAGAAAATTTAAAATATAAGGATGGCAATACTTTGAAATATTTTGGAACGGATGGCATTAGAGGTATTGTTAATGAAAATTTAACGGCTAGTTTAGCGTATAAATTAGGTTTAAGTTTAGCAAATTATTTTAATACGGGAAAGGTTGTTATAGGTAGGGACAATAGAGTTTCTAGTTCAATGCTTATAAGTGCTATAAGTGCAGGACTTTTAGACGGAGGAATAGATGTTACATTAGTTGACATTGTATCTAGCCCCGCATTATCGTTTATAACCAAAAATAATAATTTTGATTTTGGTGTTATGATAACAGCTTCTCACAATCCACCAATTTATAATGGAATTAAAATTTTCAATAAAGAGGGAGAAAAACTTAGTGAAGATATTGAAGAAAGAATAGAAAGTTTAATAGATTCTTCTTCTTTAAAAAAGAAACACGCTCTAAAACTTGGTGAATTAACTAATTCAAAAAGTTATGTTAAAAATTATATAGATAATTTAGTTAGTATAAGTAAAAAAGAAATTAGTAAATATAAAATTTGTGTTGATTGTGCGAATGGTGCAACAAGCAACATAATAAAAAAATTAGTAAAAAAATTAAATTTAAATGCAACAGTAATTAACACAAAAAAAGATGGAAAATATATTAATGATTCTTGTGGAGCAACTAATTTAAAAAATTTACAAGAATTTATTAGAGATAAAAATTTTGATGCCGCATTTAGCTTTGATGGCGATGGGGATAGAATAATGGTAATTGACAACAAAGGCAAAATTTGTGATGGTGATGATATATTATATTCGTTGTCAATTAATAATTATGTAAAAAGAAAAGAGGGAAGTAATTCAATTGTTGTAACGCATTTTTCTAACTTTGGACTTGATGCTTCTTTAAAGCGTAAAAATATAAAAGTTATTAGAGTTGAGCCAGGTGATAGTAAGGTATATGAAAAACTTAAAGAACAAAAACTAATTTTAGGCGGAGAACGTTCAGGGCACATTGTTCATGCAAATTATATTCCTTCTGGCGACGGTGTTTTTGTAATGCTTAAACTTTTAAATTTAATGGCTACTTCTAATTTGACTTTGAGTGAAATTATTTTAAATTTTAAAAAATATTATCTTGTTGAAAAAAATATAGAAGCAACAAAAGAACAAAAAGAAAAAATCTTTAATGATATAGGTTTTAAAAAGTTTTTATTTTCCTGTGATGAAATTTTAGTAAAAGACGGGAGAATGCTTGTTAGGCCAAGTGGAACTGAAAACTTAATACGTGTTTTAGTAGAAAATGTTAAAGAGAATAAAGCAAAAAAAATAGCCACAATAATTTGTGACTATATTAATAAGTTTATAGCAAATTGTTAATAAGATTTTAAAATTTTTGAATAGCATTCAATATTATTATCTAAAGTGTAAGGTTGATTGCAATATTCACTAAGTGCTTCATTGTATACGGACGAACTAATTATATCATTTAAATTATCAGAACCTTGCATAAAATTTTCAATTGGTTGCAAGGTTTTTGTGTTTAAATTTTTAATGTTAAATTTTTGCACGGCAAAATCTATTAATGACTGCATCGGAACTCCTCCGCAGGATAAAAGTTTAGTATTTTTATCAATTAAAGGTTCAGCACTACAATGTTTAATTGAATTATATATGCTTTTAAATTTTGAATCGTTTAATATGTTTTTTATAACTGGAACATGCAAGTGTGCGTATTTTGCTTTTTCATGGTCGCCAAGATCTGTTCTTGAAAGCATGCTAGCAAGTTTTTTATCGCCTTTTAAAATTTGGAAAAGATTAATTCCAAACACAACATCTTTATCACTTAATTTTTCTTTTTTAATTAAATCTAAGTTTGGATAAATATTGTGTTTTTTAGAATATAAATCAACAACTAATACATAAAGATTTGGAGTTGTCTCGCCCGAATTTTTATCTAATAAGAAAATATATTTTTGATATACTTTATTATTTTTCAATCTATCACGAGCATAAATTGCAACTTTTGATCGTCTAAAAATTTTATCAAGATACTCAGTTTCCATTACAATAGGGTAGGTAAATAATTCAGCAGTCTTTTTATCTAGCATTTGATTTTGTGCATCATAATTAAATATTTCATCAAAATTTTCTAAATTATAATGGTTGTAAAGATTAACTCTTTTTGGAGCATAGCAAATAAGACGCTGAGTAGTTTTAATTTTGTGTTCCAAAAATTTAAGAGTCTTACACAATTTTTCATTTTCACTTCTAAAAGTGTTTATTAAATCAATATAAAGTTGTTTATTATATCTTTTAGCTTCTTCCTTTGCTTTTTTAAGCCCTTGTATGCGTTTTATAGAAATGCCATATTTTTGCTCTAAAAACTCGTTTGCTTCTAATAAACTCTCATCGACATAAAATTTGCTCAATTTTATTTCTCCTATTTTTATTCGTTTAAAATTATAAATAATAGCTAAGTTTTTAAATTTTCTACACTTATTTATTAAGTTCTACATATATATCTATTAAATCATATAAACGGCACAATGTCAATAGTGATTTTTAATTTTTTGTTATTGACTTGTTAAATTTTATGTGTTACACTCTTCTATATGGAATGGTGGGATTATTTAATAATAGCAATAGTAATTGCAGTAGTATTAACAATTTGTGTAACTATTGCAGTGGCATATCATAGATCTGAAAAAGCATATAATAGTAAAGTTGCTTTTAGCAGAATGAGTTCTATGGTTACAAAAAAGAATGGATTTCTAAGTGAAAAGGAATACGCGTTTTTTAAAGTATTAAATGGAGTTTCGTCTTCACTTGGTTATGTAGCTTTTCCTAAAGTTTGTGTGGGCAGCTTAGTTAATTGTCGCACAGAGAAAAAAAGTAAACATGAAACATTGCATTCAATTGTAGATTTTTGTTTGTTTTCAAGCAATGATTTTTCGCCCGTTTTAGTTATTGATATTTTTGATAACACGTTAGGGGATCAATCCTTACTTGCAGAAATGGATAAATTTATTGTTAGAGCAGTTAGATATTCTGGTATACCAATTTTAAAAATTAATTATAATGACGCAATGGAAGCGGATAGTCTTAGAAAGGCTATAATTGACGAAATTGCCATTTTTGAAAAAAATATTTTGTTTAAGGAAAAAGAAGATGGCTCAAAAAAGGAGACAAAACATAAATGATATAAACGAGGTTAGTAGTGACCTATTTTTTCGCATTCAAAATGAAAATATATCTGATTGTGAATTGTTTGTTCGTTTAAAAAATTCTCCTGAGTTAATCAATAGCTTAAGTTTATTTAAAATGGCATGTGCAACTTTTAGAAAAGATTATATTGATTGTTTTATTAAATGTAAGCCTAATAAAGAAATAATAATTAATAGTAATTATCGAACAATCTTATTAGATGCAGTTTCTAAATTACTTAATAAAATAAAGCCTTATTTTCCAAATAGAGATGCGTTAGCAAAAGCTATCAGTGACCAATATAATGCAATTAAATTTGATATAGAAGAATATTTGCAGAAGCAAGTTAAAACAAACAAGTTGAATTAAACTTGTTTTTTATTTGACTAACAAAAAGGTTTGTGATAAAATAAGAACTAAAATTAAGGAACACAAAATGATAAATTTAAAAAACACCGAAATTGGATACAGGTTTTTAAATTATAAAAAGTGTAGTTGTTTGTATATTTATGACAACTTATCATTTCAAGCGTTCAAAAATTTATATAGCAATTTAAAGCAAATTAAAGAAGACTGTATTGAAATAAAATTGAATAAAAAAATTCGCATTAATAAAATGTTGAATGACTATGGTTTTCAATGCGTTAACAAATGGTATACAAGCAAGGTAAAAAAATGTGATACAACTTTTAATAAAAATGTTGTTCTTATTACTGACCGTGAGCAAATTAGAGAAGTTATTCAATCAAAGCAATCTGAGTGTGCAACAAGAGAACCACAAAAATTTGATGAAAATAAAAAAGATCACAATTGGATTAATTTTGGAAAAGAAGCAATTGCACTTAAACTAGATGATAAAATTTTGAGTGTTTTAACTTTTACTGAAGAAAATAATAACAATTTGCGACTTAGGCTTATCCACACTGTTAAAAATTATCAACGACATGGATTTGGTCGTTTGCTTGTTGAGCATGCTTTTAAAATAGCATATAAAAGAAATTTAAAAACTCTTAGTGTATGTATAGACAATTCAGAAGGCGAACATATTGAAAATTTAATGCTTGGCTTTAACTTTAAACATGTTCAGAATGGATTTGTTAAACTAATTAATTAGTGGGTAAGTATAAAACTTATCTTTTTTTTTGTTAAAATTGTTGAAAATAATTGATAATTGGTGTAGAATATTATTATGGAAAAAGTTCTTGAGTTAATTAAATCTAAAAAATTATTTGAACCTGGCAGTGTAGTTGGTGTAGGTGTATCAGGTGGAAGCGATAGTATGTCGCTAGTTCATTTACTAAATTCTAACAAAGAAGATTTAGATATTGATGTTGTAGCCATAAATGTGGATCATTGTTTAAGAGAAGAAAGTGCCTTTGACACAGCCTTTGTTGCTAGATTTTGTAGAGAAAATCATATAAGACTATTTAAATTTAAAGTAGACTGTGCGCAATTGGCTAAAACTAAAAAAATAAGCATTGAAGCAGCGGCAAGAGAAGGTAGATATGGAGTATTTGATACCTTACTAAAAAAAGGTTTAGTGGATAAAATTGCAACTGCTCATCATATTAGTGACCAAGCTGAAACTGTGTTGCTTCACATTTTGCGTGGAAGCGGTTTGCAAGGAGCTAGAGGAATGAGCCTTGTTCGTGATAATTATGTTCGTCCTTTTCTATATACTGAAAAGTATGAAATAAATGCATATATTTATAACAATAAGATTGAAACAGTTGAAGATGAAACAAATAATGATAATCGTTTTCAACGCAACTTTATAAGAAATAGAGTTCTTCCAGTTATAAGGCAAGAGTGGAGAAATGTAGATAAAACACTTGCTAGTTTTGCTTCACTTTGTGCAGAGGATGATGATTATATAAATAAGTTTGCGTTAACAGATGGAATTATTAATGATGATTTATATGTTAAAATTCCATTGTCTTACTTTAATTTTAGTCCAAGTGTTGTAAGCAGAATTGTTTTTAAATCGTTAAAAATGGCAGGCTTTCAAACTGATATAGAAAAGAAGCATATTAATGAAATTCTTGAATTATATGAAAAAGAGAATGGAACTCGAATAGATTTGCCAGGTGGTTCTAAGGCTATTAAAGAATATGAATATATTATAATTACTCGTCAAGAAAAGAAAACAATTGTAGATGAATATAAATTTAAAACAGGTAAAACAAGCATACCAAATTTTGGTTCAATTTATATTAAAAAATCTGTTAATTTAGAATTAAAACCAAATGTACATTTGGTTGATACCACAAAAATTCCTAAAAATGCCGTTTGGAGAAAAAGGCAAGAAGGTGATATAATAACCAAGTTTGGTGGCGGAACAAAAAAACTAAAAAGCTTTTTAAATGAGAAAAAGGTTCCAGCAAGGCTTAGAGATTCACTTCCAGTATTAGCAGTTAAAAACGAAGTATTAGTTGTTGCAAGCGTTGATATTTCTGACAAGGTAAAAATTGATGATAATACAAAGTCAGCTTATGCAATTGAATATGTAATTGATTAAAAGGAAATTATTATGATTGAAAAAGCCAATAAAAATAAAATTATAGCAATAGTTTTAAGTATTATCGTGATTATTGGTGTTGTAGTTGGGTTATTAATTTGGCTTCTTGGTAAAAAACCGAATAATCCTGATGTTGATGTTGAGTATGTTGTTACAGAAGTTTATGGAACGGCTTCAGCAAGTTACTTTACCAAAAATAAAAAAACACCAATAGCAATGAAAACAAAAGATAATAAAAATAAGTTAGAGTTTAATGGTGTTGACGATAGAAAGACTTATACATTATCTCCAACAAACGATATTATTTTAACTTCAGATGAAAGATATATAGTTTTTAAATATGCGTTTACAAACACAGGAGAAAAAAACTATAATGCAACAATAACATATAAAGATACTGATAAAAAAGATACTAATGTAAAAGTTGAATATGCGCTTAGAACAACAGATATAGAACTTGCAGATGCTGATTATACATTAGCCATGGGAGAATTAAATCAAACTTCTATGGTAGCTGCCAATAACGGAACAATGTTTTGTTATATAAAGGTATCTATTTTAGATAGTGCAAAAAATGCAATTTTCTCAGGTGCATTTAATTGGATGCTTTCAGTTGTAGAATAAAAAGAAGTTTTTAAAACTTCTTTTTTTGTGGATAAAATTATTGACATTGTTCGGAGGGGGGGTATAATCCTATTAAGGAGAGTATAAAGATGACTGCTGTAGGTAAAAAGAAATTTTTAATTGTTTGTTTTGTTATTGCAATAGCATTAATTTTAGGATTAATAGCTACAGTGGCAGTTTTAGCCTTAAATACTCAGGATATTAATTCAAACATTAATATAAGTTACACGGTGTCTCAAGGTGTAAAAGGTCGCGTTAAAGCAAGTTATATAATAGGAAACACAGAGGTGGAAATGACGGATTCTAGTGGTGGCAAAACTTTAGATTTAGAGGATTCAAATTTAGCTTTGCAACCGAATGGAAATATAGAGTTAACGCAACAAAACACTTTTGTAGTATTTAAATATGTTTTTGATAATACAAATGTTTTTGAATATTACATACAGCCAAATTATATAGATACAACAAATGATGATACAAATATAACGATTTCATACTCAATAGATGGTACAACTTATATAGAAGAAAAAGATAATATAATTGTTGAACCTGAAACAACTCAACTTTATTACATTAAAGTTGCAATTGCAGATAAAAAACAAAGTGCTACATGCACGGGAACTTTAAATTGGGAAATAACAAATACTGACCCATTGGCTCCAAAAAGTTATAACTTGAGAACTAGTAACCAAAATGATGTTGCAAAAACAGTTGAAATTAGTGGAATGCTTTTGACGGTTTCAGAACTTTATATTCCCAATATACTTAGAATTAATAAAGAAAAATATACTGTAACAAAAATTGCAGATGGGAATTCTAGTAATAGCGCCTTTGGTAAGCAAATTATCTTGCAAAAAGTATCTATAGAAGATGGTGTGAGTATAGGTAATTATGCTTTTAATAGTTGCTCTAATTTAAAAACTGTTATTACTATTTCTAAAAACAATAGCAGTCAAGTTGAAACTTACATAGGAGATGGGGCATTTGTTTCTTGCACACAACTAACAAATATTACATTTTCAGAGAAGTTAACAAGATTTGGTGGAACGTCATTTATGTTTTGTAGTAAATTAAAAAGCGTTTATATTCCAAAAAATGTTAGTGTAATTGGTTTTGCTCAATTTACAGGGTGTAATAGTTTAGAAAGTATTTCAGTGGATCCTCAAAATTCAGTTTATGATAGTAGAAACAATTGTAATGCTATAATTCAAAAATCAAATAATAAGTTAATTTTTGGGGCTATAAATACTAAAATACCAACTTCAGTAAAAGCCATTGATGCTTGGTCTTTTAATGGAAGAGATATAACAAGCATAACTATACCGTCAAGTGTAACATCAATTGGAAATGGTGCTTTTGGTAGTTGCAGCAAATTAACAAGCATAGTATTTCCAAGCAGTATAGCCGAAGTAGGTGAAATGCTTTTTAGTAGTTGTACTAGTTTAGTATCAGTTGAATTTTTAGGAGCTAAGCCTACATTTACTGCCTTAGGACTATGGTTTAATGGTTGCACGGCACTTGAGAAATTCATTGTGCCAGATGCCCACTATGATAGTTATGTTTCTTCTTTTAGTATGCATATAGATGCTTCAAAAATTATTAAAAAAAGCCAAGCAAATTAATAAAAAAACTATGCTTAGATTAGCATAGTTTTTATTTAGAATTATTATTGTTATAAAAAAACTCTACTATTCTAAGTAGAGTATTTTATTTTTTATTTTTCAAGATATAATAAACCAATCGTGCCAGGGCCACAGTGGCTTGTTATTGTGCATTGAGCTTCACGTTCTAAAATTGTTTTAAACCCAAAGTTCTTAGCTGCTTCTTTAACTATCTCAGTATATTCAGGCTTAATTTTAGAATGAGTTACAAAGCATAAATTTTTGTCAGCATTAGGGTGAGTAGTTAAAATATCTTCAACATAACTTTTAACAACTTCAATTTGTTTCCCACGATGTTTTTTGCCTGCAATAATTTTTCCGTCTATTAAATTTAAGCTTGGTCTAATTTTAAATACATTAGCGCCCAAAGCTTGAAGCATGCTACATCTTCCGCCTTTACGCAAATAATCTAGCGTTTCAACAACAAAACTTGCTTGAACTTTACTTGTTTGTTTTGTTAATATGTCTGCAATTTCTTTACCACTTTTACCTTCTTTTGCAAGTTCACGAGCTTTATATATAAGTAATGCTAGGCCACTACTTAAACTTAAACTATCAACAACAAAAACATTGTTAAAGTTGTGTGCAGCAGTTTTTGCATTTTGGCAAACTGTTGAAATTCCACTAGAAAGAGCAATGTGAATCACGGCATCATAATCTTTAGCATATTTTTTAAATACTTCTTCATAAGTAAAAGCATTTGTTGCCGAGGTTTTTGGAAGTATTCCATTTTTATCTACATATTCAAAAATTTGTTCATTTTTGATGTTAACACCATCTTCAAATTCCTCATCTCCTAGAACAATTACAAGGGGAATGATATGACAATCAAGCTCTTTTGCTTCTTTTAAAGTTAAGTCGCTTGCACTATCCGTTGTTAATTTAATTTTCATAATTTATAACTCCAATTAATAACTTTTTGCAATAAACACATTATTGTTACAACTTTTTCCGCAACAAACACAACGTTTTACTTCCATTGTTTGTGCTTCTGGAATACAACGAACAGTTGCTTGCATATCGGCTTTAATTTTTGCTTCACATTCTGCTTCACAACAGCAAGCACCAAGTGCTACTTTGCCGCTTTTAATTGTGTTAGTAAGTTCTTCATAATCCCAAACTTTTTCAATTTTATCGTTCATAATTTTTTCGGCCTCGTTATATAAAGTTGCGTTAATTTCTTTTAAAAGGTTTTCAACATATTTATTTAAGTCTTTTAAGTTAACTTGTTCTTTTGTTTTTAAATCGCGTCTAAATACAAAGGCAGAATTGTTTTCAAGGTCTTTTGGCCCAACTTCAATTCTAATAGGAACGCCCTTAACTTCCCATTCGTTAAACTTCCAACCTGGAGCATTATCTGTGTTATCTACTTGGGCACGTAGTCCTTGTGTTTTTAAACTTTCACAAATCTCATTTGCTTTATCTACAACGCTTGGGTTTTTGTGTGCTGCAATTGGAACAATAATAACTTGAACTGGTGCAACGTATGGTGGAAGTCTAAGTCCACGTTCGTCACCGTGAGCCATAATAATAGCACCGATTAGTCTTGTTGTTAAACCCCAACTTGTTTGATAAGGGTGTTTAAGTTGTTCGTCGCTATCTAAAAATTTAATATTAAACGCTTTTGCAAATTTTTGACCAAAATTATGGCTAGTTCCACTTTGCATACTTTTGCCGTCACGCATAACAGATTCAATAGTTAAAGTGTATTCAGCACCTGCAAATTTTTCGCTTTCAGTTTTACGTCCGGCGAGAAGTGGTAATGCTAAAATGTCTTTACAAAATTCAATGTAAACTTTCCACATTTTGTATGCTTCTTCGTCAGCCTCTTCTTTGGTGCGGTGGAGAGTGTGTCCCTCTTGCCATAAAAATTCGGTTGTGCGTAAAAATGGACGCGTGGTTTTTTCCATTCTAACAACATTTGCCCATTGGTTTATTTTCACAGGTAAATCCTTATAACTTTTAACCCAACGGCTAAATGCTTCACATATAACAGTTTCACTTGTTGGTCTAATAACCATAGGGTCATCTAGTTTTTCACCTCTAAATTCTGTTATAGCAGCAAGTTCAGGTGCAAAACCTTCAACGTGTTCGGCTTCTTTTTTAAAATAACTGTATGGAATAAACAAAGGAAAGTACACATTGTTGTGTCCTGTTGCTTTTATTCTTGCATCTAATTCCTTTTGGAACAATTCCCAAATTGCGTAGCCATATTCACGCATAATCATTGTGCCTTTGCAAGGTCCGTAATCTACTAGTTTGGTTTTTGTGCAAACATCGGTATACCAATC
>CAMUJQ010000036.1 GCA_947089305.1 uncultured Clostridia bacterium
AAACTAACTTTTTTTAAATATTTATTCATTTGTAAAAAAGCATCCGGCACGTCAACAATTTCGGGGTTACAATATTCAATCATACGATTATGTTTATCTATTTTTATTGTTATAGTAAAACCGTTTTCGTTTAAAATGGAAATTATTTGATTTCCAGTTTTTTTACCTTGTTCGTCTTTTTCGCTTACAACATTAACTTTGTCTATTCTTCCTATAATATCAACAAATTTTTTTGATTGTTGTAAACTGTCATCATACGCAAAAAGTTTAGGGCGAGGAGTGTTCATGCTATCACTTCGTTTTTCAAGTTTTTTATCTAACACAAATGTGTCAAACACTAAATATTGACTTGTATCAAGTAGAGTAGTTACAACATTACCATTTTCTTTAATTATCACATTGTTTTCGCAATAATATTGTCCATTTTTTTCTACATTAAATTTATAATATTTTCCATCACTTGCTAAAACAAAATTTGGCAAAGTTAGAGGGGATTTATCAGAGCCTAAAACATTAAAGCCATAAGTTTGTTCAAATGCTTGTGTTAAGCGTGGAGCAATATTATCTAAATTATTGTTGTAAGTTGAATTTGGATTATTTACATTGTGGTTGTAGCGTGAAATTATTTCAACACGATTTCTTGTTCCTTTGTCAAATTGAATTGAAAGCACGCTTGTGCTATATTCGTCCTCACGTTGTGGAGATTTAAAATTTTCACGTTTAATTTCGTCTACATTTTTTTTAACAATCCAAAAAACATATCGGTGATTAAGTCGTCCACCATTAAAGGTGCAAAGTGCTTCGCTATAGTGGTCGTTGGTTGTAGGTGCATAATATTTTTTAAACGCTTGAATTTCTTCCTCAGTTTCACACTTGTATAGTGTGTAGCCAGCCTCGTCTAAAATCTGTTCAGGTGTTTTGTTTGAGGCTTCTTGAATTCTATCTTTTTCAACATCAACAAAATTATAAATATAATTTTTAAAATTATCTAAATTTTGAATATTTTCTAAATCGTCAACTAAAGTTTTGCTTGGTGCAATATGTTCTAAAATAATTTTAGAAAGTAAACCTTCGACATCTAAAATTTGTGGAAACATTGTTCTACATAAATGTGCAAATTTTTCGCCAAAATGCTTTTTTAAAATTTCAAGGTCTTTTTGCATTATCCATAAATCCTTTTTAAAATAATGTTATTTTCTTTTGTGTGAAGCCCAATTAATTCGCGTGGGTCAATGTTTTTTTTGTCACGTCCATAAGGGCTATCAATTGCACCAAAAGAGTAGAAGTGAGAATAACATTCACTTTTTGAATTTAACAAATCACTGTGAAACAAAAGAATGTCGCCATAATGTGGTGGTTCAATGCCTTGAAACTCTAAAATAAAAGAGTAGGTTAAATTTGTTTTTTCGTTTAACAAAACATATTCGCTGTTATCTTTAATTTGAGTTACTTTTAAGTGTTCCATAAATTATTTCCTTATAATTTAATTATACAACAAAACACGTTTTTAGTCAATATTAAAAAAAGTGTAACAAAAGTTACACTTTTAAATTTGGATAATTATTAAACAAATTCCAAGGGATTTCAGTAATTTCGGGCATAACTTCAAACGTCATTTTTTGTTTTGTGGTTGGATGCACAAATGTTAATCTATATGCCCAAAGTGCTAAATTGTATCCTTTTTTGATGTCGCCTTTATATTTAACGTCGCCAAAAACTGGGTGAGAAATGTTAGATAGTTGAACTCTAATTTGGTGACTTCGACCAGTTTGTAAATTAACTTCAACCAAACTTAAATTTTGTTTTTCTTCTAAAACTTTGTAACTTAGTTCAGCACGTTTGCTACCTGCTTTATTAAAACTTAAACATTTAACAACATTGGTAGATTCGTCTTTTTCTAAATAGTTAATTAAAACATTTGTTTTTTCTTTAAATGCACCAACGCAAACGGCAAGATATGTTTTTTCAAATTCGCCATTTTGAATTTGTTCGCTAAGTCTACTTGCGGCTTTAGAGGTTTTTGCAAAAACCATAATTCCACCAGTTGGACGGTCTAGGCGGTGAACAAGCCCAAGATAAACATTGCCAGGTTTATTGTAGGTTGTTTTTAAATAATCTTTTAATGCATCTAACAAACTTTCGTCGCCTGTTTCGTCACCTTGACTTAGAATGTTGTGATCTTTTATAACAACTATTATATGATTATCTTCATAAATTATTTTTGGTTCAATTTTCATAATGCATTCCTTTAGTTTTATTTAGTTTCGCTTGCAATAAATAAAGCACTTGTTCCACAAGGGAGAATAATGTTTGAGTTTGTAGCTTTTAAACCCAACTCATAACTTTCAAAACTGCCAGATTTATCTTTTAAAATTAATTTTAAAATATTTTCCATAACAACAGCTTGTAAACCTGTTGTGTAACTATTAATTAAAAAGCAGAGTGGAGAAGTTGATAGAAGTTTAGCGCATTTTTCTACAAATTTATAAATATTATTTTCTAGTTTCCAAGTTTCGCCATTTGGGCCTCTACCAAAACTAGGGGGATCCATGATGATAATATCATAATAATTTCCGCGCCTGATTTCTCTATCTACAAACTTTTCACAGTCATCTACTATGTATCTAATTTTTTTATCACTTAAACCATTTAAACTTACATTTTGTTTTAAGCGATCTACCATGCCTTTAGCAGCATCAACATGGGTTACACTTGCGCCTGCTTTTAAACACGCCACACTTGCTGCTCCTGTGTAGCCAAACAAGTTTAAAACTTTAATTTCACCTTTCTTTGAAATATTACTTTTAATAATGTTTGAAAGGATGTTCCAATTAACGCTTTGCTCAGGGAATAAGCCCGTATGCTTAAAACCCATTGGTTTAACAAGAAATTTGAGTCCAAGATTATCGTCACTAACAATCCATTCGTTTTTAAAAGGTTTAATAGTGTTCCAAACACCTCCGCCAGTAGAAGAGCGTTCATAAATGGCATTTAGTTTTTTATAATCTTTACAAGCTTTAAAATTTATTTGCCAAATTGCTTGTGGGTCGGGGCGGAGAAGATAAACATCTTTCCATCTTTCAAATTTATTGCCATTGCCGGCCTCAATTAATTCATAATCTGTAAAATTTGCTATTTTCATAATTAATACTCGTCAATAATTTTATTTAATTCAATAATGTCACCATTAGTTAAAATGCCTATAGGCTTTTCTAAATATGAGCCATTTTTTGTTATTATAATGCTCATAAGTTTTCTGTTTTCATAAAACAAAGTTAAAGCCTCATCTATTGTTAATTTTTCACTTTTAATAGTAAAGTATGGTTCAACAGAATTATCTTTTAAAACAGTAGAAATTGGAGCATCTAATATAAAGGAATTAACATCCTCTTTGTTAAAAACTTGTTTTGCAATAGAAACGGCAATATAACTTAAATTGGCAACCCCTATAATTGTTTCATCTTGATATACTGGTAGATTTTTGTAACCCGTTCCATGCATAATTTTTAAAACTTCAGAAATTGTTTCATTATGTTCAACACCAATTATTTCTTTTCTTGCTACAGTAAGAGCGCGGGGTGGAGTAGAAAGCACTTTTGCGATTTTTTCTATTTTTTCTGTTACTTCATCATGTGGTTCTGCTAAAACATATTCAACATTGCCAGTATGCACAATACTGTTGCGTAAGCGACCAAAATCAATTAAATCATCTTCAAATTTTGCAACTAAACTATTTTGTTTTGAAGCACGTCTAACGGCATCAGAAAAACTTGTGCTGCGTTTTTGATTAAAAATTGTTCTTAATGAATAATCTATTGTGTTATAGGCTGATAAAAATCTTGCTGAATTTAAAATTTCTTTTTCTTCCACGAGGTTTCTCCCTTAATAAAGTTATTTTATCATATTTACAATAAAACGACAATTAATTTACTAAAAAATATTTAATAAAACTTGATATTTTATATTTTATGTGTTACAATAAATAAGCTGTTCTAGGTGGGGAGCTAACAGTGCCCTGTATCCGAAATCTGTTTTGCGGAACCGAACGCAAATTGGCGACTGTTTAAAAATGTTAATAATTTTTATATTTTTAGGTGTTGACCTTTAAGTCTTGTGCAATTTTAATTAATTGAACCATGTCAGGGTAGGAATACAGCAGCATTAAGGTTAAACGAAATGTGCCACAAGGTAGCTTATAGCGAGCTTACTATATACTGGTTTTAGCAATTTTAACTTTCCACAATTTGCCCGAGCAGCTTTTTTTTACATTAAAAAAAGCTTGTTTTTTATATATCAAGATTGTCTGCATCAAAAAGTTTATCGTCTATAAATTCACTAAGAGATAAATTAAAACCTTTTGCTAACAAAATTATAGTTTTAAAGTCAGTGCCTTTTGTTCTTCTTTGCATAATGCTTTTTATTGTTGCATAGGGAATTCCACTTCGCTTAGAAAGTTCATATTGTGTTAAATTTTGTTCTCCTAAATATTTACTAATTCGATTTATTACAACTTCATTTAAATTCATTAATTTATTTTCCATATGTTTAGTTTAGATTATTAACTAAAATTTATAGGATTATACATCATTCTTTTGGTTGACACATAATCCTAAATTGATGTAATATTAAAAAGGAGAGAAAATGAAAAATTTAAATGAAAATCAAAAAATTAGAGTTTATGAAAACATGGGAATTTATGAACTGCGAAACTATGCACGTGGCATTGGTGTAAAAAGTTCAACTAATAAAGCAAAGAGTGAATTAATAGATTTAATTTTAAAAATTGAAAATGGTGAAATCCCTCCACATAATAATTTCCGAGGAGGAAAAGGTCGTCCGCCAAAAGCAATTTATCCTGTAAAAATAAATTTAAATGAAAGACAATTAGAAGAAGAATGTAAGAAATTAAGAGGAATGATAAAACGAATAAGTAATATTATAAAAGAGTATGAATAGTAAGAATGCTTGGTTTTATTTGACATATTTTAATATAAAAAATTATTGCAAAATATTGGTTGGTGTGTTATAATTCTTCTATAAAATAGGAGATAGTTCATGAAACCTAAAAATTTATGTCCACAATGTGGGGCACATATTAATATTGAAACACTTGAATGTCCTTTTTGTAAAGCAATTTATAAAGATATTGATTTGCCAAATGCAAAAAAAATTGAAGAAAAAAAGAAGACAAGACTTTTAATATCTAAGCCTGAAAATATAAATGATGCAATGCTAATTAAAAAAATTATAAGTGCAACTCCTAATTATAAAGGAGGGAATAGCACGCTTTTTAACGTGTTTGGCGCGCTTTGTGGCTTAATTGCACTTGTGTTTGCATTTTTAACTATTGTTATAAATCCAGCTATTTGCTATTGTGTTAGTATAATATTAGGGGTTACTTGTTTATTGTTGTTTACCTTAGGATATTTTGCGGGCAAAACAAAAATTGAAAGTTTTATAGTTAAGTTAATTGTTAAAAAAGAATATGAAGCTGCAGCTGAACTTGCAAAAAAAAATAGTGACCGCAACAGTTGCAAAATTGCTCATATGTTAATTTTATATTATAGATTAAGTGAATATCAACTTGTTAAAGATTTAATTTTTGATTTTGACCTTAATAAACTAACTCAAAAACAATATATACTTTATGAAGAAGTTTCAGGAAATTTTATTTCTAAATTATAAAAAATTAAAACTAGATTTTTCTAGTTTTTTTTGTTATACTAAATTATTATAAATTGTTAATAGGAAAAGGGGTATTGACTTTTAGCTATGTAAATTCTAGAATAAAAACATAGGAAAGGAGATAATTATGACAAACGAAGAATTAGCACTACTTATTGATTATAGCAACCATACAAACGATATTAATAAAATAAAGGAAATTGCAATAGCTGTTGCAAAATCTCAAAATCCATATCATATTTGTGATTTTGCTGAATTTTGTAAACATTCAGATCATCCTGAAATTATGCCAATTTTAGAAAATGGAATGTTTGCAACGGGGGATTTAATTCACTGTTACGAATTTGCATTTTGTATGGCAGACCACGATAAACATTTTAATTTAAAAAAATTTGAAGAATTAATTGCAGTTAATGATTTAGCTAAAATTGAATATTATTTTTTAGAGTGTGTTAAGGGAACTGACGTTGACAAAATGACTAAAGCCATGCTAAAAACTAATAATAAAAAATGGATTAAAGCTTATATTGAAAACAAAGAACTTGAAAAACCTTTTAGTGAATTAGATCTTAATAGGTATTATAATTGTTTACGTGATGATTATCTTCCACAAAAATTAGAAAAATATCGTGAAAATTTTGCACAAGCAGAAGAAGATGCAATAAAATCAAAAAACCCATTGTTTATTAATGAAGTTATGGAATATTGTCAGCCAGTTAACATTGATAGATTGTTTAATGCAATGATGGCAACAGATGATTTACTTCACATATATGAAATGTATTGTTCGGTTCCAAGTTTGACAGAAGCACAAAGAAACACAATTTTAGAATATATGAAAAATAACAGCAAAGTAAATAGTGCAAAATATATGTATTATGTTTGTGCTTATACAGATTTAGCACGTGAAAAACAACTAGAGATGTTAGAAGCAGCGAAGAGAACAGGTAACGAAAAATACATTAAAAAAATTGAATCAGTTCTTAAACCTATTGGAATTAAAAAATAAAAAGCATTTAACAATGCTTTTTTAATTAAACAAAAATTAAATTTTAGCATATAAAAATAGTAAAAAATAATTGACAACAAAAAATACATGTGTTATACTAGCAAAGTCAACTTAAATATTCCTCGTTAGCTCAGCGGTAGAGCACTCGGCTGTTAACCGATAGGTCGTAGGTTCAAATCCTACACGAGGAGCCAACCTAAACACGCCCTTTGGGCGTTTTTTTATTATCAAATTGTGAACAAAAATGCTTGCATTTGAGGGCACAAATTTGGTAATAAAAAATAACACACGGAGTGTGTGATTAGGTTGACTACTCGTACATGTTTATAATGCGAGCTATATGAGTGTAAGCGAATATAGGTCAAGGTGTGTGGAGTGGGAAGCAAATTGTGAACAAAAATGCTTGCATTTGAGGGCACAAATTTGGTAATAAAAAATAACACACGGAGTGTGTGATTAGGTTGACTACTCGTACATGTTTATAATGCGAGCTATATGAGCGTAAGCGAATATAGGTCGTCAAAAAGTTTGCGTTTTTTAGATTTTTATTATAATATATAATATAGGAGAATTATTATGCATTGTATTAAGTTGGTTACTGATAAAGATTTTGGACTTAAAGAATTAAAACTAAAAAATCCTAAAATTAGATATGCGTCACGAGGAATTGTTTTGCGTGACGATGGAAAAATTGCTGTTTTTAACAAAATTAATATGAATGAGTATAAATTACCAGGTGGTGGAATTGATGCTGGCGAAACACCAGAAGAGGCGTTTTTAAGAGAGTGTTTAGAAGAAACTGGCTGTGAAGTTGAGATAATTAAAAAATCGGGTTATACTGAAGAGAGAAAAAGTCGATCTAATTTTAAACAAATTTCTTATGTTTTTGTAGGTAAAGTAAAAAAAGATTTAGGGCAATTAAACCTTACAGAAAAAGAAAAAGCAGAAGGTGCAAAACTTATATGGGCTGAGCCTGAAAAAGCATTAGATTTAGTTGAAAATTGTGTTTATAATTTAAATGGTTCTAATTACGATATAGAAGAAAGTTTATATAGCACAAATTTTGTTGTTGTTCGTGATAAATATATTTTGAAATATTATTTAAATAACAATTAAAAAAACACTTTTTAAAGTGTTTTTTTATTCAACGCCGATTGCAGTTCTAACGCGTTTAATTGTTTCTTTTGAAATTTGGCGAGCTTTGTTTGCACCGTCTTGCAAAATGTTATTTACAATTTGTGGATTAGTCATATAGTAATTATATTTTTCACGCATTGGTTTAATATATGAATTAATTAATTCAAATAAATCATTTTTAGCCTCACCCCAGCCAATGCCTCTAGCAAGTTTTTGTTTAAAGGCTTCAGTTTGTTCTTTAGTTGCAAAAAGCTTATATAAATTAAATATTGTGTTATCTGTTCCTTTTGGTTCACTAGGAAGAGAACTATCTGTTACAATTCGCATAATAATTTTTTTAAGTTCATTTTCAGTGCAGAATAATGGAATTATATTATTATAACTTTTGCTCATCTTACGTCCGTCTAAACCTAAAATAGTGGCAACATTTTCAGTAATTAAACCATCTGGCATAGTCAAGCATTTTTTAAACTTGTTATTAAAATAGGTGCAAATATCTCTAGCAATCTCAATGTGTTGTTTTTGGTCTAGTCCAACTGGAACAAGATTAGTGTTAAAAAGTAAAATGTCCGCTGCCATTAAAATTGGATAGTTATAAAGTCCCATGTTAACGCCATCATCAATATCTGTTTGGCTTATGCTATTTTGTTCACATTTAGCTTTATATGCATGAGCGCGATTCATAAGGCCTTTTGGTGTTACATTTGTTAAAATTGTTGATAATTCAAAAGTTTCTTTTATATCACTTTGCTTATAGAACACAACTTTATTTGGATCAAGCCCGCAAGCAAGCCAAGTTGATGCAACTTCAAGCGTGTGAGCCTTTAATTCTTCTCGCGTTTCAACAGTTGTAAGCGCGTGATAATCTGCTATAAAAAAGTAGCATATGTTATTTTCATTATTTACAAGTTCTAATGCAGGTTTAATAGCTCCAAAATAGTTGCCTATGTGAGGTGTGCCTGTAGGTTTAATTCCTGTTAAAATTATGTTTTTCATAAAAATGTATTCCTTTAATTTTCATTTTAGCAAAATTATTTTTAATAGTCAAAGAAAAAACATTGTTGACTTCAATTTTTATGTATGTTAATATTTACATATAGGAGAACTTATGAAAAATTGTAAAATTAAAGTGCCGTATATTTCAGACGATATTATATCTAAAGCAGTTGAATCAAATGGAATAAATAAAAATGAAATTATTTTATTGCGTGCAAACAAAGCTTATACAATTAATCCCAAAGAGCGCACAATAATTAACACAGGACTTAAAATAGCCGTTCCACAAGGTTTTGAATTGCAAGTTAGAAATGCGGGAAATTATAATGTTCAAGGTGGACTTTTAAACATTGTTAATGAACCGGGAACAATTGATAGCGACTACCGTGGAGATGTTGGCGTTATAGTTTATAATCCACATTCTTTTAAAATAGAATTAGGTGAAGGTGATGTTGTTGCAAAAGGTGTTTTTAACAAAGTTGAACAAGTAATTTTTGCTGACATTAATGAAAAAGAGCCTTATGCAATTAAAGTTACAGGCGAGGGGAACGCGCAAATTCCTTTTTACGCAACAGATGGCGCAGCTGGTGTTGACATTGTTGCAAGTGAAAGAAAAATCATTAAAGCAGGAGAAACTGCCAAAATTGAAACGGGTTTAACTATTGATTTGCCTCCTTATATGGTTGGTGAAATAAGGTCACGTAGTGGTCTTGCCGCAAAAAAAGGCATTAAGGCAAATAATGATTTAATAAAAAACGGTAAAAATGTGGCTGTTATTCTAACTAATACTTCTAGCGAAGATTTTATAGTTGAGTCAGGCGATAGAATTGCTCAAATTGTGTTTATGTTAAAAAATAGTGAAAAGGCAAATGTTGAAATTTATTTAAAAAAAGTTTCAACGCTTGATGAAACATCTCGCGCTGCAGGTGGCTTTGGAAGCACAGGTGTAAGCGCAAAAAAAAATTAGATTAAAACAATATTATAATTTTAAAAATTTCTTTTTATTAATTTTTCCTTTTTAAATTCTTTATACAAAAAATAACTAAAAGTAAATGGTAAAGCTATTATAGAAATTAAAATACAGATAAATTTAATTAAGACTTTCAAAACAATAGCTCTCTTTTATAAACTCAATAATACAATAATAACACATTATTAAATTAAAGCAAATTAAAACACAAACGATAATTTGCTTTTTTTTATGTTTAAAGTCGAATTTTATCACACTTTTTATATTTTTAAACATAAATATGTTTAGTTAAAGGAGTTTTATATGAATAATATTTTTTCTACACTCGCTACAAATCCCGCAAATCTTTTAATTGCTGGGAATGACGAGCACGGTTTACTTCCACAACCAACACCTGGTAAACGTACGCCTATTATGCCTTATGTGAATAGAAGTTTTTATGAAAATGAGTTTAATCAAGCTGCGAAAGGATATTTTTTGCAAGCTTGCAGACGCTGTGGTTTTCGTACTTTTGATGTTAAACCTGAACAAACAGATGTAACCTTAGGAGAAAGAGCAAGACGCGTTAATAATGCAAAAGCAAATGCGCTTGTAACTTTTGCTTATAATGCATTTGGGGATGGTAACACATTTAATAGTGCGCGAGGATTAGAAACTTTTTATAGTACATATTCTTCTGTTGCTTCACAAAGTAGAATTTTGGCAACAAGAGTTTATAATAATATTTTAGAGCGAACACCTCGTCTTGGTCGTGGTGTTAAAACCTTAAATGCTTATATGCTTTATGCTGTTAATTGTCCAAGCACAATTGTTGAAGCAGGATTTATGACTAACTTTTTAGAAGCTAGACAAATGTTAGACCCAGATTTCCAACAAGCAGTTGGGGAAGGTGCCTGTGAAGGTGTTTGTGAATATTTTGGAGTTACTTACGTTCAACCAACTCCTCGCAACCTCAGAAACAACTTAAAACAAGGAATGCGTGGGGAAGATGTTAGATATCTTCAACAAAAATTATACAGCAAACTTTATCCTGAAGTTGGAACTATTGACGGTATTTTTGGGGCAAAAACAGCACAAGCTGTCAAAAATTTTCAACGAGATAATGGTTTAG
>CAMUJQ010000037.1 GCA_947089305.1 uncultured Clostridia bacterium
ACGGTTCAGCATATAGAATGAATGCAGAAGGCGATATGACTATATTAAAAGTATATGTAGAGTCTTTTAATACTGAATATTATTATGACGATATAACAACTTTAAGTTTTAGCAAGTATGCCCTTGATAGCCTAAAAGTGCAGCATGTAGAGTTAAATAAATTCACAGAATTTTCAAATTTTACAGGTTTTGAATATTTAAAGAATTCATTAACTTCCATACAAATTTCAAATACAACATTAGGTGATGAATGCCAAGGTTTATTTAAAGATTTTATTTATCTTGAAACATTCAATGCTCCAAATTTAACAAATCTTCCAAATAATTTCTTTGAAGGATGTACAAAATTAAGCACTGTTTCTATACCTAGTATACAAACAATAGGAAATGCTGCATTTAAAAATTCAAAATTGAAGGTTTTTGAGTTTAATGATAATCAAACTATTGGTTCAAATGCTTTTGAGGGTGTAGAATTTGAATCTATTACTGTTGGAAGTAGAAATGTATTATCAAATATTAACACTATTTTGTCACAAAGTTCAATTGATTCTATTAGCATTAAATATACAAATGATACAGTGGGAACAACTGAAGCTAATTTCATTGATACGTATAACATTAAAAATGTTTGGATAAGTACAGGAATAATTGAAGAAAAAACTTTTTATCAAAATCAAACTATTGAAGGTTTAACTATTTATGCATCAGATATTGGCATAAGCGCATTTGAATCCTGTCCAAATTTAAAATTCATTTATTTACCTGGTTATATAAGTAATATTGGAAATGCTGCATTTAAAAATTGTCAATCATTAAAGCTTATTAAATTGCCACGAAGTCTTGATATATGTGGAAGTGAAGTATTTGCAGAATGTTCAAATTTAGAAAATGTTATAACAAACTATGAATCTGAGCACATAACATATTATGGCGATGCTATGTTTAAAAATTGTACTAGTTTGCAAGAAATTTATTTGCCTTATGATATAACTTACTTGGGCAGTGAAACTTTTAGCGGTTGTGTAAATTTACAAAACATTTTAAGTGAAGACTATTCCCCAATTACTATTAGTCCAATTGAAATTAAAGAAAAAACTTTTTATAATTGTAGAAGTCTAAAAAGAATTCCTCTTGTTAATATTACATCTATTTTGGCTAGTGCCTTTGAAAATTGTGAAAGTTTAACTGAAATTACTCTTCACGTTCCTAATTCAGATGAAAAATCAATTGAAAGTAAAGCATTTTTAGGCTGTACAAATTTAAAACAGGTATCTTTTGAATATAATCCATATGTTGTTGAAAGTAAAACTCTAATTAAAATTGCAGCTGATTCATTTATTGTTGCTGAAGATGGTCCTCAATTTAAAATTCCAGTTGAATTAGATGATAGCTTTAAAACTGCTGAAAACTGGAGTACTTTATATAATAATGGTCAAATTGTAACAGATTTTACTAATAGTTTGCCAGATATTAATTTACCTGAAGTTAATGATAAAACATCTTACATTATTTTTGATAATGATACAGTAATTAGTGGCAGTTTAATAATGAACGAGTCAAATGGTTATTATGAGTTTGCAGGGTGGACTTTTTCACTTGAAGAAGGCTTTAATAAAGCCACAGTAGTTAATTACACAGGCCCTGATGTTGAAGAGCTTATTATGCCTTCTTATATAATAAAAGAAGGTATTTCATATGTTGTTAATCATGTATATGATAATTTTAATCAAGATTTACAAATGCTTTCTAATTTAAGAAAACTTGTATTACCAAATGGTTTAACAAGAGTTACAAACAATATATGTGCTAACTTAGGAACATTAGAGGAAGTTGTATTAAGTGATCAAGTATTTTCTATTGGAAATAACGCCTTTGCAAACTGTTATAATTTAAAAAGAGTTATTTATAAAGGAATGAATTCTTCTTTAGATAGAATTGATAACTCAGATTCTACTAATCCTATATATCAATCAATTGTAAGATTCCCAGATACTTTACATTTTATCAATTACGCTGCTTTTATGAACTGTCCTAATATAGAATATGTTTATTTGCCTAGCAGTTTAAGAGAACTTGCAGGTGCTATTTTCCAAGATTGTACAGGTCTTCAATATGTTGAACTAAACAATGGATTATACAAAATTGGTGCTACTGCTTTCCAAAATACACAAATAAGTGAAGTGATTCTTCCAGAAACTATAATATATCTTGAAGATATTATATTTGCTAATTGTATGCTTCTTACAAAAGTTATTTTCAATGGAAAGCTTCCATCTGTTCAAGGAAATCCATTTGGTTATCAATTAAATCCTAATTTACAAATAAAAGTTGAAACAGAATATTTAGAAGATTATTTAAGTTACACAGGTTGGGGAGAAGCTCAAGCTAGGTTTACTGATGAATTTTTAATTTATGCAACAATTGACGACTATGTTTATGCAATTAGTGAAAAACATAAAACAGCTAAAATTGCTGGACTTGCAAATAATAGTTTAACAGAATTAGTATTGCCTAGTTCAATTCAATATCAAAGTGAAACATTACCAATTACAACAATTGCAGCAAAAGCATTTAAAGATACAAATATAACTTCAGTGGTTATTTCTGAAGGATTTACTACCATTGAAAATAATGCTTTTGAAGGAACAAAATACCTTGAATCTGTTTCGTTACCTCAAACTTTAAAGTCAATAGGAAATTTTGCATTTCAAGCTGGTTATGCTGTATCTGGTGAAGATGAAAGTGCTGCCACTCTTAATAGTTCACTAACTGAAATTATACTACCAAACAACATTAATCAAATTGGTATAGGCGCTTTTAGTGGTACAAAATTATCTACAATTACTTTGCCTGATAATTTAAGTGTTTTAGAATCTCAGGTATTTAGTGGATGTAGAGATTTAACTGAAGTAATTTTACCAAATTATTTAACAACAATTAAGAGTAGTGCATTTTATGGATGTAGCAGTTTACAAGAAATTACAATTCCATCATCTGTTACTGAAATTAACAGTGAAGCGTTTACTGCTTGTAAAAACTTGATGTATATGACTATGTTAGGTTTTCCACCACAAATCCCAATGCAAACAAGTGAAAATAGTTCTAGCAACATATTTAATAATTGTCCTAGTGAACTTCAAATTAAAGTACAAGAAAGATATTATAATGAATATGTTTCAAATAGTAATTGGTCAATCTTTAAAGACAATATCATAACTGGAGACTTTTCAGTTAGGTTTAGTGAAAAAGATGGTATTAAATACGTTATCGATGATAATAAAAAAATTGCAAATGTATACAGTATTAACAACAATGCTGAGTCAATTGAGATACAAAGTTCAGTAGAAATTGATGGACAAAATTACACTGTTCTTGCAATTGATGCTAACGCTTTCTATAATTGTAAAAAACTTACAAGTGTTACACTACCTAATACTATCAAAACAATAGGAAATTATGCCTTTAATGGATGTAGTAGTTTAACTTCAATTAATTTACCAGAAAGCATTATAAGCATTGGCAGTCATGCATTTGCTTATTCGGGTTTGTCTGGAGAAATTAAAATACCAAATAATTGCTTATCAATTGGTAGTTATGCTTTTAGTGAAACAAAAATTTCAAATATAATACTACCTGAAAACTTAACTGAAATTCCAACTGGATTAATGAATAGCACATTAATTAAACAAATTAACTTACCAAGTTCTATTACAAAAATTAACCAAGATGCATTTAGTAATTGTATCAGTTTAACTAGTGTTATTATTCCTGATTCTGTTAAGTCAATTGGACTTAACGCATTCTATAATTGTTATAAACTATTGCGTGTTGAACTACCAAATGGACTAGAAATTTTAGAGTCTGGAGCATTTTCAGAATGTAAAGCACTTCAACAAGTTACATTTAAAGGTGCACCTCCTGCACAAATTATGGATCCATATGGAGTATTTGGATATGACTCGCAAAATTTAAAAATTAAAGTTGATCCAGAACATCTAGATGCATATAAAGAAATTTTCCAAAACTATCAAAATTGTTTTGTAACTGAGTTATCTGATACAAATTTATATTTTACTGAAACAACAGCTTATATGTTATATCCAGAAAGAAATATGGCTACTTTACTTGCATATTATGGAGATGCTACTGAAATAACATTAGATGAACAAATTGAAATAGATAATGAAAATTATAGAATCACTGAAATAGGTATTAATGCGTTTTATGGATGTGCTATTAATAAAATTATTATGCCTAATTCAATAACTGATATTGGTGCTAGTGCATTTAGAGAGTGTAGAAAACTAGTAACTGTTGAATTACCAAATAATTTACTTACAATTGGTCAAGAAGCCTTTAGTTATTGCATTAATTTAACTGAAATTGAAATACCAGCTTCAATAACTTCAATTAAAATGAATGCATTCACTTTTTGTAACAAACTAATTAAAGTAACATTTAATGGTGCTTGTCCTGCACAAGGAAATATTGAATATGGCGTATTTGAACAGTCTGGGCAAATCTCTTATACTCTTCCAATTATGTTAGAAATTAAAGTTAATGAAGAATATTTAGGCGATTTCACAAGTAATGATGCTTTAATGAATTATAATATAGTTACAGAATTTAATAATAATGTATACTATAATAACGGTTTCTATTATACATTAGATACTGAAAACAATGTTGCTAGTGTCTTGATATATACTGATTATAAAACTACTAATGTAACAGTTCCTAGTTTAATTGAAGTAAATGGTAAAAATTATACTGTAAAGGAAATAGGTGCTAATGCCTTTGGAGATTTACCTGGAACCGTTGCTGAAATAACACTACCAGAAACAATAAATAAAATAGGCTCTTTTGCTTTTACAAATTTAAATAACTTTACTTTAATTATGCAAGGTGCAGCTCCAGAAGGAAGCGATAACATGTTTTCATTACAAGCAAATAATTCAAATATTGTAATAAAAGTAAAAGAAAGTCACTTTGAGTCTTATTCTAACGCATCATATTGGTCACAGTTAGTTAAGTCAGGTTTTATAGTAAAATATTAGCAAAAAAAACAACTTGATTTCAAGTTGTTTTTTTATATTATATATCACGTTTTTTAAATAATACAAAAGTTGTTATTAAGCATAATGCTATAGAAACGATTACCAAAGATAGTGTTATAAAAATATTACTAGATAGAAAATTTTGACTTGTGAATATTTGCACAAATGAGTTTTGACTTGCAGAGCTTGCAATAAACTGATTACCAAAGAATTTAAATAAGTCTATATTAATTAAAGGTAAGAATGTTAAAACAGGAACTAAAGGAACAAAAGATGTAAAGATAGGTGCTACAAAATATGTGAGCAAACTAACAATAATTGCTGGTGTAACGCTTTTAAATAGTACACTAAACATCATTGCAATAGATATAAATACAATTGCTTTAATTAAAATAGTTAAAAAGTAAATTATAAACATTAATATAGGGCTTATAACAAATACACTACCACCATTAAATACAGTTAAAATTGAAGTAAAGTTTATTCCATAGTTTATAATGCCCGTTATAATAACTATAATAGCTGAAAGTAATAACAGTAAGAAAGTTAGTAGGAGAGTGGATAAAAACTTGCTAGAAATGATTTTAGAGCGCTTATATGGCCTTACTGCAAGCATTTTAATAGTTCCACTAGTATATTCGCCTGCAATTGAAGTTGCCGCTGTAATACATGCACACATAATGATAAAGAAGGCAATTAATTCCATAGAATAAAAAGCATAATCAAAAGCTTGCGCATCTTTACCCATAATTGAAAATTTAGAAAAATTGCGATTGTATTCAAAGTCATATTGATTATTTTCATATAAGTATGAATCTATTGCTATATTTTCAGAAATAAAATTCTTAAAGAAAACTTCTTGCTTATCATTAACAAATGGATTAGTATTTAAAGCGTTTAATTTATTTACACTATAATCACTTTTATTCTTAACAAGCTCAAGATAAAGTTTATTTCCAATTAATCTTTCGCCCATTGTTTTTACAGAAACATATCTTGCCGCATTAAGTTGTATCTCTTCAACAGTTTCACTATTATTTATATTAAGTTCAAGTTCAGAAAGCTTATTTTTAATTGAATTATTTATATTATTTAATTCAGCTAAAACTTCATTTTCAATTTCAATATTTTCAATCTTAGATAAAGTTTTTTGTAAATCAGTAATTAATTTAGAAGAGGTTAGCGTATTAATTAAAGTGTTATGATTAGGTATTGTTAAAATTTGTTGATATATATGATTATCTAATAAATTGATAATTTTCTCAATTTCAGCTTTGTCATTTTCAGTAATTCGAATAATAGGGTAGGAAGTACTAAAAAATTTATTATATTCATTCTTAAAATTTGTGTAAGCTTCTTCTAAATTTTTCTTAGCTCCTTCATAAATTGATTTATCATTTGAATCAATTGCAGAATAAGCAATGAATGCAGAATTTAATTTTGCCATTGCAGTTGAATTTTCATCTTTATTTGAGTATACAGTTGAAAAATCCAAGGTTTTATTACTATAAAAATTTATTACTGCACCCAAATCACTAACTTTAGCATCAGTATAAGAATTTTTAACAGTATTAAAATTTCTTATTACTTCATCTGGAGATAATACACCATTTAATGTTAATGCTTGATAACTTTTTGTTGAATTTTCAAGTGGGGTAGGGTTATAAATAACAGCAGTAAAAACTAAAAGTATAGCCAAAAAAATGCCCATAATATATAAACTTGGACGAGTTAAAATCTTTTTTGTTTCACTATTTGTTATTCTAAAAAGTTTCATTTTTACTATAAAATACCTTCTTTATTTTCTTTATCTACCATATCAAAATAAATTTCTTCAAGTGATTTTGTAACAGTACGTGTTCCAAATATTCCAATATTATTAGTAATTAAAAATTTCAAAATATCTTGAACTTCTTGTGAGGAAGCTTGTAAAATAACGTTTTTACCAACAACTTCAACGTTTTTATTAGCATATTGTTTAGTTATTATTTTTGCAGCAAAATTTGGGTGACTAACTGAAATTGCAAATCTTTCTTTATCTTTTATTCCTCGTTGTAAATCTGTTATATTTTGATGTTCAATTAAAACGCCATTTTTAATAATTCCAACGGTATCACAAAGCGCTTCAACCTCACTTAATATATGACTAGATATTAAAACAGCTATTTTTTCTTCTGTTGCAACTTTTTTAACAAATTCACGCATTTCAATAATTCCAGTAGGGTCTAAACCATTTAATGGCTCATCTAAAATAAGCAATTTTGGTTTATTAATTAATGCACAAATAATTCCTAATCTTTGTTTCATTCCAAGCGAATATGTTTTTACTTTATTTTTTATTCTGTTTTGCATTGCAAGAACTTTAACTAAATAGTTAATTCTATTCATGTCAATTTTACCATAAAGTGATGCAAAATATTTTAAATTTTGCAAACCTGAAAGGTGATTATAAAAGTTAGGATTTTCAATAATTCCACCCACATTTAAAATAGCTTTTTCAAAATTAGATACAATATCATTACCCAAAATTGTAACACTACCTGAACTAATTTTTGCAAGACCAGTTATAAGTTTTATTGCAGTTGTTTTACCAGCACCGTTTGGACCAATTAAGCCAAATATTTCACCTTCGCCTATAGAAAAAGATACATTATTTAATGCAATACGTTCTCCATAATATTTAGTTAAATTTTTTACAACCAACACGGGCTTTGACACTCGCAAACACCTCCGAGTAGGACTAATCTTAAATTATGTTTAATTATATCACAAAATATATGTTTTGTAAATTGTTTTATAAAAAATATAGTCAATCTGTAGTATTTTTAGTAAAAAATAGCCATAATATTTATAAGAAAACAAATTTTTTTGTTATATTTTAAAGGAAATCGTTTTTGAAGAAAAAGAATAGGGTAAATTTAATATCAAATATTATAAGCATTCTTGTTGTTGCATCATTTTTCGTAATCACAATATTCGAATTTCTTTATTTTTATGGCAGCGTAAATACACTAAGATTTATTATACACACATCCGTTCTTACTATCGTTATGCTAATTTATTTAGTCTCAAAAATATTTTATAAAACAAACAACTTTCATAAACTATTTTCTATTACAATATTTTGTTATTTTTGTATTTTTTTAGTTTTAACAATAATGAAAAGATATAATTTATTAGATGTTTTCAGTAGTGTTCAAAAATTAAAAGAACTTATATTATCAACAGGAAGCGCAGGCATTCTGGTTTTTATTGCAATACAAATTGCTCAAGTTATTGTTTCACCAATTCCTGGTGCAGCAACAATTTTGGTAGGTGCTCAAATATATGGCTCACTATGGGGTTTTATATATAGCAGTATTGGTATTTTAATTGGATCAATTATAGCCTTTTTCATTGGAAGATTATTTGGTAAAAGTTTAGCTGTATGGCTTGTAGGCGAGGAAAACACAAAAAAGTGGCGTAAAACACTTGAAAAAAGAGGAAAGTTCTTGCTTCCAATTATTTTCTTACTGCCTTTCTTTCCAGATGATATTATTTGTATAATAGCTGGAATGACTACGATGAGTTTTTCTTATTTTCTAATAGTTTCGTTAATAACTAGACCAATTGGCATTTTAGTTTGGTCATATTTTACAGGCGGTAAGCTTATTCCATTTACTTGGCCTTACATTTTAATATGGATTGCAATTTTTATTGTTTTAGCTGTAGGTTTTATTATTTTAATTAAAAAACAAGATAAAATACAAAATTGGTTTATTAAAAAGTTTTCTAAAAAGAAAAAAGCCTAATAAAAGGCCTTTTAATTATAAATTTGTTTAAGTTTAACTTTTTTAGAAGATAAAATTGCTTGTTTTAAAATAAAATATATGGTGATTCCAAAGGATAAAATACAAGGATTAAGCCACAAATAGGAAAGTACATTATTAAATAATCCAACATTATGTCTAAAATTAAATATAGCTATAATACCTATTATTAAAACGACTGAAGTTATAAATGCATATAAAACGCTCAAATTCTTTTTATATATAGCTTTTTTATTTGGGCAGGTATACAAATTAAACAAAAAATAAATAAATACAATAGAAAATATAGCAATACATAAATAATAACTATTAAATAAGTTTTTAGATACAGTTTCTGTAAAATGAGCAACTAGATAAGTACTCACAAAACCAATAATTAAAAATGGAATTAACAATAATAAACTTAACATTTTCAATTTATTAGAATTATAAAATTTGCTAGGAATTTTAATATTTGCCCATTTTGTGCTATTAGAAATAACATATCTCTTATCTAGAGTGTTTCTTTCAAATTGTTTTTGTTCAATTATCGCTTTTTTGGCAACGCTATCAAACTTAAGTGGGGTAGATACATAATTAAATTCCAAATTAAAATCATCGCTCTTAAAAGCATTTTCAATTTGTTTTTTTTCTATTTCTGTAGGATCTAGGTTTTGTAATGAATTGTTATTAGAAATGAAAACAGCATCATTTACTGAAGGTTTCTTTAATTCTCGTTGTGTCTC
>CAMUJQ010000038.1 GCA_947089305.1 uncultured Clostridia bacterium
TTAAAATATATGGGAATAAAACATTTGTTTAAAGCAGTTTTTATTTTAACAATATTTTCAGTGCTAACCAGAGCGCTAGGTTTTTTATTTCGTATATTTTTAAGTCGTGAACTCGGGGCAGAAATTTTAGGTATTTACACAATTGCTTTATCAATATTTGGAATTATGCAAACAGCGGTTTGTAGTGGAATCCCGCTCACAATATCAAAAAACACAAGTGAATCAGTTGCAATAGGTAAGGGAACGGGCGGAAAATATGTAACTTGTGGTATTATTGCTAGCGTTATTATTTCTGTTATTGTTTTATGTGGACTTTTTATTTTTAAACCTATTATTTTTAAAATGGCATATGGAAAAACTATATTTACCATTTTGTTATTTTTAATGCCAGCATTATTTTTTGATGGCATTTATTCGGCTGTGCGTGGTAACATGTGGGGGAGAAAAAAGTTTTTTCAAGTTTCAGTTACTGAATTTATAGAACAAGTTTTGCGAATTGTAATGTGTATTGTTTTATTTTTATTGCCTGCATTAAGTTCACAAAAAGCTGAAATGACGGCAGTTTCATATTCAGTGGCTGTTGTTGTTTCAAGCATTATTACCTTAATATTTTATTTTAGTGGAAAGCAGAAGTTAAATTCTCCTAAAGGCGCCTTTTTGCCTTTAATTAAAAGCAGTTCGCCAATAACACTTGTGAGAATTGCTGGAAGTTTAGCTACTCCGCTTATATCCCTTATTTTGCCTCTAAGGCTTGTTAGCGCAGGGCTTAGTGAGGCTCAAGCTGTTGCAGAGCTTGGTATAGTTAGTGGAATGGTTTTGCCATTATTATTTTTGCCCGGGACTTTTACGGGAAGTATTGCCACAGCCCTTGTTCCTGATTTAAGTGCACTTAATATAAAAAAAGAGTATCAAAAAATGCACGGTCAAATTAGAAGCACACTTATGATAACCTTAGTTATTTCTTTTGCATTTGTTCCGCTTTTTATAAGTGTTGGAAAAGAAATTGGGGTTGTAGTTTATAATAGTTTAGATGCCGGAAACTTGATAGCAAAATCGGCTATTATTATGGTTCCAATTGGATTGTCTAATATGAGTAGTGCAATTTTAAACAGTTTAGGGTTAGAAGTAAAAAGCATGAGAAACTATCTAATTGGTGCAGTGTTTTTGTTTGGTTCTCTTTGGTTTTTGCCTAAACTAATTGGTGGGGGAATGAGTTTAGTTGTTGGCATGGGGTTGTGCTCCTTGATTAGTTTTATGCTTAATTTAGTGATGATTAAAAAACATGTAAATCAAAAATTTAAATTATTAAAACCTTGTTTAACCCTTTTGATATTTAGTTTATTAACGGGATTTATTGGAAAGTTTTTATCCAACATATTAATTTTAAAAGTAGGAAGTTTTGTGGCTGCACTAATTTGTGGTGGACTTAGTTTGATTTTATTTGCTATCTTATTACATGCATTTAAATTTATCGATTGCTTAAAAATGTTAAAAAGTTTTAGATTTGCAATGGTTAGAACTTTTGCAAATAAAAAGTCAAAATCTTATGATGGAAAAGTTTAAAATTTTAAAGATAGACAAAACTTAAAATATGTTTTTAAATATATTAAGAGTTATAATTGTTTATTTGGTTGTTTTGTTTGTTGTTAGATTAATGGGAAAGCGTCAAATTGGAGAAATGCAACCCTTTGAGCTTGTTATTACATTAATTATAGCTGATCTTGCAACAATTCCTATGAGTGAACACACTCTACCGCTTTTAAGTGGAGTTTTACCCGTTTTAACGCTATTACTTGTTCATTTTGCGTTAAGTTTTTTATCTAATAAAATTGTTGTAGCAAGAAAAATTATTTCTGGAACACCAATAGTTTTAGTTAGTCCTAATGGAGTTGAATATCAGAATTTAAAAAAACTTAATATTAATATTAACGATTTACAAGAGTCTTTGCGCACAGGCGGATATTTTAACTTAAGCGATGTTGAATATGCTATTATGGAAACTAATGGGTCAGTTAGTTTTATTCCTAAAAGCAATCTTGCACCTGTTGTGAATGAAGATTTAAAAATTGTTAAACCTGCGCCTGAATTACCTGTGCTTGTGGTATCCTTTGGGAAAGTAATTGGAAGGGCACTTGATGACTATAATTTAACAGAACAAGATATTAAAGATTTTGTGCTAAAGTTAACGGGCAAAAAAATTAATATTAAAGATATTTGCGTTTTTACTTTAACTGAAACAGGTTCAGCATATTTACAAATTAAAGGGGACAAGTTTGTAGAGGGTGAAGTTGAAATTCCTAGTTCACAGGAGGAAAAACAAAGTGCGTAAAATTTTAATTGGTCTTGTGGTTGTGTTTTTAATTACAATTGGCATTCTTGATATAATTTTTACTAATAGAAGTTTTAATAATATAGAAGTTGAAGCAAAAGAACTTGCAAGTATTTTGGAAGATAATGATTTTGACAAGGCTATGCAAAAAGCTGTAGAGTTGGAAAAAACTTGGCAAGAAGAAATGAAGTGGATGCAAGTTTTTATTATGTATAGTGAAATAAAGCCAATTAGCGAAAAAATAGCGCGTATTGTAAGTTTAATTGAAATGGAGCATGAAGAATCTTTAATGGAAGTTGACGCGCTCATTATTGAAATTGAAGATGTACATGAAATATATAAATTTACATTGCCAAACTTGTTTTAAAAAGGCATTTTAATGCTTTTTTTGTGCTTGCTGTTTTTGAGCATATAAATTTTAATGTTGATGTAAGTTTGTTTCTCTTAAATTGGTCTTTATTAACGCGTATGCAATGCAATAAAAAAACTCTACATAGCTAGGCAGAGTTTCTTATTCGTTGGTTTTACTTTTTTCGTTCTTTAAAAAGGCAACATCGCCCTCAAGTATTTTTATTTTATTGTTAAGTCGGTCAATTTCAAAATCTGTTTGTGCCTTATTATAACCTAAAATAGATGTATTTAACTTTGATTTTGTTTTTTTCATATATTTAATTTGTGTAAAAAATTTAAATTTATGCTTTATTTACTTTTGTTTTTTGTTATTTTTGTTTAGAATATATATATATGAAAAAAAAGTTTATTTTAGCCCCAATCATTGTTGCACTATTAGTTTTTATAGATTTGTTATCTAAAACTCTAATTTTTAAATATGTTGGAGAAGATAAAATAATTGAAGTTATAAAAAATTTTTTTTATATAAATCCTGTTTATAACACAGGTGCAAGTTTTGGCATGTTAAAAGGGTGGGGCTGGTTCTTCATTATAACAACTATAATAGTTTTAGGCTTGATGACTTGGTATTTTATTAAAAGTAAAAGCAAATCTTTAATGTTTATAACAACTTATAGTTTTATTACAGCAGGCGCACTGGGAAACCTAGTTGACCGCATAATTACAGTTATAACCAAAACGGGTGGTGTGCGTGATTTTATTTATATTAAGTTTTTCCCAGCTGTTTTTAATTTTGCAGATATTTGCATAACTGTTGGAGTTATTTTGTTTATTATTTGGTGCATTTTAGATATAATGATAAAAAAGAAAAGCGAGAACAATGGAAAAATTTAAAGTTGCAAAAGAAGAAGTTAATATTCGTTTAGACATTTTTTGTTTTGAAAAAATGCTTTCTTTTGTGCCTACTCTTACACGTAGCCAAATAAAAAATGCAATAGATAAAGAACTTATTAAAGTTAATTCTAAAATTGAAAAAGCTGGTTATAAAATAAGAGAAAATGATTTAATTGAAATTGAACTTATTGAAAATCGTTTAACTCATATAGAAAAACAAAATATTGCTTTAGACATAATTTTTGAAGACGAAAATTATGTTGTAATAAATAAGCCACAAGGGATGGTGGTACATCCAGGTAATGGTAATTTTAATAACACTTTAGTAAATGCACTTCTTTATAGGTATGACGATATTGAGGATACTATTCTAGAGGAAGATGGAGAAGTAATAAGTGAAGCAAGTAGTTTAAGGCCTGGAATTGTGCATAGAATTGATAAAAACACGTCGGGGCTACTTGTAGTCGCAAAAACTAAACTTGCGTTTAAAAGCCTAAGTGAGCAGATTTCTAAGCATGAATGTAAACGTGTGTATGAGGCAATTTGTGAGGGTATATTTAAAGAGGCTGAAGGAACAATTGTTACTAACATTGCACGTCATCCAACGAATAAAACCAAAATGGCAGTGTGTGCGCAAAATAAAGGTAAACTAGCAATAACTCATTATAAAGTTTTAAATCAATTTGAAAAGTGTGCACTTGTTGAATTTAATTTAGAAACGGGTAGAACACATCAAATTAGAGTTCATTCAAAATATATTAATCATCCTATTATTGGAGATGATGTATATAACAAAGCTGTAAAGGGGTTAAGTGGGCAACTGTTGCATGCAAAAGAGTTGACATTTGTTAGCCCAACAACAAATAGAAAAGTTACTTTTCAAGCTCCACTTCCCACCTATTTTAGTGAGTATCTAAAAAAATTAAATTAAATTGTTTGCACAAAACATTGTTTTATGTTAAAATTAAACTTAGTAAGGAGGTTATTATGGCAACAAAAAAATCATCTACAACAACTACTTGGTCTTTAAATAAAATTGTTAGTTTCACAGCTTTTCTTGCAGTTTGTCTTATTGCAATTGCTTACTGTCTTAGCTTTATTGAGGTTTTAGCAGTACTTAGAGAAGTTGCTGCTATGCTAGCATTTGTTGTAACTGCTTTTGTTTCTTTCTTTTATGCTAATTCTCGTCGTAAAAACAGAGCAGTGTATTTAATTGTTTGGGTTATTGGTGTTATTGCAATTCTTGTAACTTATGTTCTTTCATTTACAATATTGTAATTAAATGATAGATTTTGTCATATATTTCTTCTATGGGAGGAATATATGACTGAATCAACTTTTACTGAACTTAAACGCAAAGATGTAATTAATATTGAAGACGGAAGGCGACTAGGCTGTATTATAGATTTAGTTTTTGAAAGTTGTAGCGGTCGTATTTTAGGGTTTGTTGTTCCGGGCGAAAAAAAACTTTTTTGCTTTAAAAACAAACAAGACATTTTTATTCCATATCATAGCATTTGTAAAGTGGGAGAAGATGTTATTTTAGTTGATGTTATTTATAATAATGGTGCTTCGTGTTGTGCTACAAGCGAGCCTAACTTAAAATAAAAAAGGGATTTTACTTATGAAATGTATTTATTGTGGACATTTAGAAAGCAAAGTTAACGATTCACGACTTACTGATGACGGAAGTTCAATTAGAAGAAGACGCGAATGCCTTAAATGTGGTAAGCGTTTTACTACCTATGAAACTGTTGAAACAAGTCCAATTTTAGTTGTGAAAACAGATGGTACACGTGAAGCATTTAATCCTGAAAAAATTAAAACGGGAATTATTAAGGCACTTGAAAAACGTCCTGTTTCTATGAGTCAAATTAATCAAGCTGTTGATAATATCAAAAAAACAGTTCATAATAGTTTAAATAATGAAGTTTCATCTAAAGAAATTGGTGAACTTGTTATGGAAGAACTTAAGGCACTAGATGAAGTGGGATATATTCGTTTTGCAAGCGTTTATAAAAAGTTTAAAGATGTTTCAAATTTTGTGACGTTTCTTAATGAGTTCGAGGATATGATTAAAAAATAAAAATAAAAACGGCGGTAGCCGTTTTTATTTTTAAAAAACATTTATTTTGTTATTTTTTGTTGCAAAATTTGAAATTATAAATTATAATTAAATTAGTATGGAACAATTGAAAAAACGTGATAAAATATTGAAAATTTTAACAATTTCTGATTTAGTAGTGTTTATAGTATTTTGTTTACTTGCTATATTTTTAAAAAAAGCAATTTTTGCATATATATGTGCAATATGTTTGGTTGTGCTAGTAATTTTTACGTTTGCAATTGAGTTAAGTTATAGACAGATAAAAGTTTATAAAACTATTAATGAAGATTCTGGAATTGATTTACAACATATAGCTGAAAAAACGAACCTGAGCACTAATGAGATTGAAAAACACATTGACTATCTATATAACAAAGGTTTAATAGAAAAAAAATATATTAATAACGAAATAGATAAGGTTGAAAAAACTAAAATACAAAATGAACAACAAGTAAAAATTATAGAGAGAGTTATTGAAAAACATGTAGAAGTTGAAAAAGAAATTTCTAAATGTAGAAATTGTGGCGCACCACTTGAATATACTGATAAAATAAAGAGTTGTCCTTATTGTAATGCGAAATTTGGAAGAGATAAAAAGTAAAACCTGCTAGGTTTTATTTTTTTATGCATTAAATTTATTTTTAAAAAATAAAATTTAAATATGAAATTAAGTCAAGCAAAAACAAAAAAAAGATATGTTATTGAAACTGTAATAGACTGCTTTGAGAAAAACACATTAGAGGCAATGGGTTTTGTTAAAGGTATGTATGTTGATATTCTAGCAAGCAGTTTACTAAATAAAACT
The DNA here is from genome assembly GCA_947089305.1 of uncultured Clostridia bacterium. Lineage (GTDB taxonomy): Bacteria > Bacillota > Clostridia > Christensenellales > UBA1242 > CAMUJQ01. The sequence goes on from CAMUJQ010000038.1 coordinate 6,487, forward strand.
TTACTTATTAACATTTTAAATAGCACGGTGGCAATTAAAAAAACAGTGCTTGAAAATGTTTTGGTTAAGGAGTATTAAAGTGAAAATTGCAGGTTTTTTATCTAGTAAAAAAAAGAAAACAAAACAAATTGAAAATAATAAATTACAAAAAAACTATATTTTATGTGGTAACGCAAACACAGGAAAATCAACTGTTTTTAATGCGCTAGCGCATGCAAATGCTCACATTGGAAACTGGCTTGGTGTTACAGTTGATGTTGAAACTAAAACCTGCATTAGAAATGATGCTATTTATAATTATTTTGATTTGCCTGGAACAGCCAGTTTAGAGGCAACTTCTATTGACGAACAAAATGCAGTTAATTTTTTAAAGGAACATAAAGATTTTTTGGTTGTCAATGTTTGTGATTTAAATAATTTAAGGCGAAACTTATATTTAACTCTTGAACTTTTGGAGCAAGGTTTTAAAGTAACTTTGCTTTTAAATTTTAAAAAATCTTTTTTTAAACTTGGAGGAAAAGTAAATTTAGAAAAACTTAGCAAAGAACTTGGAATCCCTATTGTATTATTTAACGGCAAAAAAACGCAACTCATAGAAGGGAATAGTGTGCATATGCATAGCTTTTCATGTGCACATGATAGACATAAAAAGATTGATGAAATATTAAAAAATTGTGACTATGTTACACCACACAAAGCCTATGGCACAAATAAATTAGATAAATTTTTACTTAATAAATTTTTTGCAATACCATGCTTCTTTTTAACTATGGCGGTTATCTTTTTTCTCACTTTTGTGCTTGTCTCAAAATTGTTTGAAGTTCCCCTTGGATATGTTTTTTCATGGTTAGATAAAGGTAGTGCGAATGGATTTTATCAACTAGTTATTTTTGAAAGTTTAAAAATTATTTTAAATTTCTTACCGCAAATTATCACAATTTTACTTTGTATAAATATTTTAGAAAACAGTGGCTACATTAGCCGTTTAGCTTTTACTTTTGAAGATATTTTTGAAAAATTTGGGCTTAATGGAAAAAGCATTTTTCCAATTCTTATGAGTTTAGGCTGCGCAAGCATTGCAACTCCATTTTCTAAGGGAATTGCAGATAAAAACATCCGACTAAAAACAGCTAGCATATTAAGTTTGTTTCCATGTAGTGCAAAGCTACCTATAATAGTGTTATTTTTGTCTACCTTAACTAAAACTTATTTAGCTTTTTACATTTCACTAATTTATGCAGCTTGTATTATAATTGCCCTAGCTTTCTGTTTGTTGCTTAATAGGAAATATAAAAGTGAGCCAAGCAATTTAATTTTAGAATTTCCAGCGCTTAGATTTGTAAGTTTTAAGCAAGTTCTAAAAAACATTTTTGATAGTTTAAAAAGTTTAATTAGCAGAATTTTATTCGTTATAGTTGTTGTTAATGTAATTTTATTTTGTTTAACAAAATTAAATTTAATTACTTTTTTAACTATTATTCCTTTTGCTCTTCTATCTATTTTTGGCTTTAATTTAGAAGCCGTATCTGCACTTGTTAGTGGGATTGTAGGGAAGGAACTTATTGCAACGGGGCTATCTAATGTTGTGTTAACTCAAATTTTTACTCCTGCTGCTTTAATTTTGTTTTTAATCTTTGCCTTGTTTTACACTCCATGTTTTTCTACAACGGGGTTATTAGTAGAACAATTTGGCGCAAAGCAAACATTTAAAATTCTAGGTTTTCAATTTGCATTTAGTTATGTTTTAACTTGCTTAGTGGCACTAATTTTAATGCCAAAACAATTTGTATCGTTTTTAATTGCTATTACAGTTGTTGCAAGCATATTTGTTTTAATTAAGTTAATTTCACTTTTAAAATTAAATAAAATGTCTAAAAACGGAACATTAAAATTATGTAATCAAAATTCTTGCAAAAAGTGTAATCATAATTCTTGCAATAATCGTTAAATGTTGTTATACTTTCTATAGAAATTAAATTCTTTGTTTAACTTTTTCAAAAGTTTTTTATGATGATTTTGGTTTTTTATAGGAGATATAATGCAAAACTTAGTAGCCATTGTGGGGCGCCCTAATGTTGGAAAAAGCACATTGTTTAATAGAATAACTGGTAAGCAACTTTCAATTGTGGAAGACACTCCAGGTGTAACTCGCGACCGCATTTATAGTGACGCAGAATGGAACGGGCGCGAATTTGTTGTTGTTGACACGGGCGGCCTTGACTTTGATGATAACAGTGCACTAAACAAACACATACAAACACAAGCGCAAATTGCAATCGATTTAGCCGATGCAATTATTTTTGTATTTGACGGCAGAAACGGTTTAACAAAAGCCGATTATGCAGCCGTTGAAATTTTACGTAAAACAAAAAAGCCTGTTTATGTTTGTGTTAATAAAATAGATAATAATGAACTTGAACAAAATGCTTATGAATATTACAATTTAGGTTTTAAAAATTTGTTTTTTATTTCTGCTATTCATGGAAGAAATGTTGCAGAAGTGCTAGATGAAGTTGTTAAAAATTTTGAAATTAAAAATACTGAAAAAGATGAAAATGAGCCACTTAAAATTGCATTAATTGGTAAACCAAATGCAGGAAAGAGCAGCATAATAAACAAACTTCTTGGAGAAGATCGATTGGTTGTATCAAATGTTGCTGGCACAACTCGAGATAGTGTTGACACAATTGTAACTTATAATAAAGAAAAATTTGTGTTTATCGACACGGCGGGCATTCGCAAAAAAAGTCAGATAGAAGATAAATCACTTGAACTTTATAGTGTGCTAAGAAGTTTTGATTCAGTTAGACGTGCAGATGTTGTTGTTTATGTTATTGACGCCACTGAAAATGTAACCGACCAAGACCTTAAGCTTATGAGTTTTGTAGATAAAGAAGGTAAGCCTAGTATTGTGCTTTTAAATAAGTGGGACGCAGTTGATAAAAATGCCTACACAATTAACACATATCTAGATAAACTTAAACGTGAATTTGACTTTTTACCTTATTTAAAATTTTTGTTTGTATCAGCAGTTACAGGAAAACG
>CAMUJQ010000039.1 GCA_947089305.1 uncultured Clostridia bacterium
TTGTATTTTGATAGTATTTTATTTTTTTAAAAAATTTTAATTTCTTGCATCTTTTAATTAACTTTAAGTATTTAATATCACTGAGATTTAATTTATTTAAATATAATTTAATGCCACTTGACACTAAATAAAAATATAGTGAAAAATATTTTAATAATAATTTTTCACTAACTGAAAGTTCAGCTTTTCTTTGCAATTGTAAAGCTATTTTTACTATGGTTTCTTTATTTAAAAGCATATTAAATTATTAACAAAAAAACTTCAACATAAACACTCACATAAAAAATTAAATTTATATAAATAAATTTTTGAACTATTTAATAGTTAAATAGATAATTTTTTCTTAAAAATAAAAGTACTTTCCTTTTTTAAATTTTATTATAACTAACTTGTTTCAAATTAAAGCTAGAAATGAAAAATAAAAAACTTTTTATTGTTGAACATATAAAAAAAGTAAAAGACCACTTCAAAAGAAAGTGATCTTTTTTAATAACAAAATAAATTTTATTTCAAGAATATACATTTCATTCTTTTATTTTTGTTTTTTACTTTTACTTTTTTTTGTAAAAGTAATAGCAGAAACTGTTAAAGTTCCAATTGTAATAGCTCCAATTATTGTCGATATAATAATCAAGGTTAATGAGCTGTTACTAATAGAAGAATTGATGTTATCTGACTTAAAATTATTAGAATTAATATTACCTGTGTTATTTACTAAAACATTTTTATTCTCGGAGTTTTCATCATCTGCTACTGGCGTTGATTTAACACTTAAACCTTCGAATAATTCTAGAACACCAGAGATAAATCCATGAAGTTTACCGTGATCAACCATATTAATTTTTCCATTGCCATCAATATTGATATTCATTGCAAGCAATAAAAAAACACCACAAAGTGGTGTTTAATTTTTTATTACAGTTAGTCTATAAGCCGAGTTCTGTATTTGACGATTATCTATCTAGACTTATTGTTACCAATAAGTTCAAGCGACCTACGCTAGAAATGGCGAGCAGCCTTAACATCTAGCTCTCTTGCATCAAGTGGGGTTTACACAAAACAAATTGTCACCAATCTGCTAGTTGGCTCTTACCCAACTTTTTCACCCTTACCAACTTTTGTTGGCGGTAGTTTTCTGTTGCACTTTCCTTAAAGTCACCTTCACTGGGATTTCTCCAGCACTTTGCTCTGTGATGCTCGGACTTTCCTCGTGTAAAACACGCAATCGTCTGGCTAACTGGTAAAGTAAATATAACATAAAAATTATTTATTTGTCAAGCAACAACTAAAATTCATTAAAGTTTTCTTTTATAATTCCAATTGCCTTTGTTTCAAGTCTACTTATATAACTGCGCGATATTCCAAGCTTAACTGCAATTTCTCGCTGAGTTAAAAGCGGATAATTTAAAAGTCCAAACCTATAACACATAATTTCAAATTCACGTTTGCTTAAATTTTTTTGCATAAATTCAATAATTTTTGTTGTTGCAAGTTTATCTTCAACTTCTTTAGAAACGTCATGTTCAGTGTCTGTAATACAATCTCTAATTGTTAGTTCATTTCCTTCTTTATCAATTCCAATTGGTTGATTCAAACTAACAACATTTTTATGTTTTTTGTTAATTCTAATAAGCATTAATATTTCATTTTCAATACACCTTGCAGCATAAGTAGAAAGTTGACTACCTTTATCAAGTTCAAAAGTATTAATAGCCTTAATTAACCCAATACAACCAACGGAGATTAAATCGTCAGCTTCACCTGCATTAGAAAATTTTTTAACTACATGAGCCACCAAACGCATATTATGCTTAATAAGCATTTCTTTTGCATGCTTGTCGCCTGACTTCATCTTAATTAAATAATCTCGTTCTTCTTCCTCGCTAAGTGGGTTTTCGAAACTCGTTGAATTGTTTACATAACTAGAAAAAACCATAACACGAGCTAAAAACACAAAAAAACTTTCAACAACCATAAATTCTCCCTTTTAAATTATGCTTGTTAAAATATATGTTTTAAATTGTCGAATTTTGACTAAAAAACAAAAAAACACCAATTAGGTGTTTAATTTTTATTAGCTTTAATTCTTAGAATGTCGCCTTTCTCAAGTTCGTATGGACAATTTATTGTAACAATAGCTTGAACACGGTTGCAAATCTCTAAGTTTTCATTGTCTTCATTTATAATTTCTTCAACTTTAAACTTTTTAAGAAAACTTTCGCACGTTGATAAAATTTCAAGTTCATCTCCCACTTTAAAAGCATTTCGCATCATAACCTTAACTTTACCACCATCACTATTTTCTAGCACTTCTGCAATAAATTCGTGAGATTGAACAGCACGTGATGTTTCATAAAATTCTTTGTTTTCATCATTAAAAGCAAAGCCCGTTGTAAATTTACGATGACTTGTTTTTTCTAGTTCTTCAACAGCATTAAAGTTTTTTGGTAAAGGTTGTTTTAAATAAATGCTATTTAGAACTCGCCTATAACAATTTACAACAGTTCCAACATAATATTCACTTTTCATTCTGCCTTCTATTTTTAAACTCGTAACGCCAGCATCTATAAGTTCTTTTAAATGATTAACAAGGCATAAATCTTTACTATTTAAAATATAACTACCATTTTGGTCTTCGCCTATTTCATAGTCTTCATCAGGGCGGTCACTAGGAGTAAGTTTATAATTCCACCTACAAGCTTGAACACAAGCACCTTTATTGCTTTCTCTACCAGTTAAGTAATTTGAAAGTAAACATCTGCCCGAATATGCAATGCACATGGCGCCATGAACAAAAACTTCAACTTCAGCCTTGCCCTTAATTTCCTTTGCAATTTCTTTAATTTCAGTTAAACTTAATTCACGCGCAAGCACAACACGACTTGCACCCATTTTAACAAACTCCATAGCAGCATATTTGTTTGTAACATTTGCCTGAGTAGAAATATGAATATTTAAATTACTATTTTCTTTAACGGCTTTTAAAACTCCAATGTCACTAACTAAAACTGCATCAACATTAGCTTTTTCAAGTTGTTTAATATTTTTAATTAGATCTTTAAAATCATTATTTTTTGCATAAACATTTAATGTAACATATACTTTTTTATTTAAACTATGAGCCAATTTTACTGCTTCATTTAATTCATCAAAATCAAAGTTACCAGCAAAGGCTCTAAGACCAAATTGCTTTAAGCCAAGATAACATGCATCAGCGCCAAAATGAAAGGCAGTTTTTAATTTATTTAAATTTCCTGCTGGCGCAAGAAGTTCAACTTTAACCTGTGTATTTTGCAATTAAAATCCCATCTCCTTTTTCTAAAATTTGTGTTTCAAAGTTTTTATTATTAAGCATATATTCATTGAATTTTTTTAAATTTCTAATCATTGTTCTAACACCTTTTGTAACAGGTGTTTTTCCATTAACCATGCCATGAAAATATATATTATCACACATAACTATAGCATTTTTACTAAGTTTACTTTCAAGTTTTTTTATGTAATTTAAATATTGACCTTTAGGGCCATCAATAAATATAAAATCGAATTTTAAATTTGTGTTTTCAATAAATTCCATTGCATCACAATTTATAACCTCTGCACGAACTCCCGCCACCCTAGCTAAGTTTTCTTTACAGATTTTAAATCGCTCAACATTTTTTTCTAAAGTTATAAGTTTAGCTGTGTCACATGCATTCAACATAACAGAAGCAGAATACCCTATTGCTGCCCCAATTTCTAAAATTAAATTTGGTTTATTTTCTTTTATTAAATCTTCCAAAATAACTTTAGTATCATTTAAAATTATTGGTAAATTAAGTTTTTTAGATTGATTAAAAATACTATTCACAGCTACCGCCTAGTTTTGAATTATAATAGTTAAAATCATTGGTCTACGTTTTGTTTTCTTAGAAAAATAACTAAGTAAACTACGTCTAATAATGTTTCTAACTTCGCTAATATCAGTTGATTTAATATCAATTCCTTTAATAGTAGAAATAACCACATCTTTAGCTTCACTTACAACATCAGGAATTTCTTGTGAATAAATTAAACCACGTGAAATAAAGTCTGGCCCACTTGTTATTTCTCCCGTTATAGAATCAATTCCAACCACCACAACGCAAATTCCATCTTCAGCCAATTGAAGTCTATCTCGTAAAACAACACTATCACTTTCTCCCATGCCTAAACCATCAATTAAAATGCTTCCACTTGGCACAGCTTCACTTATTTTAATAAAGTTTTGATTTACTTCAACAACGTGACCAATATCAGGTAAAACAATGTTTTTAGGATTCATTCCCATTCTAACTCCAAGTTGTTTGTGAACCATCATATGTTTATATTCGCCATGAACTGGAATTAAATATTTAGGATTAACAAGTTGATGTAAAATTTTATGTTCTTCTTCACATGCGTGGCCTGATGTGTGAACTCCGTATAATACATCATTAATAACTGTTGCACCTTTTTTGTATAATGCATTAATAACTCGACTTACCATTTTTTCATTACCTGGAATTGGTGAACTAGATAAAATAATGCAATCATTCTCGCCGATTTTAATTTTATTAAAATTATCACTAGCAAGACGAGATAGCGCACTCATAGGCTCGCCTTGTGAACCTGTAGTTAAAATACAAAGTTCTTTATCTTCATAATTTCCAACTTTTTCAATATCAATTAAATTTTGCTTGTTAACGCTTATTTCGCCAAGTTTAATTCCAGTTTCACAAACATTTACCATACTTCTGCCAGAAAAAGCAACCTTGCGACCATATTTTTCAGCAATGTTTAAAATTTGTTGTAATCTATATGTGTTTGTTGCAAAAGTGGCAACAAAAATTCTTTTAGTTTTATTTAAATTAAATATTCTATCAAGTTCTTCTCCAACTTTTTGCTCACTCATTGTGAAACCTGGTCTAGAAATATTAGTAGATTCACTCAAAAGAAGTAAAACACCGCGCCTACCTAATTCGGCTAAGCGAGATAAATCCGTTGTTCTATTTTCATTTGTTGGAGTTGAAATTGGTGTGTAATCAATTTTAAAGTCTCCAGTGTGAACAACTAACCCAACAGGTGTGTTAATTGCAAGCGCAACACTTCCTGCAATTGAGTGATTTACATGGATGAACTCTATGTTAAATGCGCCTAATTTAAATGCTTGACCAGCTTTAACTGAAATGCCCTTAAATTTAATTTTGTGTTCAATTAATTTATTTTCTATTAATGCCAAACTTAAACGTGTTCCATAAACTGGCACATTTAAATCTTTCAATACGTATGGAATCGCACCAATATGATCTTCATGACCATGAGTAATAATTATGGCTTTAACCTTCTTTGCATTTTCTTTTAAATAAGTTATATCAGGAATTACAAGATCAATGCCTGGCATATCTTCATCTGGAAAACTTAAACCAGAATCAATAACAATTATATCATCCCCATATTCAAGCGCCGTCATATTTTTACCAATCTCGCCTACTCCGCCAAGAAAAATTACTTTAAGGTTTTTATTGGCTTTTGTTTTAGACTCCAACTTATTTATAACTTGTGTTGTTTGATTAGAATTAATACGTGGAGAGTTAGTTTCTGATACCGACACTTTTACAGTTTTTTCAGAACTTTTTTTCTTTTCAAATTCTAAAGCTTCCGCCATCCATGCCGCAACCATTTCTTTGCTTATTGCTTTTGGTTCCCCTAATGGTAAATTAGTATCTTTATTGTTTAGCCCTGAAACATTTCTATAAAAATTATGTTTAGGTCTTTTTGGTGTTTGCGCACGTGAAAGCTTTGCGTTATCATTTTGCGCAGTTTCATTATTATTAGTCAAAATATCCTCCTAAAATTAAATTAAATCTATTAAATTTTTTACTTTATCAAAACTTTCGTTTTGCCTTGGTGTTATTATTGTTTGCGAATCTAAATAATATCTATTGCCATGTTGGTTGTAACAAATAGTCATATTCAAAACGTCGTAAAAAACAATTGTGCATGGTATTGTTAAAATTAACAATGCGCCAGCAGAAATTAATGAAGCAAAAACATTTATTAAAATACCTAACACTACTATTCCAAGGTTAAGGCTAAATACTTTAAAAAAGCTTTTAAAGTTTGTTGCAATTCCTTTAAACAAACCACTAAAAATTCCACATTCATTTAATACGCAACTAGCAGCATGAGTTCCAAAAACTGACGAAGCAAAACTAATCAATAAAGCTAAAACAACAAAAATAATAAATGGTGCTAAAATGCTAACTGCGCTATTTATATATAACACGTTAAGTAGAAAAATATAAATTAGCACTATTATAGCACTAGAAATTATAAAATACAACAGATTTACTAAAGAAAATAATGCGCTATGACCAATTCTTCTAAAAAATTGACCCGTGTAACCCAAACGCAAATTTGAATTCATTTTACTAGAAATAACTTCAGCTTTTGGAACTTTGTCTAAATTATATAAAAATCCAAACAATAAAACAAAGGTTATAATACCTAAAACTATAGCTGTTCTAGTACTACTAGAAGCAATATTGAAGACTGTTGAAAAGTTTTCAATTGCTGTTTTAGATAATAAGAAGAACTCTCCTATTGATTTAGCTTTAAACATAGTTATTAAACCATCAAAGCCACCTAAGTTATATAAATTTGTAATTGGAGTATAAGTAAAAGTTGCAACAATAGACGCAGCTAAAATAAGTGCAATTAGTTTATATAAAAGAGTTTTGTAACAAAGTGCAAAATTACTAAAAAATATTTTAACTGTATGTAAAAAACTCATTTATATTAATTTCCTTTTATTTGAAATATTGAAAAGGATATTTTGTAATATCTTTTCTTTCGATATTGTTTAATGTAAAAAATGTAGTTAAATTTAAAGTTGCTTCATACATAAAGGCAAGAATAAAGCCTATTCCAAATATAATTGTGCCCCACCAAGTGTTTGGAGTAAATATATATAAAGGAGCAATTATTATAATTGGGAAACAAAAACTGCATATATAAACAAAGAATTTTTTATCAAAATTAAGACTAGCTAAACCTAAACTTTCAAGCAATGTAGATTTTGTTAACATAATATGATTTGCTGTATAAAGTAAGTATGCTGCAATTATTATATAAACCAAGTTTGTTAAAATATAAAAGATTGTTACAACTAAAACCGCACTGATTTTAATGGCTTTATCTACAACAATTAATTTATAAGCAAAATAACAAATTGCTGCAAAACAAAAATTAATTATAACTGAGGCTAAAAGCAACATAAAAGAAATAATTAAACATGGTAAAAAATAACTGGGTGTTTGTCTTAAACTTTCCTTTACATTGTGACTACCCGTACGCATATAATATTCATTCATTGAAGTAAACACAGCTAAAGTTAATCCAAAAATAATTGCAAACAATATTACATATAATATTGACATAAAACCTTGAGGATAAAACACTTTTAGAACTTCGCCAAAATTTTCTATTGAAGCTGAATTAATTGACATGATAAATTTTACTTTTGTACTAGGATTAACTAATGCAACATAAAAAGCGGTTGCGGGTAAAAATACTAAAAGTAACCTAAAAAAGTTTTTAAAATAATATTTAAATGTTGTAGAAACAAATTTCATATAAATCATTATAACAAATCAACCTTGTTTTGGCAAATAAAACGAATAAATATTTTTTAATTATAAAAGCATATTTGCAAAATAAGAATTGTCAATAATGTTAAATGAAATTTAATGTTAAAGCACTTTAACTATAGCAAATTTTAATAAAAAAAGACCAAAAGTAAATTAGCTAACTTTTAGTCTAAATCTTTATAAATTTATAATAGTTTTCAATAGTTCTATCCGCAATACATAAAACCAGCAAAAGAAACATCTTTCCATAATTCTTTTAATAAAGTTCCATTTATATTCGCTTTATTTGCAAAATCACTAACATTATCAAATTTTACTAAAGAAGAATTTACTGTATCTTCAAAAAATTCAACTTGTCCATCTTCTTCTTGAAAAGTTTTTGCTTTTAATGTTTTGTCACGATAAAAGAAAACTCCATATATTTTATTTTTATAAGTCAACGTCATTTCACTATAAAATTTCATTCCATTTATAAACTCCTCAAATGTGGCTTTAAATGGCAAACCTTTTTTATACTGTTCTCTTGCAGTGGTTGGAGATACAAGCATTGGATAACTTATTCCCATTTTCTCTTCATACATTTTTTCATCTTTACTAAATTTCCAACCACAATTTTTACATTCACCATTACCATATTGATCTTGCAAAGCAACCGAACCACAAATTGAACATTTAACCATTTGATCTTTAACATAAGGATCATCATAATCAAAAAATTGAAAATCTTTTTTATCTAGTCCTGAAACATTTCTATTATGTTTTTCCCATTTAAATTGAATTAAATCTTTTAAACTTAAATCTTTTGTCCATTCATACGTGGTTGGCAAAAATTCTTTTATATTACCTGTCATTGATTTAAAAGGCTCATCATAACAAATAACAACGCTTGGTTTTATTCTTTTCATCATTTCATTATAGCCAAGCATAAATTCTTCTTCACAATTTTCTCTATAATATGTGCATACGGCAACTATTGAACCTTCTTCAATTCCGTCAAAACAAAAATCAAAAGATTTTTCATCTCCCCAGCTTACAGTAGGGATAACTTTTAAGCCTTTACTTTGCTAATAGGCCCCGCACCAACGATTTTTAAACACACTTTCAATTTGAAGTGCCATTGGCATATTTGTAAATATGCTAAAATCAGGACTAAGCAAACAATAATATTGATCTAATTTTTCCATAACTTTTTCTGGATTGTCATAAACTTTTTCAAAAAGCCAGTCGTATGTAAAAAAATGAATTGTTTTGTCTTTATTTTCATCATCATTAACTTTTGTTTTTGAATAACACCATAAATCTATTTTATCTAAATCAATATTTTGCTTTTTAATTAACGGCATATGATAATTACCAACTGTTTTAAATTCATTTCTTACAAGTTTAAGCTTCTTAAGACATTTTTCTTCTTCATATTGAATTTGTTCTTCAGTTTTATTATTTTTTTCTTGTTCAATCTTTTTTAATAATTCACTTCTTTGTTTTAAACAATTTTCTTTAATTATTTTTTCTTTTTCATAATAAAGTGGGTCGTTTGTCATATAATATTCTTCATTTTGCTTTTTAAAAGTTTTTTCATAATATTCTTCTGATTTTTTAAATGCATAATAGGGTAAGTCTTTTTTATGTTTTAAAATATATTATTTATTTTAATTCCAAAATTTTTTATATTGGTTTAAACTCATTTCATTAGCTCCACCAATATAGTCTGGTTCATTATTTTGCAAATCGTCAGCTTCCCAGCCACAATAATTACATATCGCAAAGTCATGTTCAATCACGCCCAATCCACAAACTTTACATTTTTTTTCTATATGTTCTACACTTTTTCCATTTTCTACTATTTTCAAATTTTTCTCCTTTTAATTCCAAT